>JBBRPN010000079.1:0-13122 GCA_038227925.1 Caulobacterales bacterium | reverse complement strand
GGTCATGTCCAGGCCGCCGGTGATGTTCACCAGCACCGCCTTGGCCCCCTTGAGCGACACTTCGTCGAGCAACGGGTTCTGGATGGCGTTTTCCGCCGCCATCAAGGCGCGGCCCTCGCCGGACGCCTCGCCGGTGCCCATCATCGCCTTGCCCATGTCGGTCATCACCGTGCGCACATCGGCGAAATCGAGGTTGATCAGGCCCGGCAGAACCATCAGGTCGGTGATCGAGCGCACCCCCGAATGCAGCACCTGATCGGCCATGCCGAAGGCTTCGGCGAAGGTGGTCCGCTCATTGGCGACGCGGAACAGATTCTGATTGGGGATGACGATCAGGGTGTCCACATAGCGCTGCAGCTCGGCGATGCCGGCCTCGGCCAGGCGCATGCGGTGGCGGCCCTCGAAGTGGAAAGGCTTGGTGACCACCCCCACGGTGAGGATGCCGCGTTCGCGGGCGCATTTGGCGATGATCGGGCCTGCCCCGGTGCCGGTGCCACCGCCCATGCCGGCGGTAATGAACACCATGTGGGCGCCGTCCAGGTTTTCGCCGATCTCCGGCGCGGATTCCTCCGCCGCCGACATGCCCACTTCCGGATGGGCGCCGGCGCCCAGGCCCTGGGTGACGTTGACGCCGAGCTGTATGCGCCGGTCGGTCTTGGAAAAGGCCAGCTGCTGGGAGTCGGTGTTGGCGACCACGAACTCGACGCCTTCGAGCCCGGCCTCGATCATGTTGTTGACTGCGTTGCCGCCGGCCCCGCCGACCCCGAAAACCACGATCCGAGGCTTCAATTCCTTGGTCTGTGGAGCAAAAACCTTGAACGTCATTGGACCCGGAGCCTCCGTCGCGCCTAAATGAAATCTCAGCCCCCGAACCGCTCGCGGACCGCTTCGATGGACGCCGCCGATTCAGCATCCGCCATCCTTAATCCCGCGTTAACCGCATAAGCTGAGTCGCGAGACCGTCGAGGCGGACCGGGCTGTTTTCACGGGCAAAAGCGACGGGAGGATGCTCACCGCCGGTTCGCCGATTTTCAGAGATTCTCCCGCAGCCACGCCGCCGCCTTGGCGACGACGTTGGCTTTTGGATCCACCGGCCCTTGCGAGCGCTGGTTCCCGCCTGCGCGTTTCGGCCCGACTTCGCGGGGGCCGAAGGCGGCGCGTTGGAGGACGCCGGCGGCGGCGCAGAAGGCCGGGCCCGAGGCGGCGTCGGCGAGGTGCGGAATGCGGCGAGGCCGGCCCAGGCGCACCGGGCGATCGAAGACGCGCACCGCGACTTCCCGAACCCCGGCGAGCTGGCTGGCCCCGCCGATAAGCACCACGCCGGCCCCCGGCTCGACCAGGGCGCCGGCGTTTTTCAGGCGCTCCTTGAGAAGTTCGAGGGTCTCCTCAACGCGCGGCGCGATGATCCCCTTGAGCATGGAGCGGGGGGCGTTGACCGGCCCGGCGCCGGGATCGTCGCCGCGCGGCGGGGCTTCGATCATCTCACGGTCCTCGTTGGCCGAGGCGATGGCCGAACCGTGCAGGGTCTTGATGCGCTCGGCGCCGGCCGTGGAGGTGGAAAGGCCGCGGGCCACGTCCTGGGTCACATGCTGGCCGCCGACCGCCAGAGCGTCCACATGCACCAGGGCGCCGCCGGAATAGACCGCCACCGAGGTCGAACCGCCGCCCATGTCGATGCAGATGGCGCCCAGGTCCATCTCGTCCTCCTCCAGGGCCGCCAGGGCCGAGGCGAAGGGGGCGGCCACCACGCCCTCGAACTGCAGATGGGCGCGCTCGACGCAGTGACCCAGGGTGTGGAAGACGCCCTCGTTCATGGAGACGACCAGCATCTCCACGCCGAGGACGCGGCCGAACATGGCGCGCGGATCGCGCACCCGCCGTTGCCCGTCCACCGACCAGGTGATGGGGCGCAGGTGGATCGCCTGGCGCCGGTCGAGGCGCAGGCCGGCCATGGCTTGGCCGATGGCGCGCGTCATGTCGTTGTCGCTAATCGGCCGCCCGCCCAGCGAAACCCGGGCGGCAACGCGGTGGCTGGCGAGCTGGCCGCAGGCGGTGGCGACGGTGACCCCCTGGACATCGACGCCGGCCATGGTTTCGGCGCGTTCCACGGCCTGGGCGATGGCCTGGGCGGCCTCGTCCATATCGACGATGCTGCCGCCGCGCACGCCATGGGACTGCACATAGCCGACGCCCGCGGTGGTTAAGGTGCGGTCGCCGCGCCGCACGCCATCGGGCTTCATGATGAAACAGGCCACCTTGGAGGCGCCCAGATCCACCGCCGCCACCACCGGCGAGCGGCCCAGCGCCGCCTTGAGCGCCTCGCGCCGCTCTCCCCTCGCCGGCGCCGGCGGCCCAGTGCGTTCCATCACATCCTGCATTGTCTAAACCCCTCCAGAGGTCAACACCGGCGCCGCGCCGCCACGCGGGCGCACCACAATCATCTCCGGATCGCGCAGATCGATGCGCGCCAAGCCAAGATCGAGGATTCGCGAGGCATGGTCGAGCCCGTCCAGGTCCTTGAGGGCGGCCTCTTCATTCCCGGCGGGCAGCATGATCAGGCCACCGTCCTTGAGCCGAATATCCCATCGGCGGCCGTCCACCCGCACCAGGGTGTCCAATTTTCGCGCCAGCCGCGGCCGGCCAAGGATGGCCGGCAAAATCGCCCCCGCGGCGAGATTGGCGCCTTCGCCGACGATCAGCGGCAGGCCGGTGAAATGTGCCGGATCGAGCTTGGTCATCACTTGGCCGTCGTCGGCGATCACCGTGGCGCGGCCGGCGTGTTCCCACACCGCCAGCAAGGGGCGCTGGTCGATCGCGATCACCAGGGTGTCGGGCAACAGCCGAACGACCCGCGCCCGCTCCACCCAGCTGACCCGCTCCACCCGGCTCCGCACGCCGTTCAAATCGACGGCGAGGATCGGGGCGCCGAAGGAAAGACCGGCCGCCTCGAGGACCTCCTTTTGCGCGGCGGGCGAGGCCCCCTGCAGGTGGATCACGCCCAGTCGGAACCCGAGGCTGGCGAACCGGCTGTCGATCGCCCCGTGGGCGACCCTGACGAGGCCTTGACCGCGACCGCCCGTCGCCAGGACGACGACCACGGCGAGCGCCAGGACCAGGCAGGCGGCGGCGACCGCCACCGCGGGCGGCAGGCCGACGCGGCGCGCGGCCCGCAGTTTGCTGGTTCCGCGCGCAGCCGGTCTCGCGAGGCGCGGGCGGGCGGTCTTAGGGGACACTTTGGCCCGAGGTTTGGCGCCCCCCCGCCGTTCCCCCCGCAACGCCGCGGGCATGCCCGTCCTCCGTGATCCAAAGCACCAGTTCGTCGAACCCCAGGCCGGCGTGCGCCGCCTGCTCGGGCGCGAGCGAAGTGGGCGTCATCCCAGGCTGGGTGTTGACCTCCAGAAGGACCAGAAGGTCGTTAATGTCGTCATAACGAAAGTCGCTTCGGGTGACCCCCTGGCAGCCAAGGGCGGTGTGCGCCGCCGCCGCGTGACGTTTGGCGCTGGCCGCCACGTCCGGCGCGATGCGCGCCGGGAGGATGTGGATCGAACCGTGATCGCCGTATTTCGCCTCATAATCGTAGAAACCGGTGCGCGATTCGATCTCGGTGACGGTGAGGGCTTCACCGCCTATCACCGCCACCGCCAGTTCAAGCCCCGGCACGTAGGGTTCGATCATTACCTGCTCGCCAAACATCCAGTCAGGCGCGAGAAGTTCGGCGGGCGGCCCATTGGCCCCTTCGAACACCCGAAACACGCCCACCGAAGAACCCTGGGAATTGGGTTTGACCACATAGGGCGGCGCCATCACATGATCCCGCGCCGCCTCGAAGCGGCTGTAGAGCCGGCCGCCGGGAACCGGCACGCCGGCGGCGGCCAGCACCGCCTTGGCCTTGGCCTTGTCCATGGCCAAGGCCGACGCCAGGACGCCGGAGTGGGTGTAGGCCAGTCCCAGGGTCTCCAGCACACCCTGCACGCAGCCGTCCTCCCCCCAGGCGCCGTGCAGGGCGTTGAAACAGACATCGGGCTCCAATGCGGTCAGCACCGCTGCGATATCTCGCCCGGCGTCCACCCGGCTGACCCTGGCCCCCAGGCGCTGGAGAGCGTCGGCGCATGCGGCGCCGGAGGTCAGGCTGACCTCGCGCTCGGCGGAAAGGCCGCCCATCAGGACGACGACATGGCGGCCGGCGAGAGGAAGTCCCATGGGCGATCCCTTGTTGCGATGCCACTTGTGCGCTGAATCGCCGCCTGGTGTTAAGGGCGCCCGATACGTCTGATTTCCCATTCGAGGTTGACGTCGAATTTCGCCCTGACATCGGCGCGGACGGCCTCCCCGAGGGATTCGAGGTCGGCGGCCGTGGCGTCGCCGGTGTTGATCATGAAATTCGCGTGCAGAGGCGAGAACATCGCCCCGCCGAGGAGGCGACCGCGCCAGCCCGCGACGTCGATCAGGCGCCAGGCCGAATCGCCGGGTGGATTTTTGAACGTCGAGCCGCCGGTTTTCTCACGGATCGGCTGGGTCGCTTCGCGGCGCCCGGTGATCGCCGTCATGCGTTCGACAATCGCGCCGGGATCGTCCCGATGACCCCGAAAGGTCGCCTGCGTCCAGACAATGTCGCCCGGCGCCTCGCTGTGCCGATAGGCGTGGCCCAGCGCCTCCGCCGGCAGGACGCGCCGCTCGCCGCCGCGATCGATCCCCCGCGCCGCCACGAGCGTCTCGCTTGTCTCGACGCCGTAACAACCGGCGTTCATGGTCAGGGCGCCGCCGATGGTTCCGGGTATCCCGGCGTAGAATTCCAGGCCGGCGAGGCCCGCCCTGCCGGCCGCGCGAGCGACGGCGCCATCCAGGGCGGCGGCCCCGGCGATCGCCTGGCATTCGTCCGCCTGGACGCGAATGTCGGCGAACGCCCGGCCCAGACGGATCACCACGCCTTCGACGCCGCCGTCGCGGACGATGAGGTTGGAGGCGGCGCCGAGCACGGTGATCGGCGTCTCGCGCGGCAGCCCCCGCAGAAACACCGCCAGATCGTCCTCGTCGGCCGGAAGAAACAGCGCCTCGGCCGGGCCGCCGACGCGGAACCAGGTAAAGGGCGCCAGCGGCTCGTCGAACAGCAGCCTGCCGCGCACCGGCGGCAGGCGGCTTCGCCAGCCCGCGCCCCTCCCCCACCGCGGATCAGCCACCCATCGCCTCCAACTGCCCTGGGAGGGCGTGAGCCCAGACGGTGATGTCGCCGGCCCCGAGAAAAACCACGAGGTCGCCGGGGTGGGCCTCGCCGGCCACCAGGCGCGGCAAATCCGCCAAGCGCTCCAGGGAGACGACCCGGCGATGACCGTGGCGGCGCAGACCTTCCACCAGAGCCTGACGATCTATCCCGTCGATCGGCGTCTCGCCGGCGGGGTAGACGTCGGCCACGATCACGGCGTCGGCGTCGTCGAAACAGCGGCGGAACTCGTGAAAAAGATCGCGCAGGCGCGAATAGCGGTGCGGCTGGACCACCGCGATGACCCGCCCGTCGCTTACCGCGCGGGCGGCGGCCAGGACGCTGGCGATCTCGACCGGGTGGTGACCGTAGTCGTCGATGATGCGCAGGCCGCGGGCGACGCCCACGGTGGTGAACCGGCGCCGCACACCGCCAAAGGCGGCGAGTCCTTGGCGGATGGCGGCGTCGGACACCCCAAGCTCCCGCGCCACGGCGATGGCGGCCAGGGCGTTGAGCACATTGTGCCGGCCGGCCATCGGCAGCGTCATCCGTTCGAGCCTGGTCACTTCGCCGGCCCGGCCCTGAATCTCGACGTCGAAGGTAGCGCCCTCGGCGCTCATGGAGATGTTCAGCGCCCGCACCTGCGCCAGCGGGTCGGTTCCGTAGGTGATCACCCGGCGGTTCTCGATCTTGGCCGCGAGTTCCCGCACATTCGGATCGTCGATGCACAGGGCGGCGAAGCCGTAGAAGGGCACGTCCCGCGCGAACGTCTCGAAGGCGCCGGTCAAGGCGGCGAAATCACCGTAATAGTCCAAATGTTCGCGATCGATATTGGTCACGACCGCCACCGTGCGGAACAATCTTAGAAACGTGCCGTCGCTCTCGTCGGCCTCGACGACGATCCACTCGCCGTCGCCGACCTTGGCGTTGGCGCCGTAGGCGTTGATGATTCCGCCGTTGATCACCGTGGGATCGAGGCCTCCGGCATCGAGAACGGCGGCGATCAGGGAGGTGGTGGTGGTCTTGCCATGGGCGCCGGCGACCGCGATCGACAGGCGCGGACGCATGAGCTCGGCCAGCATTTCGGCGCGGCGAACGAGGGGTATACGCCCCGCCCGCCCCGCCGCCATTTCAGCATTGTCGGCCTTGATGGCGCTGGAGTAGACGATGGCGGCGGCGCCGGCGATATTGGCGGCGTCGTGGCCGATGAACACCTTGGCGCCCAGCCTCTGAAGCCGTTCGGTATTGGCCCCGGCCTTGGCGTCCGAGCCCTGGACGGCGTGACCCTGGCGCAGCATGATCTCGGCGATGCCGCTCATGCCGGCGCCGCCGATGCCGATGAAGTGGACAAGGCCGAAATCGAAGGGGGCGCGGGGGCCGTTCATGAACGAGAGCTAGCGGAAAATGGTGAAGCGCGAAACGCCGGGCCGACGGTTCTATCCAGCGATCTTCTCCACTAGGTCGGCGAGGCGTTCGGCGGCGTCCGGTTTGGCCACGCGGCGGGCGGCGGCGGCCATCCTGGTGAGGCGGCGGGGATTGGCGAGCAGGGCTTCGAGGGCGGCGGTCAGGGCGGGCGCCGTGAGATCGTCTTCGCGCGCCACCTCGGCGGCGCCGGCCTCGGCCAGCACCCTGGCGTTTTGGCCCTGATCGTCGTCGAGGGAAATCTTCAACGGAATCAAAATCGAAGGGCGGCCGGCGACGGCGATCTCGCTGACCGTGGAGGCGCCGGCCCGGCCGATCACCAGATGGGCGGCGGCGAGACGGCCAGCCATGTCGCGGAAGAAGGGGGCGACCTCGGCGCGGACCTCAGCCTCGGCGTAGACGCAGCGCGCCTCATCCAGGCATTCGGGGCGGGTCTGCTGGTGGACTCTGAGGCGTAGGCGCAGGACCTCGGGAAGCCCGGCGACCGCCGCCGGTACGAGTTCGGACAGCAATCGGGCGCCCTGGCTGCCGCCGGTGATCAACAGGTGGATTTCGTCTGTCGGCGACGTGTACGGGAGCCCGGCCAAGGCCGCGATTTCGGGGCGGACGGGGTTGCCGACCACCACGGCGCGCGCCTGGACGCGGGGCGAGGCCTTGAGCAGAATCGGGAAGGCGCAGGCCACCGCGGTGACGTGCGGCGCCAGCAGGCGGTTGGCGCGCCCAGAGACAGCGTTCTGTTCGTGGACGATGGTTCGCCGGCCTTGCGTGATCGCCCCGATCAGGGCCGGCAGGGAAGGGTAGCCGCCGAAGCCGACGACGACGGCCGGATCGATCTGGGTCAGCGCCGACCGCGCCTGGAAGATACCGCGGGCGATGGCCGCCGCCGCCCGCGCCAGGCCCAGGAGGCTGCCGGGCCGGAAGGTGGCCGAGGCCAGGGCGATCCGCTTTTCGGCGGGAAAGGAATCGGCGAGGGCCTGGGCCCTCTCGTCGGTCGCCAGGACGATGCGCCAACCCCGCGCGCTCAGGGCCGTGGCCAACGCCTGGGCGGGAAACAGGTGGCCGCCGGTGCCGCCCGCGGCGACGACCGCGACCCTGCGGGACGCCAGATGCCGATCAGACAAACGCGCCGGCCTTGGCGAAGCCGTCGCCGCCGGCGCCGTAGGCGCCCGGCCGCCGGCGGGTGAGCGCCATGGCCATGCCCAGGGTCAGGCCCATGGCCAGCATCGACGAGCCGCCGTAGGAGATGAACGGCAGGGTCATGCCCTTGGTCGGCACCAGGTCCAGATTGACCGCCACGTTGATGAACGCCTGCATGCCCACCAGGACGAACAGCCCGGCCGCCGCCACCTGTTCGAAGGGATCGGACAATTTCATCGCCTTGTAGAGGCCGCGCACCACCACCAGGGTGAAGAGGGCGATGAGGGTCAGCGACAGCCACAGGCCGTATTCCTCGGCGGCGGCGCTGTAGGCGAAGTCGGTGTGCATGTCGGGGATGTGCAGCTTCATGATCCCCTCGCCGGGGCCGCGGCCGAAACCGCCGCCGGCGGCGATCGCCTCGGCGGCGCGATGAACCTGCTGGGTGTCGGTCTTTTCGTGACTGAGAAAACCGTCGACCCGGGTGGCCACGTGCTGGAACAGGAAATAGGTGCTGCCCAGGCCGCAGACCGCCATCCCGCCCAACACCCCGATCCAGCTCATCGGCACGCCGGCCATCCAGAAGGCGGCGCCGAAGGCGGCGGTGATAAGGACGGTCTGGCCGATGTCCGGCTCGGCCAGCAGCAGGGCCACCGCCACGGCGTAAAGACCGAAGGCGATGGTGACGCCCGGCACCCCTTCGCCCTTCTGGCCCTCGGCGAACATCCAGGCGATGAGGACGATCAGAGCCGGCTTCATGAACTCCGACGGCTGCAGGGTGAAGCCGGAGATCTCCACCCAGCGCGTCGCCCCCTTGGCGGCGTGACCGAGGACCGGCAGGGCGAACATGGCGGCGATGGAAACCAGATAGACGAAGAACGCCGTCCGGCGCACCCCGCGCGGCGAAAGCAGGGAGGCGGCGATGAGGACCGCCGCGCCGCCGGCCGCGAACAGGCATTGGCGCACCGCGAAATGGAACGGCCAGGCGATTCCCAGGCGGTAGGCCGCCGCCGGGCTGGTGCCGAACTGCAGGAGCACGCCCAGGGCGATCAGCGCCGCCGTGGCCCCCAGCAGCCAGCGGTCGGTGGTCCACCACCAAAGGCCCAGGCGGGTGCGGTCGGAACGGGGGAAGGCGTGGGTCTGGGCGGTCATTTAGCTCGCCTCTCGCAAGCAGGGCGCGGTCAGGGCGTGGACGGCGGCGCGGAAGGCTTCGCCCCGCGCCTCGAAGTCGCTGTACTGGTCGAAGGAGGCGCAGGCGGGGGAGAAGAGGACGATGGCCTCCTCGCCGTCGGCCCCCCCCGCGTCGGTCCCCCGCGCATCGGCCTTGGCGTCGGCGTAAGCCGCGGCGACGGCCGTCTCCATGTCGCCCGCCTCGAGACAGGGCGCGCGGCCCTTCAGGGTGGCGGCGAAGGCCGGGGCGGCCTCGCCGATCAGATAGGCCTTGGTCACCGAGCCGAAGAGATCGGCCAGGGGTTCGATGCCGCCGGCCTTGGCCCGCCCGCCGGCGATCCAGCGAAAGGCGGGATAGGCGCTCATCGCCTGGCGGGCGGCATCGACGTTGGTGGCCTTGGAATCGTTGACGAACCGCACCTTGCCGACGATGCCGATGGTTTCCATCCGATGGGCGAGGCCGGGGAAGCTCATCAACCCGTTCACCGCGTCTTCTTGCGAAACGCCCAGGGCGCGCATGGCGGCGTAGGCCGCCGCCGCGTTCTGCCAGTTGTGGCGGCCAGACAGAGAGCGGGCGACCGTCAGATCGGCGACCCCGGTCACCCGGCCGTCGGTGGCGTCATAAAGTTGGCCCTGGAGGGCGTAGACCCCCCGCCCGAGGGTCTTGCGGGCGCTGATCGGCCAGATGGTGCGGCGATTGGCGGCGGTGATCTCGGTGCACAGCTGCTGGCCCCAGGCGTCGTCGATGCCGATGACGGCGGTGTCACCCTTGCCCTGACCCAGAAGAATGCGCTTCTTGGCCGCCACATAGCCCTCCATGTCGCCGTGACGGTCGAGATGGTCGGGGCTGATGTTGAGGACGATGGCGACGTCGGGCTTGAGGCTCGAGGTCAGGTCGAGCTGATAGGACGACAGCTCCAGAACATAGACCGCCCCGCCGTGCATGTCCTCCAGCCCCAACACCCCCCAGCCGATGTTGCCGCCGACGCGGGTGTCGCGCCCGGCTTCGGCGAGGGCGTGGCCCAGCAGGGCGGCGGTGGTGGACTTGCCGTTGGTGCCGGTGATGGCGACGATCCGGGGGCGTTTGTGGTCGGGGGCGAGGGCGACGGCCCGGGCGAAGAGTTCGATGTCGCCGACGATCTCGACCCCGGCGGCGCGGGCCCTTTCCACCGTCCAGTGCGGCGCCGGATGGGTCAGCGGCACGCCCGGCGAGAGCACCAGGGCGGCGAAGGCCGACCAGTCGGCGGCGGCCAGGTCGACCAGGGTCAGGCCCTGCGCCCCCGCCGCCGCGCGGGCGGCCGGATCGTCGTCCCAGGCGGCGACGCGCGCCCCGCCGGCCAGCAGCGAGCGCGCCGCGGTGAGGCCAGTGCGGCCGAGGCCGAAGACGGCGACTTCTCGACCCTCGAAACACCCGACCGGGATCATGGTGCGCCTCGCCCTCCCCTCACCGCAGCTTCAGGGTGGCCAGGCCCAGCATGGCCAGCATCACCGCGACGATCCAGAAGCGGATGACCACCGTCGGTTCGGACCAGCCGAGTTTCTCGAAGTGGTGGTGGACCGGGGCCATCAGGAAGACCCGCTTGCCGGTGCGCTTGAACCACAGGACCTGGACGATCACCGAGACCGTCTCCAGGACGAACAGACCGCCGACGATGCCCAGCACGATCTCGTGCTTGGTGGCCACGGCCACCGCGCCGATGGCGCCGCCGAGGGCCAGGGCGCCGCTGTCGCCCATGAAGATGCGGGCCGGCGGGGCGTTGTACCACAGAAAGCCCAGGCCCGAGCCGACGATGGCGGCGCAGATCACCGCCAGCTCGCCCGCCCCCGGCACGAAATGAAGCTGCAGATAGTTGGAAAACACGAAGTTGCCGACCAGGTAGGCGATGAGGCCGAACGCCGCCGCCGCGATCATCACCGGCACCGTGGCCAGGCCGTCCAGGCCATCGGTGAAATTCACCGCGTTGGAGGCGCCGACGATGATGAAGGCGCCGAAGGCCAGGTAGAACCAGGACAGGTCGAGCAGGGCGCGCTTGAAGATCGGAAAGGCGAGGGAGGTGGAAAGGCCGGCGCTCTCGGGCGAGGGCTGGCCGAAACGGATCATCAGGAACACCGCCGCCAGGGCGACGGCGGCCTCGATCGCCAGGCGCATCCGCCCCGAGATGCCGGCGGCGGTCTGGCGGGTGACCTTCGCGTAGTCGTCCATGAAACCCAGGGCGCCGAAGGCCACCGTCACCAGCAACACCACCCACACGTAGATGTTGTCCAGATCCGCCCACAGCAGGGTGGCGACCGTGATCCCGGCCAGGAACATCAGCCCGCCCATGGTCGGGGTGCCGGACTTTTCCAGGATATGGCGCTCGGGGCCGTCGGCGCGGATCGGCTGGCCCTTGCCCTGGCGGGCGCGCATCCAACGGATGAAGCGTGAGCCCATGGCCACCACCACCAGTTGCGCGGTGGCCACCGCCATGCCGCCGCGGAAGGTCAGATAGCGCAGCAGGTTGAGGCCCGAGACGTCCATATGGCGGGCGGCCAGATGCTCGTAGAGAAGGTAGAGCATTGGCCTAGGCCTTCCCCGAAGTGCTTGTGGGTCGGGTCTCGAGGGCCGTCAGGGCGGCGACGAGCGCTGCCGCGTCGGAGGCGTGCGAGCCCTTGACCATCACCACGTCGTCCGCCGCCACCGCCTCGGCCAGGCGCGGCGCGAGATCGGCGGCGGTCGGCGCCCAGGCCCCGCGCCGCGCCGCCGGCAGCGAGTTCCAAAGCGATTCCATGGCCGGGCCGGCGCAGAACACCAGGTCGGCCTTGGCCGCCGCGATGGGCGCGGCCAGGGCGGCGTGACGCTCGGCCGACGAGGGGCCCAATTCGAGCATGTCGGTGAGGGCCACGATTCGCCGCGCCGCGCCGCTCCTCGCCCCCAGGGCGGCCAGGGCGGCGACCATGGAGACGGGGCTGGCGTTGTAGCTCTCATCGATCAGGGTGAAGGCGCCGGCCAGCCCGCGCACCACCCGCTCGGCCCCCCGGCCCTCCAAAGGCTGGAAGGCGGCCAGGGCGGCCAGGGCGGTGTCGAGATCGACGTCCAGAGCCTGGAGCATGAGGACGGCGCACAGGCTCATCGGCCCCCAATGGGCGGCCGACTGGCGGATCGGGAATTCCACGTCCTTGCCGTCGAGGGTCGCTTCCACCGAGGCGCCGCCGCGCGCGGGAGAGAAACGCATGAGCCGGGCGTCGGCGCCCCGGGCTCGCCCGAAGACGCGCGGCTTGGCGCCGGCCCGGCGGGCCTGCGCCTTGAGGAGGTCGAACCAGGGGTTGTCGGCGTTGAGCACCGCCACCCCGCCGCGCTCAACGCCCTGAAAGATTTCCGCCTTGGCCATGGCGACCTGCGCCTCGCCGCCAGGGAAGTTCTCCACATGCACCGCCTCGACATTGGTGATCGCCACCGCGTGGGGCTGGACCATGCGGGCCAGGGGGGCGATCTCGCCGGGCCGGTTCATGCCGATCTCGAAGATCGCCCGCCGGGTCGCCGCCGGCATGCGGGCCAGGGTCAGGGGCACGCCGATATGGTTGTTGTAGGATTTCACCGAGCCGTGGGCCGGGCCGGCGCGGGCCAGGCCGGCGCGGATGGCCTGGGTGACGCTGGTCTTGCCGACCGATCCGGTGACCGCGCCGCGCCGGGCCTGACGGGCGCGGAGGCGGGCCGCCTCGCCGAGATGCTCCAGGCCTTCCAGGGTGTCGCCGACCAGGACGGCCGGGCCCTCGACCGGGTGGCCGGCCAGGCTCCCGGCCGCCCCGGCGGCCAGGGCGGCGGGGATGAAGCCGTGACCATCGCGCTCGCCGCTCAGGGCTACGAAGAGGTCGCCGGGCAGGAGGGTGCGGGTGTCGATGGAAACCCCGGTGGCGGCGAAGGCCGCGCCGGCCCGCCCACCGGTGGCGGCGGCGATTTCGGCCGAGGTCCACAGGGGGGCGGTCATGGGGTGGATCGCGCCGCGACAAAGCCCTCGCCCCGCTTGCGGGGAGAGGGTTGGGTGAGGGGTCTCTCCGCTTGTCCAAGTCGTCCGGAATAGGTTTGGGAGCGGCGGGGGGGGGGCCCCCGCCCCCCACACCCCCCACCAACCCGCGGCCCGCGGGGAGCGAATAGGAGAACCGACGGCGCGCCGCCCCCCCCCGCAGGAGAAAACCCCGGCGCGCAACCCCCGGGAGCGCCG
>JBBRPN010000078.1:0-13182 GCA_038227925.1 Caulobacterales bacterium | reverse complement strand
TTAAGGGAGCGGGCGGGTGATTCGGATCGGGGTCGATTTCGGCGGCACCAAGATCGAGGCGGCGGCCATCGACGCGGCCGGCGCCTTCGTCGCCCGCGTTCGCGCCCCCAATCCGGGCCAATACCAGGCGGCGATCGACACGGTTCGCGCCCTGGTGGATGAAGCCGAGCGAGAAGCCGGCGTGGCCGGCCTGCCGGTGGGAATCGGCATGCCCGGATCGATTTCGCCCGCGACCGGCCTGGTGCGAAACGCCAACAGCGTCTGGCTAAACGGCACGGCCTTCGACAAGGATGTGCAGGCCGCCCTCGGCCGCCCGGTGCGGGTGGAAAACGACGCCAACTGCTTCGCCCTTTCCGAGGCCGCGGACGGGGCGGGGCAAGGGGCGAGGGTGGTGTTCGGGGCCATCCTCGGCACCGGCTGTGGCGGCGCCGTGGTGGTCGGCGGTCGCACGGTGGAGGGGCGCAACCGGATCGGCGGTGAATGGGGCCATACGCCCCTGCCCTGGCCGTCGGCGGCCGAGCGCGGCGCGCACCGCTGCTGGTGCGGCCGGACCGACTGCCTGGAGACGTGGATTTCGGGATCGGCCTTCGCGGCCGACTACGCCGAGGCCGCCGGCCGCCGGCTCACCGGCGAAGCGATCGTGTGGGCGGCCAGGGCCGGCGAGGCGACGGCCACCGCGGCGCTGGACCGCTACGTCGATCGGCTCGGCCGGGCCCTGGCGGTGATCTGCGACATCCTCGATCCCGACATCATCGTCTGCGGCGGCGGCATGTCCAATGTCGCCGAACTATACGGGCGGATCGGCGGCGCCATCGAGCGCTATGTCTTTTCCGACGTGTTCACGACTCCGGTCCTGCCGGCCAGGCACGGCGATTCCTCGGGAGTGCGCGGCGCGGCCTGGTTGTGGCCCAGCCCATGAGCACCCTCTGCCGCGCTTGTTATCGGTTGGGAGAGGCGCCGCATTCCCGCTGCCCGGCCTGCGGATCGCCGCGGACGATCGTCCACCCCGAACTGGCCAGCCTTTCCATCGCCCACCTCGACTGCGACGCCTTCTACGCCTCGGTGGAGAAGCGCGACCGCCCGGAGCTGCGCGATGTGCCGGTGATCGTCGGCGGCGGCCGGCGCGGGGTGGTGACCACCGCCTGCTATATCGCCCGGCGATCCGGCGTGAAGTCGGCCATGCCGATGTTCAAGGCGCGCGCCCTGTGTCCCCAGGCGGTGATCCTGCCGCCCGACTTCGCCAAATACCGCGCCGAGAGCCGGCGGATTTTGGAGAAGCTGCGCGCCCTGACACCGCTGGTTCAACCCCTGTCCCTGGACGAGGCGTGGTTGGATCTTTCGGGCACCGAGCGCCTGCACGGCGCCGCGCCGGCCCAGGTCCTGGCCCGGCTGCAGGCGGAGATCGAGCGCGACATCGGCCTTGGCGTCTCCATCGGCCTGGCGGCCAACAAGTTCCTGGCCAAGATCGCCTCGGATCTCGACAAGCCGCGCGGCTTCGCGGTGATCGGCGCGGCGGAGGCCGAGGCGTTCCTGGCCCCGCGGCCGGTGTCGATCCTGCCGGGCGTCGGTCCGGTGTTCGCCAGAACGCTGGAGGCGGCGGGCCTGGCCACCGTCGGCGACCTCGCCCGCGCCGATCCCAGAAGGCTCGCCGATCGCTTCGGCGCCCACGGCCTGCGCCTGGCGGGCCTCGCCACCGGGCGGGACGACCGCGCGGTGGACGCCGACCAGGCCCGCAAATCGATCGGCGCCGAGATGACCTTCAACGAGAACCTCATCGACCTGGCCGAACTCGAGGATCGCCTGTGGCCGCTGTGCGAGCGGATCGCCCGCCACGCTCGCGCCGAGGCCAAGGCGGCCAGGGTGGTCACCTTGAAACTGCGCACCGCGGCGTTCCGGATCGTCACCCGTCGCCGCACCCTGGCCATGCCCACCCAGACGGCCAAGAGCGTGTTCGCCACCGCGCGGGAGATGCTGCGCGGCGAGGCGCGGGGCGATTCGTATCGATTGATCGGCGTGGGGCTCAGCAATTTCGTGGAAGACGCGGGTGCGGCGAGCGACTTCTTCGCCGCCGCCGACGCGCGCGCCCTGGACGGCGAGAAGGCGATGGACGCCTTGCGGGCGCGGTTCGGGGCCGACGCGGTGGTCAGCGGGCGCAGCCTCGGGGGCCGCGCCCAAACCACGCGGCTATAGAATGGGCCTTCCAATACGCCAAAGTTTCCATATCTAATCGCACTCAAGGGGGCCGGCGCCCCCTCGCCTTGGAGAGCCGTCGTGGCGGACAAACAGCAGGGAGGTCAGGTGATCGGCACGGGCACGGCCGTGGTGACCCAAACCAAGACCAAGACCCAGAAACCGGCGATGTACCGGGTGTTGATTCTGAACGACGACTACACCCCGATGGAGTTCGTCACCTATGTGCTGGAGCGGTTTTTCAACAAATCCCGCGAAAGCGCGCTTAGGATCATGCTACACGTTCATCAAAACGGCGTCGGCGTTTGCGGCGTCTTCACCTATGAAGTGGCGGAGACCAAGGTTGCCCAGGTGATCGAAACCGCCCGCCGCCACCAGCACCCCTTGCAGTGCACCATGGAAAAGGACTGAGAGGCCTTCATTGCCATCGTTTTCGCGTAACCTGGAAGAATCGCTCCATCGCGCCGTCGCCTACGCCAATCAGCGCAAGCACGAATACGCGACCTTGGAGCACCTCCTCCTTTCCCTCCTCGACGACACCGACGCGGCCGGCGTCATGCGCGCCTGCGAGGTGGACCTGGCCGCCCTGAAGAAGAACCTCGTCCACTATGTGGACAACGAATTGAAGTCGCTCATCGTCGATGACGGCGAGGACGCCAAGCCCACGGCCGGCTTCCAGAGGGTGATCCAGCGCGCCGTCATCCATGTCCAGTCCTCGGGCCGCGACGATGTGACCGGGGCCAATGTGCTGGTGGCCATCTTCTCGGAGCGCGAAAGCCACGCCGCCTATTTCCTGCAACAGCAGGAGATGACCCGCTACGACGCGGTGAACTTCATCGCCCACGGCATCGCCAAGAAGGCCGGCGCCGCGGAAGCGCGGCCCGTCAAGGGGGCGGCGGAAGACGAGGAAAAGCCGGCGGTCAAGACCGGCGGCGAGGCGCTGGAGGCCTATTGCGTCAACCTCAACGACAAGGCGCGCCAGGGCAAGGTCGATCCGCTGATCGGCCGGGCCAATGAGGTGGAGCGCTGCATCCAGATCCTGTGCCGGCGGACCAAGAACAATCCCCTGCTGGTGGGCGACCCCGGGGTGGGAAAGACAGCCATCGCCGAGGGCCTGGCGCGCAAGATCGTCGGCCATCAGGTGCCCGACGTGCTGGCCAAGGCGACCATCTTCAGCCTCGACATGGGATCGCTCTTGGCCGGCACCCGCTACCGCGGCGATTTCGAGGAGCGGGTCAAGCAGGTGATCAAGGAACTGGAGCACCACACCGGCGCCATCCTTTTCATCGACGAGATCCACACCGTAATCGGGGCCGGCGCCACCAGCGGCGGGGCGATGGACGCCTCCAATCTGCTGAAACCCGCCCTGGCGTCGGGAAACCTGCGCTGCATGGGCTCGACCACCTACAAGGAGTTTCGCCAGCATTTCGAGAAGGACCGCGCCCTGGTTCGCCGGTTCCAGAAGATCGACATCAACGAGCCGTCGATCGAGGACACGTTCAAAATCCTCAAGGGACTCAAGACCTACTACGAGGAATTTCACAAACTGAAATACACCACCGAAGCCCTGCGGGCGGCGGTGGAGCTGTCGGCCAAATACATCACCGACCGCAAGCTGCCGGACAAGGCGATCGACGTCATCGACGAGGCGGGCGCGTCACAGATGCTGCTGCCGGAAGGACGGCGTAAGAAGGTGATCGGGCTCAAGGAGGTCGAACTGGTGGTCTCCAAGATCGCCCGCATCCCGCCCAAGTCGGTTTCCAAATCCGACACCGAAGCCCTCAAACAGCTCGAGGCCGACCTGACCGGGGCGGTGTTCGGCCAGGCGGAGGCGATCAAGCAGCTTTCCTCGGCCATGAAGATGGCCAGGGCCGGCCTGCGCGAAGCCGACAAGCCGATCGGCTGCTATCTGTTTTCCGGCCCCACCGGCACCGGCAAGACCGAGACCGCCCGCCAGCTCGCCCTCACCCTGGGGATCGAACTCCTTCGCTTCGACATGAGCGAATACATGGAGCGCCATACCGTGAGCCGCCTGATCGGCGCGCCGCCGGGCTATGTGGGCTTCGACCAGGGCGGCTTGCTCACCGACGCGGTGGACCAGCATCCCCACGCGGTCGTCCTGCTCGACGAGATCGAGAAGGCGCACCAGGACGTCTACAACATCCTCCTGCAGGTCATGGACCACGGGGTGCTCACCGACGCCAACGGCAAGAAGGTGGATTTCAGGAACGTCATCCTGATCATGACCACCAACGCCGGGGCCTCCGACGCCCAGCGCAACTCGATCGGCTTTGGCCGCGGCAAGATGGAGGGCCAGGACGAGGAGGCGATCAAGAAGCTGTTCAGCCCGGAATTCCGCAACCGCCTGGACGCCATCGTCGGCTTCAAGGCCCTCACCCCCGAGGTGATCCGCATGGTGGTGCAGAAGTTCATCCTGCAGCTCGAGGCCCAGCTCGCCGATCGCCATGTGACCATCGAGACCACCGACGAGGCCATCGACTGGCTGGCCAAGAACGGCTTCGACGAACTCTACGGCGCCCGCCCGCTCGGCCGGGTGATCCAGGAAGAGATCAAACGCCCCCTGGCCGACGACATCCTGTTCGGGCGCCTGGCCAAGGGCGGCCACGTCAAGGTGGTCCTCAAGGACGGCAAGCTGGCCTTCGAATTCGATCCCAAGACGGCGCCGCCGGCGGTGGTGGTTCCGGAGGGCGAGGCGGACGCGCAGGAGCCGGTGCTGGTTTAGGGGAGGTCGGGCGCTTGGCGCCGGTGCGACTTCCTCAAGACTCGTGAACTGTCGGCGGGCCGGTGCCAGGTGCGGACGTTCCGAACGTCTCATACCAATCCTCTTTGACGAGGACTCACCTGGACCGCCGCCTTCCAGCCGGCAGCCGGCTGGAAGGCGGCGGTCCAAAGGGTCGATGTCAACGCGGGTTGGTATCAGAAGGGTGGAAGGTGGTCATCTAAGAGTTGATGCTGACGCCGACCGTTTCGCTGATGTCGTAGCGATCGCGTGGGGCGCGACCGCCTGACCAACCTTGGTCTCAGGCGAATTGGTGAGCGCCGTCATGTGCACAGTCACTTGCGCAGGGACTGGATGTTTTTCGGGGCGCGCAATGTTAGCCGCCGTCCAGGCAGCGAAGGCTATCGTTCCACCCGCGACGGCACCGACAATGACTGCGGAATTGAACGCCAAGGCGCGCCGCGTCACCGCAGAGGCCAAACTTTCGATCATGGTCTCGCTGCGGTCAGCCAGCCAATAGTTCGCCCCATCCGCATCCAGTTTGGCGATTTCATCAAGTCCATTGCTGGCCCACCAGGATGGGCTTTCGCCAGGGAAAATGGTGCGCCCACTAAAGAAGGCCAACGCATCCGATGGCACCGCCTAGCGCAAATATGATCGACGAAGCGCCCGCGAGGCCGATGGCTTTTTGAGTGACCTTGTCAGCGTTGGCTGTGAACGTCGCCGAAACCGCAGCTCCCGCGAAAAGCAAAGCGCATAGCGCAGACAGTCGCTGATTGAGTGCATCAAGACGGCCGATGCTGGACTGGACGCGCTTCTCGGCATCGGCGAGAATGATCGCTCGGACCGTAGGCTGCGCCCTCCAGTAAGCCTCTACACCAAGATCGGGATTTTTCTTCATGGGCATCACCCCTAGGCCAACCGCCCCGCCACCGCCACCACCACCACCGCGCGCGCCACCACCGACCAAAATCCACGAGGGGGTCGTGCGCCCAGTCAAGAAATGAAGAGCCATGAGCGATAAGGAGCCACCACCGCCGCCGCTACCCCCACCGCCGCCGCTACCCCCACCGCCACCGCCGCCGCCGCCACCTCGGGCACCCAAGCCGACTATGACGTTTGACCACCAACTAGATCGGAAGAAGTAGGAGCCTTCAGCCGAGTTGGCGTTGGCACCGGCTGGGGAATGTTGGCGGTGATCCGCATGGCCTGCTCCGTCTTACCTATGGCGGTAAGAGTAGCGCCCGGGCGCGCTAGCTCAAGGGCGGCCACGTGAAGGTGGTGCTCAAGGACGGCAAGCTCGCCTTCGAATTCGACCCCAAGACCACGCCGCCGGCGGAGGCGGCGGGCGAGGCGGTCGCGCGGGAGCCGGTGTTGGTGAGACACCTGTCTCGATCGCCGCCACCGGTTTCGGTCCCGGAACAGGATCTGCCTATAGAGCCCCGCCACCTGCTAATACGAAGCTGGCGCAGGCAGCGATCCGCGCTCCATCCCGGTTGCGGGGGCTATGCTGCCGTGGCGCAAAGTGGGGCGGGGAGAGCGGACGATGGCGAGACGGATTGCCGCGATGGCGATGGTCCTGGCGCTGGCCGCGCCGGCCGCCGCGCAGGAAGAGCACCACAATCACCCCGCGCCCCAGCGCCTCGGGGCCGTCCATTTCGCCACCAGCTGCGCGCCGGCGGTGGGCGTCGCCTTCGATCGGGCGGTCGCCCTGCTGCATTCGTTCGCCTACGACGCCGCCGACCAGGGCTTCGCCGAGGTCGCCGCGCGCGACCCGACGTGCGCTATGGCCCACTGGGGCCGCGCCATGACCCACTATCACCAGCTCTGGGACCCGCCCGCCGGGGCCGACTTGGCCGCTGGCGCGGCGGAGGTAGGGAAGGCCGCCGCGCTGGCGGCCGCAACGCCGCGCGAGCGGGTCCTCATCGCCGCGCTCGGCGCCTATTATGCGGACGCGGATCACGCCGCTCCGGCCGCGCGGGCCCTGCGCTACTCCGACGCCATGGCCGCCATCGCGCGGGACAACCGCGACGACGACGAGACCCAGGTGTTTTACGCCTTGTCGCTCGTGGCCACGGCCTCGCCGGCTGACCGCACCCATGAGCGGCAGAAGCGTGCCGCGGACATCCTGGAGCCGATTTGGAAGCGGCAGCCACGGCATCCCGGCGTGCCGCACTACCTGATCCATGCCTACGACAGCGCCGAACTGGCTCAGCGCGGCCTGCCCGCGGCGCGCGCCTACGCGGGGATCGCACCCTCGGCGCCCCACGCCCTGCACATGCCCTCGCACATATTCACCCGGCTCGGCCTGTGGGACGACTCGATCGCCTCGAACCTGGCCGCCCGCGCCGCCGCCCACGCCCAAGGTGATGTGGGCGAGGAGTTGCATGCCATGGACTACCTGACCTACGCCTACCTACAGCGTGGCCGCACGGCCGATGCGGCGCGGGTGGTGGCGAGCCTTCAAGGAATGGGCGTTCTCACGGCCGGTGGCTTCAAGATCGGCTACGCCGGCAACGCCATGCCAGTGCGGCTGGCCGTGGAGAGCCGCGACTGGGCGGCGGCGGCGCGTCTCGCCCCTCTGCCCGGATCGGCCCCGCAGGTTGCCGCGATCGTCTGGTGGGCCCGCGCCCTGGGACGACTGCGCGGGGCCTCGCCCGGCCCCGCCGACGGCGACATCGCCCAGCTGCAAGCTTGCCGAGACGCCCTTCGCGCCTCGGGCGATGCGTACTGGGCGGCGCAGGTAGACTCCTTGCTGAAGTCCGCCGAGGGTTGGCGCGCGGCCCGGGGGGGTGATGCCGGCCTTGCGGTCACGGACCTGACCGCGGCGGCGGACGAGGAAGACGCGCTGGAAAAGCTGCCGGTGACGCCGGGGCCGATCGCGCCGGCGCGCGAACAGTTGGGAGAGCTGTTCCTGGAGCTAAATAGGCCGAATGAAGCGCTCCGCGCGTTCAATGCCGCCCTGGCCCTAGCTCCGGGTCGCCGAGGCGCGCTGCAAGGCGCGGCCGAGGCGACGCGCCGACTCGCCGCCGCTTGAGATTTTATCCACTACGAAATTTCCGCCGCTATTGCCTTGGCCAGCGCCGCCAGTTCCCCCGCCTCGGCCATGGCCCCACCCGCGTGCCGCCCCAGCGGCTCGCCCGCCCAGCGCGGGATGATGTGGAAGTGGAGGTGGTAGATGGTCTGGCCGGCGACCGCGCCGCTGAACTGCGTCACCAGGATGGCGTCGGGTTTCAGGGCGGCGCGGACGGCGCGGGTGACGCGCTGGACGGTGAGGATGAGGGCCTGCAGAGGCGCGGGCTCGATATCCAGCAGGTTGCGGGCGGTCGCGGTCTTGTGGATGACCAGGACGTGGCCGCGCGCCTGCGGAAACACATCCATGAAAGCCAGGGTGTCGGCGTCCTCGTAGACCTTGGCGGCGGGCATGTCGCCGGCCGCGATGCGGGCGAAGATGTTGGCGGGATCGTAGGCGCCGTCGAGGCTCATGACGCTTGGCCCTTTCTGGTGATAGGCTCGCGTCCTTAGCAAACCCGCCGGAGCGCGCAACCGTGGCCCAGCCCAATCTGACCGAGCGCCAGCAGAAATGGTTGGCCTGGGAACGGGCGTAGAATCCCGAGATCAGCGTGGGAATTTCGCCGTGACCATCCGAACAGAACGGCTCGTCCTGCGCGCTTGGCATGACTCCGACTTCGTCGCCTTTGCTTCCATGCACATGGATCCGGCGGTGATGGTGGATACGCCGCCATTGGCCGACCTCGCGGAATGTGAACCAAAATTCCTGCGATACCAGGCTGCCTACCACGCTCACGGTTTCTGCCGCTGGCTGGTGGCGGAGCCGGATGGCGCTTTCGTCGGATACACGGGCATCATGCCCATCCGCTCGGGTCACCCCGTGGGGGCAGGCGTGGAACTCGGCTGGCGACTGGTCCGGCGCGCCTGGGGCCGGGGCTACGCCACCGAGGCCGCGCGGGGCGCCCTCAAGGACGGTTTCGAGCGGATCGGCTTCCCGGAGGTGCTGAGCTACACAGCTCCAGACAATGTGCGATCCCAGGCCGTGATGGGTCGCCTCGGACTTGAACGGCAAAGCGAGCGGGATTTTGTCGATCATCGTGTCCCGTATTGGCCGATGGGAGGCATGGTCTGGGTCGCTCGGCCGCCGTCGCATATTGAGCGTTCGCGAACGCCAGTGCGCTTCCCCGCCTAATAGTGATACCGGCATTGCAGGACTTCGATCCGCCGCGCGTCACTTTTACCCGAAATCCGATAGATCAAGCGATCCTCGAGGGTGATCCGTCTCGACCACCAACCCTGCAGTTCACCTCTGAGCGGCTCCGGTTTTCCGGTTCCGTGAAAGGGTGAGCGCCGGCATTCCTCGATCAGACGGTTGACGCGTTCGAGGATCTTGCGATCTTCCGCCTGCCAGTAGAGATAGTCCTGCCACGCCCGGGTGGAGAACTGGACCTTCACGGCTCGATGAGTTCGCGCTCGGCGCCCCCGCCGGCATCGAGCTCCGCCATCCCTTCCCTCAGACGCTCGGCATTCCTTGGGCTGGACAAGAGATGAAGGGTTTCCTCGATGGCGCTCCAATCGGCCAGGGAGATCATCACCACTGATTCCCCGCGCCGCCGGGTCACCACGATCGGAGTCCTGTCTTCCACGACACGATCCATGACGTCCTTCAACGTCGCGCGGGTGTCGGAATAGGTCATCGCATCCATGTTCGCCTCCAGGGGCTCATATGTACAAATTCCAGTACAGATATCAAGCGCGAGAGAGCCGCCACTCCAAATTTCGTCTCACCGCCGGCCACTCGGCCGCAACGATGCTGTAGACGCAGGTGTCGCGCAGTTCGCCGGCGCGGCCGAGGGCGTGGCTGCGCAGGACGCCATCCAGCTTGGCCCCCAGGCGCTCGATGGCCCGGCGACTGGCGTGGTTGAAGAAGTGGGTGCGGAATTCGACGGCGATGCAGTCCAGGGTCTCGAAGGCGTGGCGCAGGAGCAGCAGCTTGCACTCGGTGTTGAGGGCGGTGCGCTGGACGGCGGCGCGGTACCAGGTCGAGCCGATCTCCAGGCGGCGGCTCGCGGCGTCGATGTTCATATAGGTGGTCATGCCGACCGGCCGGCCGGTGACGCTTTCGATCACCACGAAGGGCAGCATCGAACCCTGGGCGCGCAGGGCGAGGCGGCGCTCGATCTCGCCGGCCATGTCCTCCGGCGCCGGAACCGAAGTGAACCACAGCTTCCACAACTCGCCGTCCCGCGCCGCCTCGGCCAGGGCTTCACCGTGCGACGGAGCCAACAATTCGAGCGTGGCGTGCTCACCGCGCAGCGTCACGTCCGGCGGCCAGGGCGTCACGAGGCAGCCTCCTTGAACGGCGAATATTCCTCCGCCAGCCAGTCCATCTCGCCCTGCACGGCCCGCCGCTCCTCGTCCAGAAATCGCGCCACCGGGGCGCGCAGGGCCGGATCGGCGATGTAGTGGGCGGAAAAGACCGCGCTCGGCAGGTAGCCGCGGGCGATCTTGTGCGGCCCCTGGGCCCCGGCTTCGACGCGGGCCAGGCCCATGTCGATGGCGCTCTCAATGGCCTGATAATAGCACAGCTCGAAATGCAGGAACGGCACGTCCTCCAGGCAGCCCCAGTTGCGCCCGTAGAGACAGTCGCCGCCGATCAGATTGAGGGCGCCGGCGATCCAGGTCCCGCCGCGCCGGGCCATGATCAGCAGCACTTGGTCGGCCATCCGCTCGCCGAGCAGCGAGAAGAACCGCCGGTTCAGATAGGGCTGGCCCCATTTGCGCGAGCCGGTGTCCATGTAGAAGGCGAAGAAGGCGTCCCAGTGCGCCTCGGTGAGATCGGCGCCGGTGAGGCGCACGATATCGACGCCGGCGACGGCGTCGCGCCGCTCGCGGCGGATGGTCTTGCGGCGGCCCGACGACAGGGCGGCGAGGAAGTCGTCGAAGCTGGCGTAGCCGGCGTTGAACCAGTGGTATTGCTGGTTCTGGCGCAGGAGCATTCCCCGCCCGCCCATGAACCGCCATTCCGACTCGGTCGGAAAGTTGACGCCCAGGGTCGAGGCGCCGAACCGGCCGGTCAGGGTGAGCGTGGCGTCCAGAAGCGCGGTGCGACCACCGTCCTGGTTCACATCCTCGCGGACCAGCAGTCTCGGCCCGGTCACTGGCGAAAACGGCGCGGCGGCGGTCAGCTTGGGGTAATAGCGCCCGCCGGCCCGCTCGTAGGCGTCGGCCCAGGCGTGGTCGAAGACGTATTCGCCCAGGCTGTGCGACTTCAGATAGAGCGGCATGACCGCGCCGACGGCGCCGGCCCCGTCCTCGATCGCCAGATGGTGCGGCGCCCAGCCGGTCCGCTCCGTCGCGCAGCCGGACTCCTCGAGAATATCCAGAAAATCGTAGGCGATGAATGGATTGGCGGCATGGCCCGACCGGGCCGCGCAGCGGTCCCAGGCCGGCCGGCCGATTTCCGATATCCTGCGATGGATGCGCGCCTCGGCCTTCAGGCCAATCACGCGGCGAAGCCCTCGAAGATCAGGTTGTCGCAATGGGGCTGGACGGCCTCCCATTCGCCGGGCGAACGCACCGTCCAGGCGACGACGGGCATGCCGGCCTTGCGCAGGGAATCGGCCCTGGCGCTGGGCAGCATGTCGAGACCGAGGGCCAGAAAGTGCGGCCTGGCGATGGCCACGTGGCGCAGTTGGGCGAACTCCTTGCGAAGTTCCGGGGCCAGATGGCGGGCGTCGCCGCCGACATAGCTATAGCTGTCGAGGCCGCGCAGGACCCGGGGATGATGGTCGGCGAACCAGGCGTGGGAATAGGGATTGAAGCCGATGACGCAGGTGGGCCCGTTGTGGTCGATCAGAACTTCATGCACCCGGCGCTCCAGCGGCCCGACTTCGCCGTAGGGAGCCTTGATCTCGATGTGGACCATGGCCTTGTGCCCCACCAGGGTCAGGGTGTCGGCCAGGGTGGGAACGGTCTCGTCCGTGCCGGCCAGCCGCATCGCGCCAAGATCGGCGGCGGTGTGGTCGGCGACCCGCCCCGGCTGGCCGGTCATGCGGGTCAGGGTGGCGTCATGGAAGACCACCGCCTCGCCGTCGGCGGTCAGTTGCACGTCCAGTTCGATGTTGTAGCCGCCGGCGCAGGCGGCCTGGAACGCGCCCAGTGAATTTTCCGGACAGCCGTCGGGCGACCACAATCCCCGGTGCGCGATCGGCGGATCGAACAGGCGCTCCCAGGCTTCGCCGAAGGTCGCTTTCATGGCGCCTCGATGAGGGCGTCCACCTCGACCGCGAAATTGAGCGGCAATCGGTAGACCCCCACGGCGGAGCGGGCATGGCGGCCGGCGTCGCCGAACACCTCGACCATTAGGTCGGAACAGCCGTTGATCACCTTGGGAATGTCGAAGAACCCCGCCGCGGCTTGAACGAAGCCGCCCAGCTTCACCACCCGGCGGATGCGGTCGAGGTCGCCGTCGCACGCCGCCTTCATCTGGGCGATCAGATTGATCGCGCACAGCCGCGCGGCGGCTTGGCCGGCGGCCAGATCGAGATCCTCGCCGACCACGCCGCGGATCCCGCCGCCGGCATCGAGCGAAACCTGGCCGGAGATATGGATCAGATCGCCCTGGCGGACGAAGGGGACATAGTTGGCCACTGCCGCCGCGGGGGGCGGCAGGACGATGTTCAGGCGGGCGAGGCGATCTTGCGGCGTGGACATGCCGCGACTGTTAGCGCGTCCGTCGGCGGCGGGAAAGCAAAAGGCCCGGCCCCTTGACGGGGACCGGGCCTTCGCGACGCCATCTCCTCCGGTGAGGAGGAGGCTATATCCTAGCGGGCGGCCTGGACGCGCTCGACCAGGGCGGTGACGCGCTCGTTGATCGGCGACATCGATTCCTTCATCGAGGCGGCGACGGTTTCGCCCATCTTGTTGACTTCGGCCACATAGGTTTCGAAGGCCGACTTGGCGAAGGCGGTCTGCAGTTCGACCGCTTCCTGCAGGCTTTTGGCGCCAGCCAGGCTTTTGGCGGCGGCGACCTGGTCTTCCATGGACTTCTTGGAATAGGCGATGGCGCGGGCGCCCAGGGCTTCGGCGCCCTTGGTTGCGGCGGTCACCGAAGCGACGACCGCTTCCAGGTTCTTCTTGGAATAGGCGTTCATTTCGCTCATGGCGGTCATCGACTTTTCGACGGAATCCTTGAACGCTTTGTTGCCGGCGGCGGTGAATTGCTCGGCGGTGTCCTT
>JBBRPN010000077.1:0-13186 GCA_038227925.1 Caulobacterales bacterium | reverse complement strand
TGCTGGGCCGGCCGATCGGCGGCAAGACCGGAACCACCAACGATTTCCGCAGCGCCTGGTTCATGGGCTTTTCGCCGCAGATCGTGGTCGGGGTGTTCGTCGGCTTCGACGACAACCGGTCCTTGGGAAAGGGTGAAACCGGGGCGGTGGCCGCCGTGCCGATCTTCATCGAATTCATGCAGGAGGTCATCAAGGATCTGCCGCCGCTGGAGTTCAAGGCGCCCCCCAACGCCAAGTTCGCCATGGTCGGACCCAATCGCGAGGCCTTCCGGCCGGGCACCGAGCCCAAGCCCCGGCCCGTCCCGACCGGGATATCCGCGCCGGGCGGCGATCGACCCTTCGCCATCACCCCCCTGGGCGGTGTCATGCCCTCGACCCCGCCGCCCGCGGCCGACCGGCCGCCCAAGCCGCCCGACCCACTCGGCGGATTGTATTGACCCGGCCGGCGCGCTATCTCGCGCCCCCCGGTTTCGACCACTAAGGTCACAAGGCGCTTTTCATGCGAGCGGATATCGAGGCGATCGGCGCCGATATCGAGCGGTCCATCGGGCTGCTCAGGAGGCGTCTTTGACTGGGATGTGGCGCTAAGGCGGCTGGACGAACTGGACGCCCGCGCCGAGGATCCGGCCTTCTGGAACGACGCCGCCGCCGCCCAGGGCCTGATGCGCGAGCGCACACGTCTGGCCACCCAGGTCGAAGCCGTGCGCCGCTTGGAGCGCGAACGCTCCGACGGCCTGGAATTCGCCCAGATGGCTCAGGCCGAAGGCGACGAGGCCTCTCTCGACGACGCCCAGACCCAACTCGAGGCCTTGCGGGCCTTCGCCGCCCGCGCCGAACTGGAAGCCCTGCTGTCGGGCGAGGCCGACGCCAACGACAGCTTCGTGGAGATCAATTCCGGGGCCGGCGGCACGGAAAGCGCCGACTGGGCGGCCATGCTGCTGCGCATGTACACCCGCTGGGCGACCGCCCGCGGCATGGCGGTCGAGGTGATCGAGGAGACCGATGGCGAGACCGCCGGAATCAAGTCGGCCACCATCCGGGTCGAGGGCGTCAATGCCTACGGCTGGCTGAAGACCGAGGCCGGCGTCCACCGGCTGGTGCGCATCTCGCCCTTCGATTCCGCCGCCAAGCGCCACACCAGCTTCGCCTCGGTGTGGGTCTATCCGGTGGTGGACGACAAGATCGTGATCGAGATCGATCCCTCCGACGTGCGCGTCGATACCTACCGGGCCAGCGGTTCGGGCGGCCAGCACGTCAACAAGACCGATTCGGCGGTGCGCCTGACCCATATTCCCACCGGCATCGCGGTGGCTTGCCAGAACCAGCGTTCACAACACCAGAACCGCGACCAGGCCTGGAAAATGCTGCGCGCCCGCCTCTACGAGGCCGAATTGCAGCGGCGCGAAGCGGCGGCCCAGGCGGTGGAGGACGCCAAGACCGACATCGGCTGGGGCCATCAGATCCGCTCCTACGTCCTGCAGCCCTATCAGATGGTCAAGGATCTTCGCACCGGCGTGGAAACCTCCGACACCGCCGGCGTCCTCGACGGCGCCCTCGACCCCTTCATGGCCGCCTCCCTGGCCCAGCGCGTCGGCGCGACGCGGGGGGACGGGTAGGGAGTATCTTGCATATTGCCTGGGAGAAGAGCGGCGCCTCCCTACGCCAGTTGCATCCGAGGCGCGGTCAGCATCCCGACGCGCGCGCGCCAAGGCTCGGCGGCGGCGTAGGTCGCCACCGCCCCGCCGACGCCAATAGCCGCCATGGCCTCCACGAGGCGGTGGACGGGGGCGGCCGCGGCGCCGGCGGCCGGCGGATCGACGACGTTCGTGCCCCCGTGTCCGTCGCGGCTGAGCGTAAACACCGATGATCGGTAATCGCCGACGAGCCTGATGCTGGCGACTTCGCTCCCATGGGTCACGGTGAGTGTGCCGCCGGACTTCGTGCCGCTGTAGCTGACCGTCGTCGCGCCATCGAAGGCGATGTCGCGCAGGTCCAGGGTGGTCCTTCCCCTCAAGGAGAAACCCGTGACCTTGCCGCTGTAGCTCTGAGATTGGGCCAGTTCGAGCTTGCCGGTCTTGCCGGTGAAGGCGACGTTTTCGGCCGCGCCCACGTTGGCGATGTCGAGGATCCCCTTCGCTATATCCACCGCGCCCCGGCCGGTCACCGCCGCGTTCAGCGTCAGGGTCCCGCCGTCGGCCAGAAGCGTGCCGGAGTTGACGATCGCGCTCCCGACGACGCACCCGCCCGTGCCGGTGGTCTCGATCAGCCCGGCGTTGGTGATGGTCTCGAGGTTGGTGTTCAAAATCAGGGCGTTGTTGGTTCCGGTGGCGTCGATGACCCCCGCCGCCCGGTTTACCAGGTGCAGGCCGCCGATGAACCCGGCCCCGGAAATGGTGTTATTGACGTTGGTCAGGGTGTAGCTGGCCCCACCCCCTCTGATGACATTGGCGGCGCTGTCGCTCATGGTGACGGTCCCGCCGCCGCTCAAGGTAGCGGCCCCGGTCCCGCCCGCGACCTGGAGGGTGGTCGCGTCGGCGGCGCCGTTCAGGTTGACGGTCCCGCTGTTGGCGATCGCCCCCTGCACGTTGAGCGTCTTGCTGTCGAGGATGTCGATGACGCCGGTGTTCCTCACCGTGAAGTTCGCGCCGTCGAGCAGGCTAGTGGTCCCGGTGTCGTTGATCACCCCCGTGCCGGAGGTTTTCAGCGTGCCGCCGATGATGGTGGCCTGCAGCAGGCTGATGTTTGAGCCGTTGGCGGCCAGAATCACGCCGCCGCCGGAATCGTCCACGGTGGCGTACGAGACGATCAGCCCCGCCTTGCCGGTCGCCTCGATCAGGCCGGCGTTGGTCGTCACACCCGCCAGCCCCAGGATCAGGGGGTTGTTGGTTCCCGTGGCGTCGATGACCCCCTTGGCCCCGTTGATCAGGGACACGACTTGGCCCGCGCCGGAGATGGTGTTGTCGATGTTGGTCAGGCCGGACCCGCTGATGACATTGGCGCCGCTGTCGCTCAAAGTGACGGTCCCGCCGCCGCTCAGCGTGGCGCCCCCGCCCATGACCAGAAGAGTGGTCGCGGCGCCGGCGCCGGCCAGGCCGATGGTCCCGGTGTTGGCGATCGCGCCCTGCACCTGGAGCGTCCTGCTGTCGAGGATGTCGATCACGCCTTTGTTGTTCACCGTGAAGTTCGCGCCGTCGAGCCGGGTGGTGCTCCCGGTGTCCTCGATCACCCCAGTGCCGGAGGTTTCCAGCGTCCCGCCGATGATGGTGGCCTGCAGCAGGCTGACCTTGGAGCCATTGGCGGCCAAAATCACGCCGCCGCCGGAGTCGTCCACGGTGGCGTACGAGACGATCAGACCCGCGTTGCCGGTCGCCTCGATCAGGCCGGCGTTGGTCGTCACACCCGCCTGCGCCAGGATCAGGGGGTTATTGGTTCCCGTGGCGTCGATGACGCCCTTGGCCTGGTTGACCTGAACCGGGTCGATATTGCCGGCGCCGGAAATGGTGTTGTCGACGTTGGTCAGAATGTAGGCCTGCGAGTTCCGTGATATGAGGTTGCCGGCGCTGTCGTTGAGGATAACTTGGCCGCCGCCGCTCAGGGTGGTGTTCGAACTGAGCCTCATGGTGCTGCCATAGACGCCGCTGTTCAGCGAGATCACGCCGCTGTTGTCCAGGGTAACGCCGCACTCGAAGGTGTCCCTGCTGCCGACCGAAATCGTGCCGGCGTTGACGCCCCCGTTCGTGCCGGAGAGGGCATCGAAGGTGGTGCCGTAGGTGCGGGTGTTGCGTATCAGGGCGGTGATCTCCAGCGTCGCGTTGGCGCTGGTCTGGATGCCGCCGACCGTGTCGTTGTATTGCGAGCCGTATTGCGCCACGACAGTGAAGGCGGGACCGGCGGCATTGATGATGGCGTTGTCGCCTGACTGGGGGACCTTTCCTCCAGACCAGGCCGCTCCGTCGTTGAAACTGCCATCGACCGCGTTGATCCAATGAATTTGCGACACCGGAGCCTCCGTTTCGTTGTTCCGCCGACGCTAGAGGCGCGGGACGCGGCGGCGCATCCTTCAAATGAAGGATGGCGAACACGCAGGCGGCGGCCGCGCGCCTCCTTCCCGACGAAGGGTGCGTTTGCCCGGCGTCGATCCCTGGAATGCCCGGGCTAGTCTTGCCCGCCGCCGCTCAGCCGCATCATCAGGCGCGACAGTTCGGCCTGGTCGGCCGCGCCGGTCTTGCCGAAAATGCTCGCCAGCTGCGAGCGCACGGTGCTCACGCCGACGCCGGATGTCTCGGCGACTTGCTGGGGCCTGGCGCCGCGCAACAGCAGGAGCGCGACGCGCGCCTCGGCGGCGGTCAGGGCGAAGATGTCCCGCAACTTGGCTTCGGACACATCGATGTCCGACTCCAGGTCGGTCACACAGACGAGAACGGAATGGTCGCTGCTGACCATCGGCCATCGCCCGGCGCCGAGCGGAGCGACGGTGACGGACAGCGGCGCGCCGCCCTCGGGCGACGGCAGGGCCATCGAGCCTCCGCCGCGGACGGCCGGATCGGCGGAGCCCGCCGCCAGGATCAGGGCTTCGAGCGCCTTGGTGAGACGGGCGTTGGCTGCCGCCAGACGGCGCCCGACAAGCCCCAGGCCGCGGCGGCGCGCGACGATCCGCTCGCCGGCGCGGTTGACGTGGCGGACTTGGCCGGCGCCGTCGAGAAAGAACAAACCATGGGGCGAATGGTCGAGCGCCGCCACGGCCGCCTCGCCCAAGGCCTTGGGCCCAGGGAACACCTGGCTGAGTTTGAAAGCCCGAATCAGATGCGGGTGGAGCGCGGCGGCGAAATCGATCTCGGGCCCGGCGAACTGGTCGAGGCGCTTTGGACGATGGAGGTTCATGACGCAGATATCCGATCCCTGCCTGGCCAGGCGGATCATGAGGATCGAATGCACATCCTGAGGCGCCAGGAAATCATTGTAGAATTCGGTGCGGAGCAAGTCTTCCTTGGGCATCCAATCCTCGTCGGTGAGGATGCGTGGCGCCCAGTCGCGCAGATAGGCGGCGGGGTTTTCGACATTCATGATTGGATTCCGCCGGGCGTAGTATTCGATGTACTTTCCCGGCATGACCGGATCGATCCGCGCCAGCACCCCCGAACCGCCGCCGTCCTCAACGCTGAGCTGGGACAGCCAGGCGCTGTTGCCGCCAAGCGCGTCGGCCATGGTTTCCATGGCGGAGACCCACAGGCCAGGGTCGGTCGCGGCCCCGTAGACGAGGTCGAGAAGGTGGCTGTAGCGGTGTTCGTCCAACGGATCCTAAGCTCCGAAATCGAGAGAAACCGAAATCGAAACCAGGAGCAAGTCTGATGGGAGCGCTACGGCGCCGCGGCCGGCTTGGGTCCAAGGCCCAGGCCGTTGTTGTCTTTCGGCGGCGCGGACGTGGGAGCCGCCGGCGCTGAGCGCGGAGAGCCGATGGTGGGCGCCCCCGCCTGGGTCGGCGGGCGCTGCAGGCGCAGGGAGCGGCCCTGGAAGAAGGCGCCGATCTCCATGGCGAGCTGTTCGTGGGTGATGTCGCCGTCCACATGGCAGGCGGCGTGCAGGCGCACCTGCTTGGCGGTGATCGAGCCGTTGACCCGGCCGCGCACCTCCACCGCCTCGGCGTAGACCCCGCCATCCACATGACCGCCTTCGCCGATGGTCACCCGCTCGACGCGCAGGTCGCCCTTGACGGCGCCATCGACCTGCAGTTCGCCGCCGCCGGTGATGTTGCCCTCCAAGGTCATGTCGGGGGCGATGAGCGAGGCCGCCTTCTGCGCCCGCTGGGGCGGACGCAGGGTGGGATCGCCTGGCTGCGGCGTCGGCTCGGGATGTCCCGGAGCGGGCGGGGCGGGGGGAGGATTATTCGGTTTGCTGAACATAGTCGCCGGCCTTCACGAAGCGCAGGGGGTTCTGGGGACGGCCGTTCACCCACACTTCGTAATGCAGATGATCGCCGGTGGAGCGGCCGGTCGAGCCCATGGCGGCGATCTTCTGACCCAGGGCGACATGCTGTCCCACGGTCACGAAAATCGCCTGAAGGTGTCCATAACGGGTCTTGAATCCGCGGCCATGATCGATCTCGACGGTGTTGCCGTAGCCCGACCGTATCCCGGTGAACGAGATCACGCCAGGGGCGGTGGCGTGGATCGGGGTCATGAAGGCGCCGGCGAAGTCCTGGCCGGAATGAAAGGCCGGCTCGCCGGTGAACGGATCCACCCGCACCCCGAACCCGCTGCTCTCGGTGGTGTTCTGTGTCGGCCTGGCCAGCGGCAGGGTGGCCGCCGCGTCGGTGAGGCCGCGCATGTCCGAAAGGTCGGCGGCGGCGCGCTGGACGCGGGCGGCGAACCCCTCGTCGATGTCGAGGACTGCGGCCAGGGCCCGGGGGTCCTTGGCCTGGATCAGCGGCCCGCCCACCCCGTCGCCCTGGCCGGCGTAGACGGCCGGATCGAGGCCGGCCAGGCGGAACGCCAGGCGCAGGCGGTCGGCGCGGGTCTTGGCGAAGGATTCGGTCGCCTCGATCAGGCGCTCCTGATCCAGTTGCACCGCCTGGATTCGCTGGGCCGGGGCGGCGTTGGCGGGGCCGGCCGGGCGGAGCAAGATCGGGGCCATGGCCTGGAGAACGCCGGGACTGCCCTGCGCCTGGGTGAGCAGCATGGCCAAGGCGGCATGGCGCCGCTCCAGAGTGTTGGCCAGAACGCCGATGGAATTGGCCGGGGCGTTGAGCTGCGCCAGGGCGCTGTCCAGCCGCGCCTGCCGATCGGCGATCCAGCGCTCGTACTTGGCCTGGGTCTGGCCCAGCGCCGCTTCGGCCCGGTCGTGGCCCATGGCGCCCGCCAGCATGCCCAGGGTGGAAATACTCATCCACAAGGCGCACAGGCCGGCGACCGCCGCGATGGCCAGCTGCCGGCGGGGGCTCAACGCCAGGGCGCGCAATTCGCCGCCCGAGTGGATGAACAGGTGGCGCTCGGGAAACAGGTCGAACAGCGCCTCGGTGAGGCGCCTGGCGCGGCCAGCAATCATGGGGTCGAGGGTCCGGAGTTTTTTTACGAGGGCGGCGCGTTATGCCCCGATCGGCTGGGATGGCGCAACCCCGCCGAGCCAATTGGTCGCAGACTCGCGAGCCCTGCCGACCAGCAATCTAAAATGTGGCGAGATCGCGGCGGAACAACTGCAAGTAACGAGTTTAAGTAATTGCCCCAGTATCGCGCGAGATCAACGGAAATATGCGATGGAATACTGCCCCGGCGTCACCCGAGCGCCCGAACCGCCTCGAGCACCTCGGCCGCGTGTCCCGGAACCTTCACTTTGCGCCACACACGGCGCACGACGCCCCGCGCGTCGATGAGGAAGGTGCACCGCTCGACGCCCATGTATTTGCGACCGTACATGCTCTTTTCGACCCAGGCCCCGTAGCGCTCAACCACTTCGCCGTCCTGGTCCGAAGCGAGCTGGAGCGCGAGGCTGTATTTGGCCCGGAACCGGCCATGGCTGGCCGGCGAATCCTTGGAGACGCCGACGATCACCGCGCCCGCCGCCGCGAAGTCGGCCGCCGCCGCAGTGAAGGCCTGGGCCTCGGCGGTGCAGCCTGAGGTGTCGTCCTTGGGATAGAAATAGAGCACCACGGCCTTGCCCCGGAGGGCGGCCAGCGACACCTGGCCCTGGTCGCCGGGCAGGTCGAAATCGGGGGCGGGATCGCCGGGGTTCAAAGCGGTGGTCATTGAGGGGTCCTTATCCGGGAATATAAGATTGCGCCGCGACGGAGGGGGCGCGCGACCGCGCGTTCATTGGCCAACCATCAGCCGTTTGCGGGCGTTTCCTTTGCGCAGTTCCGCCTGTGATCCGGAAACACTCACGAGCGCCTGGGCGTCGATCACCTTGACCCCGTCGATGCGGAATCCGCCGCCCGCGATCTGGCGCCGCGCGTCGCCGTTGGAGGTGGCGAAGCCGGCCGCCACCATCAGGTCGGTGTTGGACATTCCGCTCAGCCGTCCCGCCGCGATCTCCAAGGTCGGCAAATCCTCCGACAGCCGCCCTTCCTCGAATGCCCCCTTCGCCGCGTCGGCCGCCGATTCCGCCGCCGAGCGGCCATGCAGCAGCGCCGTGGCTTCGCTGGCCAACACCTTCTTGGCCTCGTTGATCTCGGCCCCGCCGAGCGCCTCCAACCGGCCGATCTCGTCCAGCGGCAGGTCGGTAAAGAGGCGCAGGAAGCGGCCGACGTCGGCGTCCTCGGTGTTGCGCCAGAACTGCCAGTAGTCGTAGGGACTTCGCATCTCGGCGTTGAGCCACACCGCCCCGGCCACCGTCTTGCCCATCTTGGCCCCCGAGGCCATGGTCACCAGGGGCGCGGTCACCCCGAACGCCTGCGCGCCCTCCACCCGGCGGATCAGATCGACGCCGCCGACGATATTGCCCCACTGTTCGGAGCCGCCGAACTGCAGGGTGCAGCCGTAGCGCCGGTTCAATTCCAGAAAGTCGGCCGCCTGCATCAGCACATAGTTGAATTCCAGGAACGTCAGCGGCTGTTCGTTGTCGATCCGCGTCCTGACGAACTCCAGGGCGAGCATCTTGTTGATGGTGAAATGGACGCCGTATTCGCGCAGGAACTCGATGTAGCCGAGCTTTTCCAGCCAGTCGGCGTTGTTGACCCACACCGCGTCGGTGGGGCCGTCGCCGAACGTCAGGAACGGGGCGAAGGCGCCGCGGATGCCGGCCAGATTGGCCTCGATCGCTTCATCGGTGAGCATCGGGCGGGCGCTCGCCTTGTCCGACGGGTCGCCGACCTTGGTGGTTCCCCCACCCATCAGCACGATCGGCCTGTGGCCGGTCTGTTGCAGGCGCCGCAAAGTCATGATCTGCACCAAGCTGCCCACATGCAGGCTGGGGGCGGTGGCGTCGAAGCCGATGTAGCCGGCGATCGGGCCCTTCAGGGCGGCGGCGTCCAGGCCTTCCAGGTCCGTCGCCTGATAGACATGGCCGCGCTCCATCAGAACGCGCACGAGGTCCGAGCGCGGTTTGAAGGCGGCGGTCATCGGCTCTAGCTAGCGGGGCGGGCCTATGGCAGTCAAGCAAGGCATGCGCGTCCTCGGCTTCATGACCGGCACCTCCCTCGACGCGGTCGATATGGCGGTGCTGCAGACCGACGGCGAGGCGATCGCCGCCTTCGGGCCGGCGGCGGAGCGCAGCCTCGGGCCAAAGACGCGGGCGATCGTGGAAGAGGCGATCGCCGCCGCCCGCGCCTGGCCGCGCGGCGCCCCGGCCCCGGAGGTTTTCCAGGCCGCCGCGAGCGCCGTCGCCGACGAGCACCTCGCCGCCGCGCGCGCCTTCCTCGCCGAGATGGGCGCCCAGGCCGGCCGCATCGATCTGGTCGGCGTCCATGGCCAGACGGTGCTGCACGAAGCCCCCAGCGGACGACGGCCCGGGCGCACGGTACAGCTCATCGACGCCCGCCGCCTCGCCGAGGGCCTGGGCCTGCCGGTCGCCTTCGACTTTCGCGCCGCCGACGTGGCCGCGGGCGGGCAGGGGGCGCCGCTCGCGCCGATCTATCACCAGGCGCTGGCCCGCTGGTCGCGCATGGAGGCGCCGCTGGCGGTGCTCAACCTGGGCGGGGTCGCCAACGTGACCCTGATCGGCGAGGGGGGTGTACTCGAAGCCTTCGACACCGGCCCGGCCAACGGCATGATCGACCTCTTCGTCCAGGCCCGGAGCGGGGCGCGCCGTGATGAGAACGGCGCCCTGGCCCGCTCGGGGCGGATCGACGAGGCGATCGTCGCGGCCTATCTCGACCATCCCCACTTTCGGGCCCGTGGGCCCAAGTCCCTGGACCGGTTCGATTTTTCTCTCGATCCGGTGGCGGAGTTGTCCCTGGAGGATGGCGCGGCGACCCTCACCGCCTTCGCCGCCGAATCGGTGGTGCTGGGCCTCGCCGCCTGTTCGCAAAGCCCCCGGCGGGTGATCGTCTGCGGCGGCGGGCGGCACAATCCCGCCCTCATGCACGCCATCCGCAAGCGCCTTGAGGTGCCGGTCTCGGCCGCCGAGTGGGTGGGCTGGCAGGGCGATTCCATGGAGGCCGAGGCCTTCGCCTATCTGGCCGCCCGCACCTTCACCGGCCTGCCGATCTCCTTTCCCGCAACCACCGGCGTCCCCGAACCTCTCCCCGGCGGGAGGATCGTACGGCCGTAGCCCGCGCTACGATCTTCCCTACGCCGGCTCCGCCGCCAGCCTCTTATCCAGATACGCCCCGACCCGTGTCTCCACCTCGACGAGGTTGTCGCTCCAGAAGTGGCCGCCGCCTTCCACCAGCTCATAGTCGATGACGATGCCCTTCTGGGCGCGCAGCTTGGCCACCACCTTTTCGACCTCCGCATACGGCACCACCGTATCGGCCGAGCCGTGCAGGATCAGGCCGGAGGCGGGGCAGGGGGCCAGGAAGCTGAAGTCGTACATGTTGGTGGGCGGGGAAACGGAGATGAAGCCGTCGGTCTCGGGCCGGCGCATGAGGAGCTGCATCCCCACCCAGGCCCCGAAGTCGAAGCCGGCCACCCAGAATTGCGAGGCGGCCGGATTGGTCGATTGCAGCCAATCCAGCGCCGTCGCCGCGTCCGCCAGTTCGCCGATCCCCGAATCGAACTCGCCCTGGCTGCGCCCGACGCCGCGGAAATTGAACCTCAGGACGTTGAAGCCGCGCTTCATGAACAGGTGAAAGAGCTGCACCGCCACCGGATGGTTCATGTGGCCGCCCGCCTTGGGGTGGGGAGAGAGGATGAGGGCGATGGGCGCGGTGTCGTCCTTGCGCGGCGAGTAGCGCGCCTCGATGCGGCCGGCGCCGCCGGGCAGGACGAGCTCGGGCATGGAGGCTCCTGGAACTTTAAAGGGCGCGGCGCCAAATACTTGACTGCCGGGCTTGGTTTTCCTAACTACCCAGCGATGGCCGAAACCCTCCGGCCTCTCGCGAGGCGGCGGCTTGTAGCAAGAAGCCGGCGCGAATTGCGAGGAAATAGCGACGGACGCGCCAATGTACCTCAGCACCCGGGGACGATACGCCGTGATGGCCATGACCGAACTGGCCGGCCGGGCGGGGGCGCGCGCCGTCCCCCTGGCCTCGATCGCCGAGCGCCAGCAGATTTCCCGCCCCTATCTCGAACAGCTCTTCGCGCGCCTGCGCCGTCGCGGCCTGTTGGAGTCGGTGCGCGGCCCGGGCGGCGGCTACCGGTTGGCGAGGCCCGCCGATCAAACCAGCATCGCCGACGTGGTGATCGCGGTGGACGAGCCGCTGCGGGCCACCCGCTGCGCGGGCGCCGGGGTCGGATGCATGAGAGGCGGCGCGAGATGCCTCACCCACGATCTGTGGGACGAGACCGGCCGGCGCATCCACGACTATCTGGCGGCGGTGTCCCTGGCCGACGTTCTGGCCGGCCGCCTGCGCCCCGACCAGACGCCAGCCGGCGCGAGGGTGGCATGAACGCGCCCATCTATCTCGACTACAACGCCACCGCCAAGGTGAGGCCCCAAGCCGCCGCAGCGGTGGCCGAGGCCCTGGCGCGGGGCGGCAATCCCTCATCGGTCCACGCGGCCGGGCGGGCGGCCCGCGCCGTGGTGGAGGCCGCGCGCGCCGACGTTGCCGCCCTCGTCGGCGCCCCGGCCGCCGCTGTCACCTTCGTTAGCGGCGGCACCGAAGCCGACGCCCTGGCCATGGAAAGCGCCATCGCCGCCGGCTTCGGGCGGATCGTCGTCGGGGCCACCGAGCATGAGGCGGTGCGCGAGACCGCCGCCGCGTCGGGCTTGCCGGTCGAGATCTGGCCGGTGGACGGCGCCGGCCTCGCCGATCTGGACTGGCTCGAGGTGCACATGGCCGCCGGGCCGCCCGCCCTGGTCTGCCTGATGCTCGCCAACAACGAAACCGGGGTGATCCAGCCGGTGACGGCGGCCTGCGGCATGGTCCGCCGGGCGAGCGGCTGGTTGCACGTGGACGCCGTCCAGGCGGCCGGCAAGATCGCGGCGGACTTCGCCGCCCTCGGCGCCGACACCCTCGCCCTTTCCGCCCACAAGTTCGGCGGCCCGCAGGGGATCGGCGCCCTCGTCGCCGGCCCGCGCGCCAGCCTCACCCGCCGTCTGCATGGCGGCGGTCAGGAACGCCGCCTGCGCGCCGGCACCGAGAACGTGCCGGGGATCGCCGGGTTCGGCGCGGCGGCGCGGGCGGCTCTCGCCGACCTCCCCGCCCTCGCCGCCCAAGCCGTCTGGCGCGACGCCCTGGCCGCGCGGGTGACGGAGGGGGGCGCGACGGTGCTCGCCGCCGGCGCGCCGCGCCTGCCCCAGACCCTCGCCTTCGCCACCGCGGACTTTTCCGCCGAGACCCAGGTCATGGCCCTCGATCTGGCCGGCGTGATGGTCAGCGCCGGCGCCGCCTGTTCCTCCGGCAAGGTCAAGGCGAGTGGGGTGGTCGAGGCCATGGGCCGCCCCGACCTCGCCCCCTACTCCATCCGGGTGAGCGGCGGCTGGGCCTCGACGGCGGAGGACTGGCGCCGCTGCGGCGACGCCTGGCTGGAAGCCTTTGAACGCCAATCGGCGCGCCGGCGGAGGGTCGCCTGATGGCCGCCGTCCAACAGACTCTCGAGCATGTGGCCGAGATCGAGCGCTACAAGCACGGCTTCGTCAGCGACATCGATCAGGAGTTCGCCCCCAAGGGCCTCTCCGAAGCCACCGTCCGCTTCATCTCCGCCAAGAAGGGCGAGCCGGCGTGGATGCTGGACTGGCGCCTGGAAGCCTACCGCCGCTGGCTGGCCCTGGAGGAGCCCGACTGGGCGCGGGTTAACTTCCCGCGCATCGACTATCAGGACTCATACTATTACGCGGCGCCGGTCGAGAAGGTCGGCCCCAAGAGTCTGGACGAGGTCGATCCAGAGCTGCTCGCCGTCTACGCCAAGCTCGGCATCCCCTTGAAGGAACAGGCGGTTCTGGCCGGCGTCCAGGGCGCGCCGAAATACGCCGTGGACGCGGTGTTCGACAGCGTCTCGGTGATCACCACCTTCAAGAAGGAGCTCGGCGAAGCGGGGGTGATCTTCTGCTCCATGAGCGAGGCGATCCGCGACCATGGCGATCTGGTGCGCCAATATCTGGGCTCGGTGGTGCCGGTGTCGGACAACTATTTCGCCTGCCTCAACAGCGCGGT
>JBBRPN010000076.1:0-13536 GCA_038227925.1 Caulobacterales bacterium | reverse complement strand
CTTCGCCGCCATCCTGATCGACGCCGTCTTCGCCCTCATCTACATGAAGCTGAACGTATGAGCGCCGAACAGCCAGACGGCCTGGATCTGGACGCCCCGCCGATCGAGGTGCGCGGGCTGGTGTCGCGATTCGGCGCCAACGTCATCCATCAGGACCTCGACCTCACCATCCCGCGCGGCGAGGTGGTCGGGGTGGTCGGCGGATCGGGCTCGGGAAAGTCGGTCCTGCTCGACACCATCATCGGCCTGCGCGAGCCGCAGGGCGGTTCGGTGCGCATCTTCGGCCAGGACATCCGCTACGCCAAGCGCCGGCAATGGACGGCCATCGAGCGGCGCTGGGGGGTATTGTTCCAAGCCGGCGCCCTGTGGTCGAACCTCACGGTCAAGGAGAACGTCGCCGCGCCGATGTTCGAACACACCGACATGAAAAAGGACGAGGTGGGCCAGCTGGCCGACCTGAAAATCGCCCTGGCCGGCCTGCCGGCGGGGACCGGCGATCTGAAGCCCTCCGAGCTTTCCGGCGGCATGATCAAGCGGGCCGGCCTGGCCCGCGCCCTGGCCCTCGATCCGGAACTGCTGTTCCTGGACGAGCCGACCTCGGGCCTCGACCCGATCAGCGCGGCGGCCTTCGACGAACTGATCCACGACCTCTCCGACAGCCTGCGGCTGACGGTGTTCATGATCACCCACGACCTGGACAGCCTCTATACGATCACCGATCAGGTGGCGGTGATCGCCGACAAGAAGGTGGTGGCCATGGCCCCGGTGCGCGAGCTGGAACACTCCGATCACCCGTGGATCAAGAGCTATTTCCAAGGTGCGCGGGGGCGCGCCGCCGCCAAGATGGATGTGGACATGGACCGGACGGGAGCGGCCTGATGGAGCGCAACGCCAACTACGCCCTGGTGGGCCTGATCTCGTCCATCATCTCGGTGGCCCTGGTGATCTTCGTGGTCTGGCTGGCCGGATCAGGCCTCAACCGCGTCTACGATCTCTACGACATCGACTTCCCGGGCCCGGTGCGCGGCCTTTCCCAGGGCGCGGAGGTGCATTTCAACGGCATCAAGGTCGGCGACGTTAAAAAGATCTCCCTGGACCCCCGCGACTCGCATTTCGTCATCGCCCGTGCGCGGGTCACCTCCGACGTGCCGATCCGGGCCGACTCCTACGCCACTCTCGAGCCCCAGGGCATCACCGGCGTCAACTACATTCAGATCACCGCCGGCACCGCCTCCAAGCCGCTGCTGAAGAATACCGTGCCGGCCGGCGTGGTGCCGCGGATGAAGAGCCAGAAGGATGCCCTTTCCGACCTGCTGGCCGGCGGCGGCTTCATTATCCAGCGCACCGTGGAGGCGCTGGACCGGGTGAACCGCATCTTCTCGGACGAGAACATCAAGACCCTGTCGGCGACGGTCAGCGACGTCCAGGCGGTCACCGCCGAACTGCGCGAGCGCAAGTCGATTATCGCCGACGCCCAAAAGACCATGCAGAATGCCGCCGAGGCCGCCCGGCAGATCCGCGACCTGGCCAAGTCGAGCCAGACCCTGGTCAACGGCGACGGCAAGCGCACCTTCGCCAAGCTCGGCGACGCCGCCGACCAGATCGAGGGGGCGGCCAAGGGGCTGCACGTCATGATCGACAAGCTGCAGGGACCGACAACCGACTTCGCCGCCAACGGCCTGCCGGAACTGAGCGGCGCCATCTCCAGCCTGCAACGCACCCTCGACCATCTCGATCAGGTCCTGGGCGAGGTCCAGAACAATCCGCGCGGCCTGGTCGGCAAACCGTCGGCCAAACAAATCGAGGTGAAGCCATGACCGCTATGCGCCCCATGGGGCGATCGCTGGCGCGCGGCCTGGCCGTGGCGCTTCTCAGTGGCCTGCTGGCCGGCTGCATCTCCCTGCTGCCCAAGCAGAAGCCGGCGCAGCTCTACCGCTTCGGGATTTCGGCCCCGCCGGCGACCGCCAGCCGATCGCCGGGAGCGGCCGGCTTTTCAGTCCAGGCGGTCCCCATGAGCTTCGAGCGCGCCGCCGCCGGCGACGGTATCCTGACCGTCACCGGCGACGAGGCGGCCTATATCGCCGGCTCGCGCTGGCTGACCTCGGCCAGCTCCCTGTTCGAGTCGGCGGTCACCCGCGCCTTCGACGCCCATGGCGGCCCCGCCCGGCTGGTTCCGCGCGGCGAGACGGTGCGGGCCGACTATGCGCTCAAGCTCGACGTGCGCACCTTCGAGGCGCGCTACGACCACGGCCAGCAGGCGGCTCCGACGGTGGTGGTGGAGCTCTACGCCGGCCTGGTCCCCCGGATCGGCGCCGTCGCAGGTGCGCCGCCGGCGCAGCGCATCTTCCAGGCTGCCGTGCCGGCCGGCGAAAACCGCGCCGGGGCCATCGCGCAGGCCTTCGATGCCGCCGTCGCCAAGGTTCTGGGCGACCTGGTCGTCTGGGTGGACGCCAAGGGGGCGTGATCGCGCGGGGCGTTTATGGCGTCGCGCCGCGCGCCGCCTTCTTGCCGAACCGGCGGATCAGGCGGCCCAGGCGCAGTTCCTGAACGGCGGCGGCGGCCTCGGGCCAGGCGAGCCACCGGGTGTCGCGCTGACTTTTCTCGGGCCAGTCCTCCGCCTGGCCTGTCACCCGCAGCGCGAAGACCCTGACCTTGCACGGCCGGCCGGCGCCCGATTTCAGATATTTCACGTAAGGATAGGCCCCCAGCGGCTTTGGCGCGATGTCGCCGGTGACGCCGGCCTCCTCGAACGCCTCCAGGGCGGCCGCCTGCGACGCCGCCAGGCCCTTCATCGGCCAGCCCTTTGGGATGACCCAACGGCCGGTCTCGCGCGAGGTGATGAGCAGGATTTCGACGCCCTCGGCCAGACGAAACGGCAGGGCCGCGTATTGCGCCCGCGGCTTGGCGGCGCGCCGCTTCTTGCCCGCCGGGGCGCCCTTGGCCGACTTCGCCGCCTTGCCGACCTTGGCGGTCATTTGAGAACGAGCCGGGTCGCGAAATAGGCGCCCGCCGCGATGGCGGCGGACATGGGAAGGGTAATCACCCAGGCGATGACGATATCCTTGGCCACCCCCCAGCGCACCGCCGAGGCGCGCTTGGCCGCCCCCACCCCGATGATCGCCCCGGTGATGGTGTGGGTGGTCGAGACGGGGATCCCGATCCAGGTGGCCAGGAACACGGTGGCGGCGCCGCCGGTCTCGGCGCAGAAGCCCTGCATGGGGGTGAGGCGGGTGATCTTGGAGCCCATGGTCTTGACGATCCGCCAGCCGCCGAAAAGGGTGCCCAGGGCCATGGCGCCCTGGCAGGCCAGCACCACCCACAGCGGCACATGGAAGTGCCCGCCCAGCCGCCCGTGGGCGTAGAGCAGCACCGCGATGATCCCCATGGTCTTCTGGGCGTCGTTGCCGCCGTGGCTCAGGGAATAGAGCGAGGCCGAGACGAATTGCAGCCGGCGGAACAGGGCGCCCACCGCGCCCGGCGACTGTCTCACGAACAGCCACGAGACCGCCAGCACCAGCAGTACCGCCAGCAGGAAGCCCAACAGGGGCGATAGGACGATGCCGAGGGTGGTCTTGACCAGGCCGCCCACCACGATGGCGTGAAGGCCGGCCTTGGCCACCCCGGCCCCGACCAGGCCGCCGATCAGGGCGTGCGAACTGCTCGACGGAATGCCGGCCAGCCAGGTCAGTACATTCCACACGATCGCCCCCGACAGGGCGCCGAAGATCACGCTATCGTCGATCACGCTGGGGGCGACGATGCCCGTCCCCACGGTGTTGGCCACGTGCAGGCCGAAAAACAGAAAGGCGATGAAATTGAAGAACGCCGCCCAGATCACCGCCCAGCGCGCCGGCAGCACGCGGGTGGAGACCACCGTGGCGATCGAATTGGCGGCGTCGTGCAGGCCGTTCAGAAAGTCGAAAACCAGGGCGACGCCGATCAGGGCGACCAGGACCAGCGTCAACCCCGACAGATCCACGGCGCGGCTCCGGCCTGCGACAAACCTTCATACATTCTCGATCACGATTCCGCTGATCTGGTTGGCCACGTCCTCGAAGCGGTCCACCACCTTTTCGAGATGGCTGTAGATATCGACACCGACGATGAAATCCATGGCGTGCGAAGCCCGATGTTCGAGGTAGAGCGCCTTGCGGCCCTGATCGTAGAGCGAGTCGGCGTTTTCCTCGATGCGGGTGATCTCTTCGGCGATGGCGTTCAGACGCGCGGTGTTCTGGCGCATGCCCGCCAACAGCTCCACCGCCTCCAAGGTCAATTCGGCGGCCTGGATGACGATGTCGGCCATCTGGCGCATCTGCGGCTCGAAACGGCGCACTTCGAAAAGGGTGATGGTCTTGGCCGTTTTCAGCATCTGATCGATGGCGTCGTCCAGGGAGGTGACCAGGTCCTGGACGTCGCCGCGGTCGAAGGGGGTGATGAACGTCCGCCGCACGGCCAGAAGCACCTCGCGCGTGATGGCGTCGGCCTCGTCCTCATGGCGGGCGATCTCGGCGCTGGCCTGCGCCATCCCCTCCCCGCCGTCGAGCAGCACCCGCAGGGCCCGCGCCCCGGCCACCAGGGTCAGGGCGTGGCGGCGGAACAGGCCGAACAGCCGCTCCTCCTTGGGCATCAGGGCCTGAAACCAGCCGAGCATTCGCCTTGCCTCCTCTTGCGTCCGCGAGCCGCCCTACGCCAATCCATGCAGCCGCTTGGCGGCGGTCAGGGTGTTGTCCAGCAGGCAGGCCACGGTCATCGGGCCAACCCCGCCGGGGACCGGCGTGATCCAGCCGGCCACCTCGGACGCTTCCTTGAACGCCACGTCGCCCACCACCTTGGTCTTTCCTTGCGCCGCCTTGACCGGGTCGCGGAAGGGCACGCGGTTGATGCCCACATCGACGACCGCCGCGCCCGGCTTGATCCAGTCGCCGCGCACCATTTCCGGCCGGCCGACCGCCGCCACCAGGATATCGCCTTGGCGGCAGAGGGCGGCGAGGTCGCGGGTCCGCGAGTGGGCGATGCTCACCGTGCAGTCGGCGGCCAGCAGGAGCTGGGCGAGCGGTCGGCCGACCAGAACCGATCGGCCCACGACCACGGCGTGCGACCCCGTCAGGTCGCCCAGGGTCTCGCGCAACAGGATCAGGCAGCCGAGCGGGGTGCAAGGCGTCAATGCCGACCGGCCGAGGGCCAGGCGGCCGGCATTGACCACGGTGAGCCCGTCCACGTCCTTGTCCGGGTCGAGCGCCGCCATCACCGCGCCGGGGTCGATGGCCAGCGGCAACGGAAGCTGGACTAGAATGCCGTGAATGGTCGGGTCATCGCCCAGCGCCTTCACCAAGGCCACCACTTCGGCCTGGGAGGCGCCGGCGCCCAGGCGATGAATCGCCGAATGCATCCCCACGGCGCGGCTCTGTTCGCCCTTGGAGCGGACGTAAATCTGGCTTGCGGCGTCATCGCCCACCAGCACCACGGCGAGGCCCGGCTGAAGCCCATCGTCGGCCTTCAGGCGCGCCACCTCGGCGCGAACCCGCTCGCGCAGAGCCTCGGCGTGGGCCTTGCCGTCGATGATGCGGGCCTGGGCCAAGAGCGACTCCGTGGGGACGATCGAGCCCCCGACTAGCGGGTGAACTGGCGCGAGGCAAACCGCAACGCGGCGACGAAATATCCTTAGTCCGCCCCATAGAGCGAATCGAAGGGATCGACCTTCCCGGCCTCCACCTCGGCCGCCTTGACCGCCGGCCAGCCCACCGCGACGTCGGCGCTCGCCCGCCAGGCGTCCGCCACCTCGTCGCGCAGTTCCGCGGCGCCGGCAGCCAGGCGCTCGGCCACGAACGCCCGCCCTCGCCCGTCGCCGCCCAGAAAGCCGCCGGCCTTGTAGAGTTCGTAGAAGGGCGCGACCTGGCGGTTGGTGACCGCCAGGTAGGCCGCGACGCGCCGGTCGATGGGGCCACCGGGATCGCGATAGGGCGCCATGTCGGCTCGCGCGGACTGAACGCTCACGAAATCGCGCACGAACGCGCCCTCGACGAAGGCGTGGACGCGGCCCTGAGTGAACCCGCGCGGGTTGGGAAAATCGCCCCAGCCGTTGAAATGGTCGGTGACGTGCAGGGGCTGGCTGCCGTCGCCGACATAGTGGCCCAGGACACCCAGGTCGCGCAGGATCAGGGCCTGACGTTCGGCGGCGTCGGCGGCGAACCAGGCGCGGTGGCCGGCGTCGGCGACCTTGCGGGCGGCGGCGGTGTCGACTCGCCAATAGGCGAAATCCTTGGCCAGTTGCTGCCAGCCGTCAACGATCGAATAGGGCAGCCAGCCGGCTTTCCAGCTGTCGGACCCGACGGCGCGCAGGGCGGTGTCGTAGGCCTCGCGGGTGGCGGGCAGGGCGCCGAGCGCCGGCCCGCCGAACACCTTGCCATCGTCGCCCAGATCGAGGAAGTGGCCGGGATCGCGATCGGAATCGTGCATCTTCCCCGCCCCTTTCCACCGGTCCGGCTCGCGCGCCAGTTCGCCGACGGCCTGGACGGCGGCGGGGCCGCGCAGAAAGGCAGGAAGATCGGCCGGCAGGGCCTCGACGGCGAGACGCCCGATGATCCGATGGCCGGTCGAACCCCACGCCATGGCGTGGCCGGCGAAAATGAGCGCGCCGGCGCAGGCCGCGGCGAGGCGCCGAACCTGGCGCGGGAGAGGTTGGCTCATCCGTGAGGCTTCCCGGTGGGCGGCGACCGCGCCGTCATGGACCAGGGCGCGCGGCGTCACAAGGGCCGGAGGGCGCGCACCGGCGGCGTGGTCGATCACAGGAACTTGAGGGCCAGAAAGCGTGGCGATGAGTCGCGCCGACCGAGCGGCAGGCAACGCCCAGTATCGACCGGTGGCAGAGAGGAAAAGCGCCTTTCGGGCGGCCTTCCTCACCTAGATATCATTGGCGTCTCGCCCCGCCTCGACGTTTTCGACTCTTGAAGACGGGCCTTTTCGGGTTGCCCGACCCGGCCATCCTGGCTAGGATTGTCCCCGCACTTGCCGATGCGAAACAGATGGGGGGCGCGCGTGAAGCGTATCCTGGCTTGCCTCGCCGCTCTGGCGGTGGTTCTCCCGACAACTGGCGCGAACGCCGAAACCAGCGATCCCATCGGCGATCTGATCGCCAAGGTCGCCGCCACGATCCAGCCCATCCTGACCACCTTCGGTCTCAAGGCGACGCTCTATCACGGCGGCGGCCGCATGAGCGATCGCGACTCCCTCGGCTGCAGAGTCGTTCCCATGCGCACCGCGGCGGTGGATGGCGTGGCGGTGCGCCGCCACGAGGTGCTGTTCATCAAGGAAACGGTCGGGCTGCCGATGCCGGACGGCCGCCGGCACGACGGTTACTGGTACGCCTCCGACGTCGGCGGGGCCATCCACCGGGGCCGCATCGACCTTTTCACCGGCGAGGGGGCCGCGTCGATGGGCCCCCTGATGCCGCTCAATCTCACCACCCTTACCGTGGCCGAGGTCGGCCTGTTTCAGGGCTGCCCCAGAGCGTAGAGCGCCACCTCACCGCATCATCGCCGCCACGTTGCCGCCGTCCACCGGGATCACCGCGCCGGTGGTCTTCTTCAACAGGGCGGCGAAGACGAAGGCCTGGGCCACGTCCTCGGCCGTCACCTCCTCGCCAAGCAGATTGCCGGCCATGTAGGCGTCCGGCCCCACGCCCCGCGCCACCGCCCGCGCGCCGATCATTTCGTCGGTCAGCAGGCCCGAGCGGATGCGGTCGGGATTGACCGCGCCCACGCGGATGCCCTCGGCGCCGTGTTCGAGGGCGTATTGGCGCATCAGGGCCAGCAAGGCCGCCTTGGGCGCCCCGTAGGCGCCGAAATCGGGACCCGGATTCACCGCCTGCTTGGAGGCGTTGAAGAGCAGCACGCCTCCCATGGCCTGGGCCCGCATGACGCCCACCGCGGCCTGGGCGACGCTCTGGTGGGCGAAGAAATTGAGGTCGAAGGCGGCCCGCAGGGCCTCCGGGGCCAGGTCGGCCATCATGCCGGTGGTGGCCGCGCCGGCGTTGGAGACCACGATGTCGATCCCGCCGAAGCGGGCGCAGACCTCGGCGAACGCCCTGGCCACCGCGGCGCCGTCGGTGACATCGCCGGCGATCGCCAGGGCATGGCGATCGATGGCGCGCGCCACCTTCTGGGCGGCGTCGCCGTCGATATCCACCACCGCGACCTGCGCCCCCTCGGCGGCGAAGGCGCGGGCGATGGCCGCGCCGATCGCCCCGCCGCCGCCGGTGACCAGCGCCACATGGCGCTCCAGCCGCCGCTCGCGCGCCTGACCGAGCTTGGCCTGCTCGAGGGACCAGTATTCCATGTCGAAGGTGTCGGCTTCGCCCAGCGGCGCGAACCGTCCGACCGCCTCGGCGCGCAGCAGGGTGGCGGCCCACGACTCGGCGATGTCGGCCGCCACGGCGGCGTCGCCAAGGCTCTTGCCCACCCCGATCAGGCCGACGCCGGGAACCGCCAGAACTCGCGGCAGGGGATCGAGCGCGATCTTGCCGCCGCCGGCGCGGCCGGCGTTGCGGGCGAAATAGGTTTGATAGTCGGCGATGTAGGCGTCCAGGGCCCGCTCGGCCTCGCCGCGCCAGGCGGCGAGGTTCCGCGTCGGCCGGGGCAGAACCAGGGGATGGCGCTTGGTGCGGATCACGTGGTCGGGTGTGGCCACGCCCCTGCCCGCCCACTCGCCGAGCCTGGGATCATCGACCAGGGCCATGATCTCCGGCGTGGCGCGGCGGTCGAAAATCCACCGGGACGGCCAGCGGCCCTCCCCTCCCCGCGCCAGGACGCCACGCAGCACCGGCAGGATGTCGGCGACCGCGGGGACCGCCGGCGTTTTGGTGAACGCCCGGACCGGCCCCGAGCGCCCGGCGATGAAGGCTTCCGCCGCGCTGACCAGGGCGATCGTTCGCTCGTAGCTTTCGCGCGCCGTCGCGCCGAACGAGAACACGCCGTGATTGAGCAGCACCAGGCCCTGGAGGCCGGGGCGCGTCTCGTAGGCCTCGGCCGCCGCCTTGGCCAGGGCGAACCCCGGCATGACATAGGGCACGCACACGACGGCCTCGCCATAGACCTCCGCGATCAGCGCCTGCGCGTCCGGCTGGTTGGCCAGGGCGAGAACCGCCATGGCGTGGGTGTGATCGATGAATTTTTCAGAAATGAAGGCGTGGAGAAGGCTCTCCACCGAAGGGGTGGGGGCGGTGGTGTCCAGCAGGTTCTGCCGCTGGGCGTTGACCATGGCCTCGTCGGTCAGGGTCTCCAGCGCCCGCAGGCGCGTGAGGGGCGCGAGGCGAACGGCGGGGTGACCGGCCGGCTCGATGGCGGCCAGATCCCAGCCGCTGCCCTTGACGCACAGCACCGCCGTCTCCTCGCCGAACACGTCCCGCGCCGTCGTCTTGACCGAGGTGTTGCCGCCGCCGTGCAGGACCAGGGTCGGATCGGCGCCCAACAGGCGGGCGCTATAGGTGCGAAGGGCCAGATCCTCAGCCACCCCGGCGGCGGCGTAGCGTTCCACGGCGGCGCGGGCGGCGGCCTCGTCCCAGAGACTTTTCATGCGAGCGCTCCACCGCCGATAGCCGCTTGCCCTTAGAACGACGGGCGCGGTCAGGCCAGCGTGGTCACCGGACTCTTGTCCACATCTTGGTGCGGCAGAAAACGGCGACGCAGCCCTTGACGGCGAGGCGGTCGGGGGACGTCAGGCGAAGCTGGACGTTTTTCGAACCCTCGCCAGTCGCCGGATCGTAGGCCTCGGCGCCGGTCCACACCGGCGGGCCGCCGGCGAAATCCTTGAGCACCATCAGGCCGCGGATCGGCCGGCCGCGCAGCGCCGGGTCGTGGTTGCGCACGTCGCGCTGGTCGGGATCGACGCGCAGACGGGCGGCGTCGATCACCCGGCCGCACAGGGCCTCGTTGCAGGGCGCGATCTGGACCTTGCCGGCGTCGGCCCCGCTTCCCGTCGCCCAAACGCCGATGGGCGAGGCGAGCACGGCGACCAGGGCGACCAGGGCGACCAGGGTGTTGACGTTCATGCCGCCGATCCTAGCGCCCAATACCCATCCGGCGCCAGAGGCCGGCCGAGCCGACGGTTTCCGCGCCCTGGCGCGGACGCCCAGCGATTGGATCGAACTCGATTCTTGTTCTGGCGGACGGCGCGATGGCCGTGTCGGCGGCTCGCATGCGGGCGTAATCGCGGGCCGAGAGGTAGGGCAGAATCTCCAGGAAGGCGACGAGGTTCCAGGCTTCGCCTTGCGTGCGGGTCAGGCGCCAGGCTGGCATGGCGGTCATCTTGATGCCCTGGCCGACGATCCAGTAGAGCTGGGCGGGGGTCCAGCGGCGCGGCGCGTCCAGAAGATAGGGCGGCGTGGGGGTGAGGCCTTGAACCCAGGCCGCGCGCGCCACGCCCGATCCGCCATGGCACATCGCGCAGTCGCTGTCAAAGCGCCGCCGGTGAGTGGATGGCCATTGCCCCTCCACGGTGACAGGTCCGCGCCCGTTCGCGGGGCCGCCGATTTCGGCAACCCGTGACCGGCGAAGAGGTTCCGGGAGCGCGTCGGAACGCCTGGCGCGGCGAGGCCTATCCCGCGACCAGCACTCCTGCCGCCGCGTCGAGGATAGCCTCGGCGTCCAGGCGATAGGCGCGATAGAGATCCTGGATGTCGCCGCACTGGCCGAAGCGATCGACGCCCAGCGCCGCCACCCGGTGGCCGCGCACGGCGCCCAGCCACGAAAGGGTGGCCGGCGGCCCGTCGATGACGCTGATCAGGCGGGCGCGATCGCTCAGGGGCGACAGCAGCCGTTCGATGTGGGAGACGCCGCCGGCTTCCAGGGCGCGCGACCAGCCGCGGTGCAGGCGGTCGGGGCTTGGGACGGCGAGGAGGCCGGCGCCGGGGAAGTCCTCGCGGATCGCGGCGAACGCCTCCATGGCTTCGGGGGCGATGGCGCCGGTATAGACGACGGCTAGGTCCGCGCCCGCCTCGGGCGGTTCCTGCCAATAGGCGCCGGCCAGCAGGTCGGCGGTCCACCCCTCGCCCGTCTGCCGGGCCGGCTGATCGAGGGGGCGGGTGGAAAGGCGCAGATAGACCGAGCCGCCATCGTCCGCCTGCAGATGATCGAAGGACCAGCGCAGGATTTCGCTGAGTTCATCGACGAAGGCCGGCTCGAAATAGGAGAGCTTGTCCTGGGTCATGCCGATCAGCGGGGTGTGGATCGACTGGTGGGCGCCGCCTTCCGGGGCCAGGGCGAGGCCGGCCGGGGTGGCGACCAGGAGAAAGCGGGCGTCCTGGTAGCACGCGTAGTTGAGGGCATCGAGGCCGCGGTTGATGAAGGGGTCGTAGAGGGTGCCGATGGGGATCGTCCGGCGGCCGAACAGCGGGCCGGTGAGACCCAGGGCCGCCAGCAGCAAAAAGAGGTTGTTCTCAGCGATGCCCGGCTCGATGTGCTGACCGCCCGGCCCCATGTGCCAGCGCTGCGTCGAGGCGATGCGGGAGTCGCGAAACTGGTCGCCTCGTTCGCGGCGCGCGAACAGGCCCCGCTGATTGACGAAGCCGCCCAGATTGGTGGACACCGTCACGTCCGGCGAGGTGGTGACGATGGCGTCGGCCAGCGGACCGCCGGCGCGGGCCAGGTCGTTGAGCAGCTTGCCGAACGCCACCTGGGTCGACTGGCGGCCCGCCGGTCGGGGAAAGGCCGCGCCGTCCGGCACGGCCACCAACGGGGGCGGCGGGCCGGGTTTCTTGGCAGCGAAGGGCGTGGCGGCCAGAAACGCCCGGTAGTCCTCGGCGGGGCGCGGCAGGCCGGACCACGGCGCCCATTCCTCGCCGGCCGGCACCCCCATCCGCGTCCGCAAAGCTTCCATCTGGGTCGTCGTCATCAGGCCCGAATGGTTGTCCTTGTGGCCCTGGAACGGCAGGCCGAAGCCCTTGACGGTGTAGACGATGAAGAATTTCGGACGCTCGTCGGCGACGGCGTGGAAGGCGTCCACGAGCAGGCCCAGATCATGGCCGGCCAGATTGGTCATCAGGTCGCCGAGCGCCGCGTCGTCGTAGGCGTCCAGCAGGCTCTCCACCCGCGACCCGGCGCCGAGATCGGTGAGGATGCGCGCCCGCCACGCCTCGCCGCCCTGGTAGTTTCAAGGCGGCATGGAGATCGTTGGGACAGGCCTCGATCCAGCCCCGCAGGGCCCCGCCGCCCGACTGGGCGAAGGCGGCCTCCAGGGCGCGGCCGTATTTGAGGACGATCACATCCCAGCCGACGGCGCTGAAGATGTCCCTATAGCGCGCCGCCATCCCCTCGGCGGTGGCGGCGTCGAGGCTCTGGCGGTTGTAGTCGATGATCCACCAGCAGTTGCGCAAGTCGTGCTTGGCGCCTTCCAGGGCGCATTCGTAGATATTGCCCTCGTCCAGTTCGGCGTCGCCCAGGAGCGCGATCATCCGCCCGGCGCGCTCGGGCGCCATCAGGCCGTGGCCGAGCAGATAGTCCTGGGCGATGGAGGCGAAGGCGGTCATCGCCACTCCCAGGCCCACCGAACCGGTGGAGAAATCCACATCGTCGGCGTCCTTGGTCCGCGAGGGATAGGACTGGGCGCCGCCGAAGGCGCGGAAGCGCTGGAGCTGCTCCAGGCTCTGGCGGCCGTAAAGATACTGGATGGCGTGGAACACCGGGCTGGCGTGCGGCTTGACGGCCACCTTGTCGTCCGGCCCCAGCACCGAGAAATAGAGCGCCGACATGAGGGTCGCCATGGAGGCGCAAGAGGCTTGATGGCCGCCGACCTTCAGGCCGTCGCGGCTCTCCCGCAGGTGATTGGCGTTGTGGATGGTCCACGCCGACAGCCAATGGACCTTGCGATCGAGTTCGCCGATCAGATCGAGGGCGTCGTTGGCCGGAACGGACTTAGGGGCGTGAGGCATGGCGGGACAAGGCCCGCCCCGGCGCCGGTCTGTCAACCGACGGCGCCTCGCCGATCAGGCGCTCGAGGTTCGACTGCACGGCGCGGTAGCATTCGCACGCCTGCGCCTCCAGCCGCGCTCGGTCGAGGATCTCGATCCATCCGCGCCCGTTACGGACCAGCCCCGCCGCCGCCAGCGCGCCCAGCGCTTCGGTGATGGTGGTGCGATGCACGCCGACCATGGTCGCCAGGTATTGGTGGGTGAGTTCGACGACCGCCTTGGCGGTGCGATCCTGCGACATCAACAGCCAGCGGCACAGTCTTTGATTGACGCCGTGCAGGGCATTGCAGGCCACCGACTGGTGGGCCTGAGCCACATTGGCCAGGCAGTGGCGGATCAGCACACGGTAGAAATCGGCGCTGAGGTCGGCCCGATGGCGCAGCTTCGAGGCCGGCAGGCGGGTCGCCACTCCTGGAATCTGAGTGAGGGTCCGGCTGATGGCGGCCGAGGCGCCGAGCGCCGCCAGCACCCCCACCACGCTCTCACAGCCGACGGTATCGCTCTCGACGGTGCGCCCGTCGGTCATCACCGTGACCACCGAGACCACCGCCGTCTGCGGAAAATAGACCCACTCG
>JBBRPN010000075.1:0-13575 GCA_038227925.1 Caulobacterales bacterium | reverse complement strand
GGCAGCGCCAAACAGGCGCGCAACCGCGAGAACCAGGCGGTCCTGCCCCTGCGCGGCAAGATTCTCAACGTCGAGCGGGCTAGATTCGACAAGATGCTCGGCTCCGAACAGATCGGCACCCTGATCACCGCCTTGGGAGCCGGCATCGGCCGCGACGACTTCGACATCGAGAAGATCCGCTATCACCGCATCGTGGTGATGACCGACGCCGACGTGGACGGAGCGCACATCCGCACCCTGCTGCTGACCTTCTTCTATCGCCAGATGCCGCAGGTGATCGAGCGCGGCTATCTCTATATCGCCCAGCCGCCCCTCTATAAGGCCAGCAAGGGCAAGTCGTCGCGCTATCTCAAGGACGACGCCGAGCTTGAGACCTTCCTGATCGACGAGGGCCTGGACGGGGCGGAACTGGACCTCGCCTCGGGCGAGCGGATGACCGGCGCGGACCTCGCCGATCTCGCCCAGACCGCCCGTCAGGCCAAGGCCAATATCGAGCGCCTGTCGGTGCGCGCCCCGGCCTTCGCCATCGAACAGGCGGCTCTGGCCGGCCTGCTGGGCGCCAGCGCCGACCTTGTCGAAGGGGCCCGCCGGCTCGACCTCTACGCCGAGGAGGGCGATGGGCCATGGTCGGGCGAGCCGGCCGTGGGCGGCGGCTACGCCTTCACCCGTGTCAAGCGCGGGGTCACCGAGCGCATCGTCCTGGAAGACCAGATGCTCCATTCCGCCGACGCACGGCGCCTGGCCGAGCGGGCCGGCAAGCTGGCCGAAACCTTCTCCGGCGCCGCGACCTTCCGCCGCCGCGACCGCACCCAGACAGTGCGCGGGCCGCTCGATCTGGTGTCGGCGGTGTTCGACGCCGGCCGGCGGGGCCTGGCCATCCAACGCTACAAGGGCCTGGGCGAAATGAACCCCGACCAGCTCTGGGAAACCACCCTCGACCACGACGCCCGCACCTTATTGCAGGTCCGCGTCGATCACGCCGACGAAGCCGACGACATGTTCACGCGGCTGATGGGGGACCTGGTGGAACCGAGGCGGGAATTCATCCAGGCGAATGCGCTGGACGCAGAGGTGGATGTCTGATGGCGAAAAAATGGACCCTGTCGGGGTGCTTCGCGCTCTATGGAGCGAAGGCCAAGAATCCACGATGGAGCTGGTCCGCCCGCACTCCCGACAATAAGACTGTCGTCCTCACTCTCTGGGAAGACTATCTCACGCCGGGTCCAGACAACACTTCTGTGTACGAAAATGTCGGAGATGGAAGCCTCGAGTGGACGAGCCGACCCGGAAATCGCGAGCGGCTGGAGAACCTGCGGTTCGCCCGGGATTGCTGCGATGGACTTTTCCGAGTGGTGTCTGTTAAAGCCAAGGACAAGAACGCGAAACCGCGTCGAATTGTAGAATGCTACCCACGCGAAGAACTTACGATGCGCATCACCATTTGAACGACAAGACTGGGCAATTCAGCGCTGTGTCGATCGCGAAATGATTTCGCCAGCTGTCTATCGTATATCTGGCGATACATACCTATTGGCGAGTTAAGCGCGCCGGACCAGCGTCACGCGCCCACCTCGGCGGTCAATCCCAGATAGTCGGCAGCCGCGCTCAATCGTTTGTCGAGCGCCCAGAATTTGGCGCCGAGGGTAAGTCTGGTCGAGGCCAAGAGGTGAGCATCGACGTAGCCGATGCCCGCGCCGACGAGGTCTTGTTGCTCGATCAGGCGCAGAACTTCCGCATCGCTGGCCATCATGGCCCTGGGCAGGGTGTGAAGGCGCTCGAGAAACGCCGCGCGCCGAGGCAGATGGCCCAAGGCAAGCTCGCCGATCACGAACGGATGCATCAACACCCTGTTCGCGTTCAACAAGGTCGCGAGACCGTCGTCGGTGGTTCGGATATGTCTGACCCACACGGAACTATCGACAAGAATCATTCCTCCCATGGCCGCCGCCGGGGCGCGGCCTGGAAATCGGGTGCGCTTCCTCCCATCCGCGCGAGCCGACGGGCGGCCTCGCGCTCGACCAGCGCCCGAAGCGCTTCGCGCACGATCGCCGATTTCTCGGTCAGGCCCGTGTAGGCTTGCGCCTTCGCGAGGAGTTCGTCGTCGAGAGCGAGGGTGGTGCGCATGGTTTCTCTTTCCGGTATCAGGCACGGAAATAGCATCGTATGATGTCGATTTCCAGTGCGCGTTTTGGGAAATGGACCTCGCGAACGCGATGGGCGGCCTTCTCGGCGAACGTGCGGCGTGTTACGTCGTAGTCAATTGTAGCGCGAAAAGCGCGGAGCGCCAGATATGTCCAAAACATCTCCCGTGAGTCTGCGCCTGGAGGCTGGCCTGAACGAGCGCATCGCCGCCATAGCCGTGGCCATGGACCGGCCGAAGTCGTGGGCGATCGAGCAGGCGGTCAAGGATTTCGTCGAAGTGCAGGAGTGGCACCTCGCCGCCATCGCCGAAGGGATCAAGGCGGCCGACGAGGGGCGGGTCGTGGCGCACGACGCCGTGGCGGCGTGGGTGCGGTCCTGGGGTGAAGCGAACGAATTGCCGCCGCCGAAATGCGGCTAGTCTGGACCGAGCCCGCCCTGCTCGATCTGGCGGCGGCCCGCGACTACATCGGCCGTGACGATCCCGCCGCCGCCCGGCGTCAGGTGGAACGGGTCCTTTCGGCGGTCGCCCGTCTGGCGCGTTTTCCCGAACTGGGCCGGCCGGGCCGCCATGCGGGTACCCGGGAACTGGTGGTTGCCGGGACGCCCTTCGTCGTCCCCTATCGGCGGGGCGCCGAATCCATCGATGTCCTGAGGGTTCTTCACGGGCGCCGGCGTTGGCCCGAAAGGTTCTGAACGTGAACGGAGCGGCGCACAGGCGACGGCGCGCTGGTGAAGAAGAGGAACCTCGCCAATGCCGACATCATCGATCCGCTGGCCCGCCGACTTCGAGCCCGCCCGCGCGGCGGTTCATGTCCGCAACGAACTGGCGATGGCTGCTCCGCCCGCCGCCGTCTGGGGCGCCCTGGTCCGAGCCGCGAAATGGCCGGCCTTCTATGCCAACGCGCGGGGTGTCGTGATCGAGGGCGGCGGCGCGGACCTGTTCGCCGGCGCGCGGTTCACCTGGACGACCTTCGGGATGCGCCTGGCCTCGGTGGTCGAGGAATTCGCGCCCATGGAGCGGATCGCGTGGAGCGCCAGGGCGTTCGGCGTCCATGCCTGGCACGCCTGGCTGATCACGCCGGCGGATGGCGGCTGCCATGTGCTCACCGAGGAGACCCAGCACGGATTCCTGGCCCGCGCCAATTCGCTCGTCTTCCCGCGCCGCATGGGCGATTGGCATCAACGCTGGCTGGAGGGGCTCCAGGCCGTTGCGGCGGGGGAGGCGACATGATCGCGGCTCAGGTCGCCATGACTGGGGCCCACGTCGTCGGCGACATAGGCGCCGGCGCAGCCGGCGAGGGCCAGGGCGGCCAGGATCGGCATGAAAAAACGTCTCATGGGTCGACGATAGCACGAACGGGCGGTGCGTCGCGATCCGCGCTACGGGATGGGGAGAGCGCGATAGTAGGCGACGGTCGCTGCGAGGCCGGCGGCGAGGGGCGTGGCGGGGCGCCAGCCAAGGCGAGTCTGGGCGCCGACGTCCAGGCGCTTTTCGCGCATGCCGGTGGGCTTCGCCGGATCGTGGGTGAACGCGCCTTTGAAGCCCATGGCGGCGGCCGCGGCCTGGTAGACCTCGGTCACCGATAGATCGGCGCCGACGCCGACGTTGATGGGATCGGGCAGGTCTTCCAGGCGATCGTGAAAACGCCACAGGAAGTCGGCCAGGTCGGGGGCGAACATCAGTTCGCGCCGCGCCGTTCCGTCGCCCCAGATTTCCACGGCGCCCAGGCCCTCGCGCCGGGCCGCGTCGAGCTTGAGGATGGCGGCGGGGACCAGATGTGAGCGGACGGGATCGAAGCGGTCGAAAGGCCCGTAGAGGTTGGGCGCGATGACGGTGCGCCAGGCAAGACTGGGCGCGTCGCGACTCAGTAGCGTCGCCAGCTTCCAGGCGGCGATCTTGGCCAGAGCGTAGCCCTCGTTGGTGGGCTCGAGAGGGCCGCCGAGCAGGCTCTCTTCCCGGAGGGGATTGGGGGCGCCGGCCGGATACATGCAACTGCTGGCTAGGTTGATCAGCCTGGGCGTCCCCACTCGCCGCGCGGCGGAAAGAAGATTGAGACTGATGGCGAGGTTGTCGGCGAGGAAGCGCGCCTGACCGTCGATGTTGGCCTGGATGCCGCCGACCACCGCCGCCAGATGGACGACGAGGTCCGGCCTCTCGCGGGCGAGGAAGGCGAGGGTGGCGTCGCGGTCGGTGAGATCGAGTTCGGCTCGCGTGGGTGCGAGGATGACGTGAGCGCCGGCCCTTGGATCGGCCAGCAGGTTGCGTCCCACCATGCCATGCGCGCCGGTCACCAGGATTTTCATTGCGAATCCGCCGGCTTACCCGATAGCGTCCAGCACCGCGCCGCGCAGGGCCAGCACGGTCTCGGGCGTCAAGAGGTGATGGTTGCCGAGGTAGAAGCCGCGGGCGTCCACCTCGTCGGCGTTGGGAAGCGGCGGGGCGCCCTCGTGGGGCAGGTGGGCGATCACCGGGTTGTTGTAGAAGTTCCCGGCCACGATGGGGCGGGTTTCGACGCCGGCGGCGGCCAGGCGCGCCACCACTTCGTCGCGGCTCGCCTGGGTGTCATCGGTCAGGGTGAGGGCGAAGCCGAACCAGCTGCTCTCGCCGATCTCGCGCTGCAGCCGCACGCCGGGCACATCGGCGAACGCCTCCTGGAAGCGGGCGGCGTTGTCGCGGCGCCGGGCCAGGAAGCCGGGGAGCTTGTCGAGCTGTTCGAGGCCGACCGCGCCGGCGATCTCCAGGGGGCGGACATTGTAGCCGGGCAGCACGAAGCGGAAGCGCTCGTGAAAATGGTCCAGCGGGCGGCCGGCGACGACCCGGTTCGGCCATGGCAGTTCCCGCGTCCAGCCGTGCGCGCGCAGGGCCAAGAGGATGTGGTGGACTTCCTCGTCGTCGGTGACGCAGAGGCCGCCCTCCATGGTCGAGATGTGATGGCTGAAAAAGGTGCTGAACGTGCCGATCAGGCCGAAGGTCCCGGCCGCACGGCCGGCCAGGCGCGCGCCCATGGCCTCGCAGCTATCCTCGATCAGGGCGATGTTCCGGCGGCCCAGGATCGACTCTATCGCCACATAGTCGTTGGGATTGCCCAGCAGATCGACCGCGAACACCACCGCCCCGTCGTCGTCGATGGCGGCGCGCAGGCCGTCCAGATCGAAGTTCAGAGTGTCGCGGTCGATGTCCACGAAGCGCAGCCTCAGGCCGTACTGGCTCAGAGGATAGTAGGTCGTGGCCCAGGAGACGGCGGGAACCACGGCCACCTGGCCGGCGCGGAGCCTTGGGGGCCGGGTGAAGAACAGCGCCGCCACGGCCAGCAGATTGGCCGAGGAACCGGAATTGACCATCACCGCATGCTTCGCGCCGACCGCCGCCGCGAACCGCGCCTCGAATTCGCGCACCTTGGGGCCCATGGTGGTTTGGCCGCTCTCGATCACCGCGATGGCCGCCCGTCGCTCGGCGTCGTCCCAGGTGTCCACGGCGAGGGGATGGAGGATCGGCGGCGAGCCGGTCATCGGATTTCCCGCGAGTCCGGCGCCCGCTCCAGAGCGGCGAGGTCCTCGCGCACCATTTCGGCGACCAGGGCGTCGAAGCCGATCTCGTGGCGCCAGCCCAGAACACGTTCGGCCTTGCCCGCGTCGCCCACCAGGTCGCCGACCTCATTGGGCCGGAAATAGCGCCGATCGACCTCGACCAGCACCCGGCCGCCGGCCGCGTCGACGCCCACCTCGTCGGGTCCCGAGCCTCGCCACGTCAGGGTGACGCCGATCTCGGCGAACGCCTTTTCGGCGAAGGCGCGCACCGAATGGGCCTTTCCGGTGGCCAGGACATAGTCGTCCGGGCGATCCTGCTGGACCATGGCCCACATGCCCTTGACGTAGTCGCGGGCGTGGCCCCAGTCGCGGCGGGCGTCGAGGTTGCCGAGAAATAGCCGATCCTGCCGGCCCAGGCGGATGGCCGCCACGGCGCGGGTGATCTTGCGGCTGACGAAGGTCTCGCCCCTGATCGGGCTTTCGTGGTTGAACAGTATGCCGTTGGAGGCGTGCAGGCCGTAGGCGTCGCGGTAGTTCACCACCGTCCAGTAGGCGTAGAGCTTGGCCGTCGCATAGGGGCTGCGCGGGGCGAAGAGTGTCGCCTCGTCCTGCGGCGCGACCGGCGCGTTTCCGTAAAGCTCCGAAGTGGACGCCTGATAGAAGCGGCAGGTCTCGCCAAGGCCGAGCAGGCGGATCGCCTCCAGGAGGCGCAGAGGCCCCAGTCCGTCGGCGTTGGCGGTGTATTCCGCCGTCTCGAAGCTCACCTGCACGTGCGACTGGGCGGCTAGGTTGTAGATTTCATCCGGCTGAACGGTCTGGACGATGCGGATCAGATTGGTGGCGTCGGTCATGTCGCCGAAGTGGAGCACGAAGCGTGGATCGTCCTCGTGCGGATCCTGATAAAGGTGGTCGATGCGGCCGGTGTTGAACGACGACGACCGGCGCTTGAGGCCGTGGACCACATAGTCTTTGGCCAGAAGAAATTCCGCGAGATAGGCGCCGTCCTGGCCGGTGACGCCGGTGATCAGCGCGACTTTCTGGCCCCCCGGCGTCGGCATTGGCGCCTCAGACGACCTTGACCATCCGTTTGCCGACATTTTCGCCGGCCAGCAGGCCGATCAGGGCGGCGGGCAGGTTTTCCAGGCCGTCGATGACGTCCTCGCGAACCTTCAGCCGACCGCTGTCCACCCACGATTTCAGCTCGGCCAGCGCCGCGTCTTTTTTATCGTAGAAGTCCATGACCACGAAGCCGGTTAGGGTCAGGCGTTTGGTGACGATGAGGCCTGGCACCCCGCGCGGGCCGTAGGGCGGCGCCGCGCCGTCGTATTGCGAGACGGCGCCGCAGCAGGCGACGCGGCCATGGGTCGCCATGTTGAACAGGCAAGCCTCCAGCACCTCGCCGCCGACATTGTCGAAAAAGACGTCTATGCCGTCCGGGCAGGCGGAGCGCAGGGCGCGGCGTGTGTCGCCGGCCTTGTAATCCACCGCCGCGTCGAAGCCGAGTTCGCCGGTCAACAGGGCGCATTTGGCGGCCCCGCCGGCGATACCGACCGTGCGACAACCCTTGATCTTGGCGATCTGGCCGACCAGCGAGCCCACCGACCCGGCCGCCGCCGAGACGACCATGGTCTCGCCCGCCTTCGGTCGGCCGCACTCGAGAAGGCCGAAATAGGCGGTCAGGCCGGCGATTCCGTAAACGCTCAAGAGATGGGTGATGGGTTCGACGCGCGGCAGCGCGGTCAGGTGGCGGGCCGGCAGCACCGCGTAATCCCGCCAGCCGGTGTCGGCGAACACCAGGTCGCCGGGGGCGAGGCCCGCGGCCCGCGATTCCACCACCTCCGCCAAGGCGCCGCCGGCCATCACGTCGCCGGCCTTCAGGGCCGAGCGGTAGGTGGCGCCCTGCATCCAGGCCCGGTTGGCCGCGTCAAGCGACACATAAAGGGCCTTGAGCAACACCTCGCCGTCGCCGGGCGTGGGGATGGCAGCCTCGGTCAGGCGGAAATGCGCCGGCGCGAGCTTGCCCTGGGGAATTTCGGCGAGGACGATCTGGCGGTTGGCCTGGCTCATCTCAAGGTGGCTTTCGAAGCGACGGCTCGCTGCATCTTGCACGGCCCGCCCGCCGGCGCCAATGCCGAGCGCCGTTTGCGAAGATCGACTTTGCGCGGGGTCCGCCGCGCGGTAGACTGGCGAACGTCCTCTTGCCTTAAAGGCGCTCCCATGACCAACGCCTGGACCGAGAACGGTCCCGTCTCCCTGCCCCCCCGGTCGCTGGCCTATGGGGCCGGGGCGCTGTTGGTGGTCCTGGCGATCGCCGGGGTGGCGCTGGGCCTGCGGGCCGCCTGGCGGGAAGCCGGAGCGCCGGACTTGGGCGCGCCGGCGGCCAGCGCGTCCGGCGACGACACCTTGACCGCCAAGCCGATCGTCGATTTGCCGCCGCCGGTGGCCGCCGCCGAACCGGCCAAGGACGAGACCAAGCCCGATCAGGCCGCCGACCGGACCAAGGCCGACGCCATCGCCGCCAAAACCGCCGCCGCCCAGGAGATCCAGGCCCAGCCCTCCAAGCCGGCCGGCAACATCGACGACATCCTGACCTCGGCCAGCGAAAAACCGGCGACCGCCGCCAAGCCGGCCGCCGACGAAGCCCCTCCCGGCGCGCCGGTGAAGACCGACGTGCCGTTCTAGGTATCGCGCCTCGTCAACCTCCAATACGCGAGGCGAAGGCGCGCTCAGCGCTCCGATTGCTTCAGGAGTTCCACCAGATACGCCTTCCACGCCGCCGCCCAGGTGCGGGTGCCGTGGCCGTGGGTGGCCTCGCCGATCGGCAACAGGACGAACCGGCCGCGCCGCAGTTTCGCCGCCTCCCGTTCGGCGATTCCCAGTTCCGGCGGGTTGATGAAGTCGTCGGCGGAGTTGATCCACATCACCGGCGCGGCGATCTTGTCGAGGTCCGCCGAGGGGTCGTAGTCGCGCGAGGATTCCACCTGATAGATCAAGTCGTTGGCGTCGAGCTCGGGCAGGATGCGGGCCAGATAGGCCTTCAGCCAGGCGCCGGAAACGGCGGCCGTGGGCATGGCCTTTTGCATCTGGGCCGGCGCGCTGCCGGCGATGGCCAGGATGTCGGCGGCGGCGATGAGGCCCTGGCGGGGCTGCACGGCGTAGGCGCCGCCCATCCACGCCGGATCGCTCTTGATGGCCTCGACGATCATCGAGCGCCACAGCCGGTTGCGACCGGCGATCGCCACCGGCAGGCAGGCCAGGGGCATGAGGGCGTCCAGGCCGCCTGGCCACCGCTCGCCCCACATGAAGGCGTGCATGCAGCCCATGGAGGTTCCCATGATCAGCCGCAAATGCGCCACGCCCAGCCCCCGCGTGACCAGGGCGTGCTCGGCCTCGACCATGTCGGCATAGCCGTAGCGGGGAAAGGCGGCCCGCATCCGGTCGCTGGGTTTGGAAGACTCGCCATGGCCGATGTCGTCGGGCAGGATGATGAAATAGCGGCGCGCGTCGAGCGGCTGGCCCGGCCTGTAGAGTTCGCCGGCGAACTGCGGGGCCAGGAACTGTTTCCCCGAGCCGCCGGTGCCGTGCAGGATCAACACCGCGTTGGTCACCGCGCCGGCGGCGTTCCGCGTGGGGGTTCCGAGAGTCATGTAGTGTAATTTCAGCTTCGCCAACGTCTCGCCCGAGGCGAAGTGAAAATCGGCGATGACGAAATCGCCCTCGTGGGTCGCGAAGACCGGGGCGGCGGCCGGCTGGGCGCGCGGCGCGCCGGCCGGGGCGCACAGGAGCGCGGCGCCAAGGGTGAGAACCGCCCATCGTCCGACCATGGTGTTCCTTGCCTTCATGAAGGGTGGGCCGGCCAAGGATCGGCGACGATCGGGCCGCCTTTCTCGAAAGCGACCTACGGCCTGGGCGCGTAAAGGGTCAATGCAGTGTCCCGACCCGACGAACGATGTCGAGCTTCGCCGGGGCCACGAGGCCGGCGGCCGACAGGGTCACCGAGTGGATGACGGCGTCAATCTCGCGGCGCCAGAAATCGAGGAACCGGTGGACGCGCGGATAGTCCGGCGAGAGGTCCAGGGTCTGCCAAAGGAACCGCTGCAGCAGGGCCGGATGGTCGGGCAGGTAATAGAGCACCTCGGCGGTGGTCAGCCGCTCGCCGCGCCATTGCCGCCCAAAATCGGTGTCGATCATAGCATCCCCCGTTCGGGGGTCTTCGCCCCCAGCTTCACGTAGGGAGCGAATCATTGCCGCCGCAATGGAAAATATTCGGTAAATTCAGAGCGTTAGCAGCGCCGCCGAAGCACTGCTGATAAGGCCATGCGCCGGAACCTCAAAGGAAAAGGCTCCGGCGTCGTCAACACCTCATAGGTGAGCGGGCACGCCGTTGACGGCCATCAGGTAAACGATCCGGCCAAGGGCGCCGAACAGCAGGACGCCGGTGGCCAGGGCCTGGATGCCGAAGCCCGGGCCGCGCGAACTCGCCACCTTGGAATAGCTCATCATGTAGAGGATGCGCCCGACGATCCACACCAGACCGACGGCGGCGGCGATCTTCTCGTCCCAATAAAGGGCGAACAGCCACAGAGAGACCAGGAAAGTCGGCAACCATTCGAGGGTGTTGGCCTGGACGCGGAACAGCCGCTCGAAGTCGGGGTGGCCGCTCACCGCCGGCGCCTCCACGCCATATTTGGAACGCCCGCGACCCACTCGGAGGCTCATGACGAAATAGAGCAGCAGCGCCAGGAGCGTGACCAGCGCGACGAGCTTGTAGTGTTCCATGGACGTTTGCCTCCCCATCCAGATTTGTCGAGGCGCAGCGTGGCATGATTTGCCATCGCACGGGAAGAGTCTTCAGGCGTCTCGCGCTTCGATGGCCTCGATGTCGGCGTCCGAGAGGCCCATGTGATGGCCGATTTCGTGGATGAGGACGTGGGCGACGAGTTCACCCAGGGTCACATCGGCCAGTTCCGCCCACTCCTCGAGGATCGGCCGGCGGTAGAGAAAGACCCGCGATTCGTGAGGCGTGGGATCGAGCACCGAGCGACGGGTGCGATCGACGCCCTGATAGAGGCCGCTGAGCTCGAAAGCGTCCTCGATGCCGAGTTCGGCAAGAACCTCGTCGGCCGCGAAGTCATCGATGCGGAACACCACCTCCCCCGCCGCCGCGCGCACGGCCGCCGGCAAGGCGTCCAATGCGGCCCGCGCCAGGGCGGCGAGGTCGTCCAGGGAAGGCGCGGCAGCGTGGGTCCAATCGGCCATGATGCCGGCTATATAGCGCGGTTATCGACTATTTGAGGCGACCGGCCCACGACCTAGCGCAAGGATCGCGACGGGTCGGGGCCGGGGCCCGTCTGTTACCCTCCCGGTCGATATGATTCGGACCGAAGGCGAATGAGTCCGCACGAACTGTTTTTGGCTGTTTCGATGGGCTTGGCCGGTGCGACGGTGGGTGTCGGCGCGGCCATTGCGCTGTGGCGGGGAACTACGGCGCGGCTCGACGCGGAAAGGCGGCGCGCCGGCGCGCTCGACACCGCCGCCGAGGCGTTCGACTGCGCGCTCATCCTCATCGACGAGGGTCGCCCCAATCTGATCGGCGGGCGCGATGCGTTGGCGGCGTGCGCCGAGATTCTGGGCGTCGCTGGCGCCGATCCGCAAGCTGTGATCGGCGCCCTGGCGGCGTCGGACGCGGACCACGCCCGGCGGCTGGACGCCCTCTTCACCCAAGGTGAGGCCTGCGTCTTCGAGGCTCATGGCGCGCGTGGCGGGGTGTCGGTGGAGGGGCGGTCGGCCGGCGCGCTGGCGTGGCTGCGGCTGGGCCCCGCCACCCGGGAGAGGGCGGGACTGCCCACGATCGCCCGCCTGGCCGCCTTCATCGACGCGGCGGACGATCCGGCCTGGATCGCCGACGACGACGGCTCGCCGGCCTGGGTGAACCGCGCCTGGCTGGAGGAGGCGGCGGCGAAAAGCCTGGAAGACGCGCTTGCCCAGGCCGCGCGCCTGGATCTTGGAGCGGACCCCCTGGTCCGCGAGGCGGCGGCGCGCCTTGAGCGGCGGGAAGGTCTGCGCTGGGTGTCCCTCAGTCGCGGGCGGCGGGCCCTGCGCATCCAGGCCCAGCCCCTCGAAGGCGGCGGAGTCTCGGTGTGGACGCGGGACGTCACGACGATGGAGGCGGCGGCCGAAACGCTTAGGCGCCACACCGCCGCCCACGATCTGCTCCTGAGCCAGATCGGCGACGCCGTGGCGGTGTTCGGGGCCGATCGTCGGCTGACCTTCCACAATCCAGCCTACGCCGCCCTCTGGGAGTTGGAGCCCGCGTGGTTGGCGGACGGACCAAGCCACGGCGAAGTCATGGATCGCCTGCGGCAGCGCCGCCTCCTGCCCGAAGTTATCGATTACGCCCGCTTCAAGTCGGAGGAGCTGGCCCGCCACGAACGGCTCAGACCCTCGGCCGAGGTCACTTGGCGTCTGCCCAGCGGGCGCACCCTGCGCGTCCTCAGCCTTCCCCATCCCGGCGGCGGCCTGACCATGGTCTTTTCCGACAGAACCTCGGAACTTCAGCTGAAGAGCCAGTTCAATCATCTGATCCAGGTGCAGCGGGCCACCTTGGACAAACTCACCGACGCGGTGGCCGTGTTCGGGGCCGACGCCCGCCTCAAGCTGCACAACGAGGCGTTCGAACGATTCTGGGGCGTGACTTCCGAACGACTGGCTCGGGCGGCCGATTTCGACGCCGTTGTCGAGCTATGTGTGCCGCGTCTGCACGATCGCCAGTTCTGGCGGGACCTCAAGGGCCGCGTCACCGACCCCGATCCGAGGGCGCGGGCGCCGGCTGTCGGTGAAATCACCACCGCCGAGCGGCGCATCGTCGCCTTTCAATCTAGGCCGTTGCCGGACGGAGCGACCTTGGTCTCGTTCGCCGACGTCACCGACACCCGTCGCCTGGAGGGCGCCTTGCGCGATCGAGAGATGGCGCTGGCCGCCGCCGAGCGGCTCAAGCGTGAATTCGTCGGCAGTGTCTCTTATGAACTGCGCACTCCTCTGACCACCATCGTCGGCTACGCCGAACTGCTAGAGAGGAGCGGGAAGGGACTGGCCGAGCGGGAACGGGGATATGTGGCGGCCGTGCGCGCCGCGGCCACCCAACTGGCGCGGTCGATCGACAACGTCCTGACCATGGCCGAAATCGACGCCGGCGAATTTACCCTGGAGATCGAGGACGTGGATATCGACGCCCTGCTCGACGCCGCCGGCGAACGGTGGGCGGCGGCGGCCCAGGGCACGGGGGTGACCGTGACCGTCGCCGGCGACGGGGACGCCGGCCTCATCCGCGGCGACCCGCGCCGTCTGGCCGAGGTTCTGGACCGCCTGACCGAGAACGCCCTTCGCCATACCCCGGCGCCCGGGACGGTCACCCTTTCGGCGACCCGCGCGCCAGGGGAAGCCCGCCTGCAGGTGGCCGACACCGGCCGCGGCATTCCCTTTCATGTCCAGGCGCACATTTTCGACCGTTTCAGCGGCGGAGACCGCGGCGGGCCGGGCCTTGGCCTGGCCCTGGTCAAGGCGTTGGTGGAACTGCACGGGGGCTGGGTGGCGCTGGAGAGCGAGCCGGGGGCCGGCGCCGCCTTCACCTGCCACCTCCCCGAAGCCGGCCTGACGCCCGAGGCCCGGCCGGAGCTTTTTTGACTCGCCGCCTAATGCTGGCTTTCCGGCATGCGGACCGTGAGGCCATCGATCTCGTCGCTGACCCGGATCTGGCAGGAGAGGCGGGAATTGGGTTCGACGTTCTCGGCGAAATCCAGCATGGATTCCTCCATGGCCGAGGGCGTGCCGGTCTTGTTCCGCCAGGCCTCGTCCACATAGACGTGGCAGGTGGCGCAGGCGCAGGCGCCGCCGCAGTCGGCGTCG
>JBBRPN010000074.1:0-13601 GCA_038227925.1 Caulobacterales bacterium | reverse complement strand
TAGTCGAGATACGAGCGCTTGACCTCGTCCTCGATGGAAATGGGGGTGACATTCCCCCGCCGGCCGTCACCGGGCGGTATGGTCGTCTCGTCGGTCAAACGGGGGTTTCAACGCTCAGAATCGGACACCGAACGTCCGCCGTCTTTGTTATCAGAGCGATGGCCAAAACGCCACAAGAACCCCCAGCCACCCTTGACATGTACATAGTTGCGGCGCATGATGTACATATGAAGACGGTCACGATCACCGAATTCCGCAAGAACATCTTCCAGATGGTCGATGAGGCGCTGGCCACGGGCGAGCCCATCGAGATCAAGCGCAAAGGCGGGCGGGTGGTGGTGTCCGCCGAAGAGGCCCCGGCCAGCGTGGCCGAGAAGCGAGCCGAACGGTGGAGACGGTTCTGGAAGTCGCCTCCCGATTTGGCGTTGGGGGGTGATATGAGCGTGGAGGATTTCCGGAAAGTGCGTGAATCCTATTGGCATTGGGACGAGGAACCCGAGTTGGATCTTTGATTCATCTCGACACGCACGTGGTGATCTGGCTCGCATTGCGTCGAAGCCATCGTCTGTCCGCGCGAGCGCGGGCGCTCGTCGAACGCGACGAAAGCCATATTTCGCCGATGGTCATGCTCGAACTCGAGATATTGTTCGAAAGGGGCAAGATCGATCGCGACGCGGCCAGTTTGATCGAAAGACTGTCGGGTCGGATCGAATTAGCGATATCGGAGACGCCCCTCCCTTCTATCGTGGATTGCGCCCGGTGCTTCGCCTGGACGCGCGATCCGTTCGACCGTCTGATCGTCGCCAACGCCATGGCCGACGGCGCGCGGCTGGTCACCGCCGACGCCACGATCCTCGACAACTTCGCCGGGGGGGTCTGGTGAGGCGCCGCGGCACGAGGCCCTAAAAGGGGATCTCGTCGTCCAAGTCGGCGGTGAAGGTCTCCTTCGGACCGGAACTGGCGGCGCGCGGGCCGCTGTCGTAACCGCCGGCGTCACTGTCGCGGCTCCCGCCGCCCTCGCCCTTGCCGTCGAGCATGGTGAGTTCGCCGCGAAACTTTTGCAGGGCGATCTCGGTGGAGTATTTCTCGACGCCGCCCTGCTCGTATTTGCGGGTCTGCAAGGCCCCTTCGATGTAGACCTTGGAGCCCTTGTGCAGATAGTTCTCGGCCACCTTCACCAGATTGTCGTTAAAGATCACCACCCGGTGCCACTCGGTCCGCTCCTTGCGCTCGCCGGTGGTCCGGTCGCGCCAAGTCTCGGAGGTGGCGAGGCTGAGGTTGGCAACGCGGTCGCCGGAGGGAAGGGTGCGCACCTCGGGATCCTTGCCGAGATTGCCCACCAGAATGACCTTGTTGACGCTGCCCGCCATCGCGTTTGCTCCCTTGCTCGCCCGGCGATCCAATGCGCCGAAATCGGCGCCGACCCTAGCAGGCTTTCCGCTGGGCGCAAGCTCTGCGTTCTAGTTTTGTTCCGGCATCGCCCCCGGAACCGCCAGGCGCCCGTCGCCGGTGCGGACCATGAAGGGATAGCGATAACCGCCGTAGGATTGGGCGGTGAACACGCCTTCGGGCTGAATGAACAGAAACTGACCCTGGTAGGCGCCGGTGACCTGCGTCTGGGTGCTGCCCAGGGCGCGGAAACGCAGGCGCATCATCTCCAATTGCGCCGCGCAGTGTTCGAGGTCCGGTTGAGCCTCCGCCAGCTTGTTGAATTTCATCTTCCCAGCGGGAGTCTGGGCGAGATGCCAGCAGACACCCCGATCGGCGGGGGCGTCCAATTGTTTCTGGCAGCCGCCCAGGCCGAGAACGGCGAGGAGGGCGATCGGCGGAAGGAAGGGGCGCATGATCGTCGAGCCTACAGCCCTCGGCCGGCCGAGGGAATGGGCGCCACCGAGCAGGCCGGCCCCTGACCGGCGAGGGCGCGGAAATCGCGGTTGTCGGCGGAGATTTCCACCCGGCCCGGAACGAGGCGCAGGGTGCGGGCGCCCCAACGTCCGTAAAGGGCGTCACCCGGAGCGACGCACTGGCCGGCGTAAAGCGTCTGAACGCAGGCGTTGAGGGTCAAATCATAGGGAATCCGTTTCCAACTTGCTTGCGCATAGGCGAGACAAGGCGCCGCCGCTGGCCGGGGGATGGCTGACGAGGGTTCGCCCGGCGCATCGACGGGCGGCGGCGAAGCCTCGGCCGGGGCCGCCTCGGCCACCAGCGCCTGGGACGGCGGCAGGGGCGTGATGTCGGCGGAGAGGCCGTGCGAGGCGACCAGGGCGCCGCTGGGGTCAAGACCCACATCTAGGGCGCCAGTGGCCACGCCGTTGCGCCTGGCGCAATCGCCGAGCGGCAATTCCCCGACCAATTGGCCGTTGACGAAACAGCGCAGGGGCCGCCGAGGATCGAGCTTGATGTCGTCGTCGCGGCCGGTCTGGACGACCAGACCGCCTTGCGACGCCGGGGGCGGTTCCTGGGAATCGGGATGGCGGGTGGCGACGACCGCGGCCACGATCAACCCCGCGACCAGCGCCAGCCCCGCCCCGATGGCGAGAATCAGGCGACGATCCTTGAGATTACCCATCAGAACGTCTCGCTACGCCGGCCCGCGCGGTCGTTCAAGCGCCGGCGCGATCGGCCGTCGCCGCGCCGATGTTCTACTTGAAGCGATAGGTGATCCGGCCTTTGCTGAAATCGTAGGGGGTCATCTCGACCAGGACCTTGTCGCCGGCGAGCACCCGGATGCGGTTCTTGCGCATCTTGCCGGCGGTGTGGGCGATGATTTCGTGCTCGTTTTCCAGTTTCACCCGGAAGGTGGCGTTGGGCAGCAACTCGCTCACCGTGCCCGGCAGTTCCAGAAGTTCTTCTTTCGCCATGCGGCCTCTCGAAATGGACTGAAACGACCAACACGGTCCCGAACGGGAAAAACGCGCCTGCCGTGGCTTTCTTGGCGATCATAACCCACCTCACCGGTTGAGGTCGATGGGCGGCGGGCGTATCGCTGCGACCGTCGTGTTCGGCTCGCACCGAGGGCTCTTCGATGTTCCCTTCACCAGGATGGCCGATCGCTCGGGCGGGGCGGGCGACGATCCTGGCTGGCCTCGCGGCGATCGCCTTGGCGCTGGCCATTGTCCCGCCGGCCGTGGTCTTGGCGCAAGCGCCTGGCGGCGGTCTCGCCTGCGGTCAGACCCTCGGCGGCCCGATCTTCGACAAATGGACGGCCATGGGCGGCGCGCCGGGACCGCTTGGCTGTCCCGTCGCCGGCGAGGCGGCGACCTCCACCTCTCCGCAAGGTTCCAAGGCCCGGGACGCGACCTTCCCCGCCGCCACCATCCTTTGGCACCAGTCGGGACCGCGCGCGGGCCAGACCTTCGCCGTCTCCGGCTGCCTCTATCGCCTATATTTCCAATACGGCGGACCCAGCGGCTGGCTCGGACTGCCGGTGTCGGACGCGGTCAACACGCCCGACGGTCAGCGCCAGATGTTCGAAGGCGGCTCCATGACCTTTCTGCGCGCGCCCAACGAATGCAGCGCCGAACATTCCACCGAAGCGGTCGCCGCCGCGCCGGCGGCGGAGCCGGGAGCGCCGGAAACTTCGCCTCTCGACCAGTTCTACGACCCCAGCCGGGGAGACTATTTCGCCGCCGCCTCGGCCGCCGGCGCGGCGCGGGCGCAATCGGCCCACTATCGGCGCCTGCGCAACGAGGGCTACGTCCTCACCCACCCCTTCCCGGGCGACGCGCCCCTCAAGGCCTATTGGAACGAAAGCCTCGGCGCCCACGACACCGTGGCCACCGCCGAGGGCGAACGGGACGCTCTGGCGGCGGGCTATGTCTTCGACGGCGCGCAGGGCTTTCTCTACTCCGCACCTCAACCCGGAACCCGGCCGCTGAAACTGTTTCGCAACGCCGCGCTTGGGCGCAATCTCGTCACGGCGACCGCCGAGGGCGAGGCCGACGCTGCGGCTCAGGGTTATGTTTTCGTGCGGATCGAGGGGTATGTGCTGACCGCTCCGAACTAGCCGCCAAAGGTCCGCGCGTGGCCAAAGCGCTGACGAATCCTATCCTCGAGCGCACCGCGAACAGCCCGATACGCGTCCATGACAGCGTCGCGCGCGCCGCCGGTCAAGGTCGGGTCGAGAGTGGGCCAATATTCCATATCCACCGCTCGACCCCGCGCCAGTTCCAGGGCCCGATGATGGGCTTCGGGGCTGAGCGATATGACAACGTCGAACGCATGGGCTTCCACGTCCTCGAAGGTCTTGCCCCGGTGGTCCGAAAGATCGACCCCGATCTCGTCCATCGCCGCCAGCGCGAAGGGATCGACCCCGCCGTCGTCGCCGGCGCGCAGGCCGCAGCTATCCACATAGATCTGGTTGCCGAACCGCCGCTTCATCAGCCCCTCGGCCATGGGAGAGCGAATCCGGTTGAGGTTGCAGGCGAACAGCACCGCTCCCGGCAAATCGGCCATGCTCAGCCCCGCCAGTGCAGGGCGCAGATCAGGGTGAAGAGGCGCCGCGCGGTATCCGGGTCGATCCCGACCTTGCCGGCCAGGCGCACCTGAAGCACGCTCGATCCTTCGTCGTGAAGGCCGCGCCGGCCCATGTCGAGAGCCTCGATCCGCTGGGGCGTGGCGTTGCGAATGGCCTGGTAATAGCTCTCACAGACCAGGTGATAGTCGCGCACCAACGCGCGCAGGGGCGACAGCGACAGGATATGCCGGCGCTGGTAGTCCGGGCCGGCGATGTCAAGGGCCAGCCGGTTGTCGATCAGGGCGATTTTCAGATCGTAGGGTCCGCCCCCGGCGCCGTCCGGGGCGAAATGGTTTTCCTCCAGCAGATCGAAGATGGCGATCTGCCGCTCCTGTTCCTGATCGCGAGACACCGCCGCCAGGGACTCGTCGTCCAACTCGACGGACTGCAGGCGGTGATGCGGGGCGTCGGCGGCCATGGACTTTTCTATTGCCACAACGCGCCCACCGCCCAAAAGGGGCGCGAGACTCGCGGCCCGCTCCTTGCGGCTATCTCTCGTGTTCGGGCTTGCGCGGCGTGGGCCAGGGCGCCGACAAATCGGCCAGGGCCGCGTCGATGCATTCCACGCCGGCCGCCAGATCGCCGCCGGCGGCGAAGGTGAAGATGACCCGTCCGCCGGGTGAGGCGCCCGGCTCGAAGGTGAGCGCCAGCAACTCCAGTACCGCGTCGGCGGCCCCTTGGCGCAGGTGGCGCGCCTTGACGTCCAGCACACCGCCCAGTTGCAGGCCGGCGCGCACCCGCTCGCCCGCACCCTCCTCGGCCTCCCAGCGGAAACGGTTGAAGGCCACGGTCAGGCGCCCCGCGCCGCGTTCCCATTGGATGTCGCCGATGCGGGTCACCGCGTCCTGCAGGGCGGCGGAGATCACCGCCAGGTCGTCGGCGTCCTCAGCCAACAGGCGCAGGGGTTGCGGCGCGGCCACCTAGTCACCCTCGCGAGGCGGCGCCTTGGGCACAACCTTGCGCCGGCGCAGATTGGCCCGCAGCGCCGCGGCGAGACGGGAGTCTCGCGGGGTGGCGACGGGAGTCGGGTCCGGATGTTTGGCGGCCGGCGGCGGTGTCGGGGTATCGACCATGGATGTTCGCCTAACCCCGCGCGCGCGCGGGTCAAGCCGAATTCGCTTCACACCGGCCGCGCCTTTCGCTAACACCCGGCCCTTCCCCGATCGGGAACGCCGCCGTAGCTCAGTGGTAGAGCGCATCCTTGGTAAGGCTGAGGTCCACAGTTCGATCCTGTGCGGCGGCGCCAGGTCCGGTCGGGACGTAGGCGTCAGCGTTCGGCCAATTGGCCCACGAGACTCATGGGCAGCGCCAACCGAAGGGAGTCCGGCAATCGGACAAAGCCGTGCGCGGCGTAGAATCCGGCGGCGCGCTCATCGAGCGCATCGACCACGATCATCGAAGAGCCGACCGTGTCGGCGCTCTCGAACGCGCGCCGCAACGCGTCGGCCAGAAGGATCGCGCCCAACCTTTGTCCCTGACGGTCCCTTGAGACGGCCAGGCGACCGATCAAGGTGGCGCTCACCAGGGGATAACGCGGGATATGCTTTCGGGCGGCTTCCGGAACCTCTCCCGGGGCGATCGCCGTCGCGCAAAGCGTATAGTAGCCGAGAATCCGTGCTGGATCGTCTCGCTCGCCCAGGACGAACACGGCGTTGGCCTTGCGCCGGACGTCCTGGCCCGCCTGCGTCTTCAGATAACGGTCGAGGCTCTCCACTCCGCAGGTGAAGCCGCCCCGATCGTGCCGGTCATGGAGCAGCGCGATTTGAAGATCCTGGGATGGTCGCCCCGCCATTCACGGTGCAATCCGGCGCTTTTGCTCGGCGAACGCCCGCGCCAGCCGCTCACTCTGAGTCGGCGGATTGATCAGGGTGTCGAAGAAGACGGCCCGATCCCGGTCCGACAGGGCGAGCGTATCGTGTTCCGCGATCGTCCGATGGGCGGCGTCAGTGAGCGCCGTCATGCAGAAATCGGTGACCTTGCGGCGTTCGAGTCGGGCGGCCCGTTCGATCAACGTCTTGGTCGGCTCATCGATGCGAAACCCAAGCCGCTCCGCCCGAAGCCGTCGATCCGATTTAACTGCCGTGGCCATGATCACCTCCGACCACTCATGTACGTCAATCGGACTAACTTTTCAAGAGAACGTTGCCGTCGGCCCGCGCCTTTTCGCCCGCCCTTCCCCTTTGGGCAAACGCCGCCGTAGCTCAGTGGTAGAGCGCATCCTTGGTAAGGCTGAGGTCCACAGTTCGATCCTGTGCGGCGGCGCCAGGGACTAGACAGGTTGTACGGAATTTCGACATCCGCGCCGGCCTATAGGGCGGCGGGGGGGCGAGACAGTCGCCGCATTTCCCGAAACGAGATCATCCGGCGGCTCGTGTCGTCCCACAAGGCCAGGCCGGCGCAGCGAAAGCTCTGGGTCAGGGTGAGGCGACCGGCGGCTCGCAATTCGGGTTCCTCCCGCAGCACATGGCCGAGGCGATAATAGGGAATGCGGCTGTTCAGGTGATGGACGTGGTGGATGCCGATGTTGGCGGTGAACCAGCGCAGGACAACGGGCAGATCGTAGTGGGAGCTGCCGCGCAAAGCGGCCTCGTGGAATTCCCAGGCCGGATCGCGCGCCCAGTAGGTGTTTTCGAACTGGTGCTGCACGAAGAAAAGCCAGACACCCACCGAGACGGCCATTATGACCGCCGGCAGATAGATCAGCAGAAATGGTCCGACGCCGAAGATCGCCGCCAGGCAGACGGCCATGACCGCGACCCCCAGATCGGTCGTCAGTGTCGAGACCCACGGCCTCCATCCCTGGCGCATCATGCCCACGGGCAGGCGGTGCTGGACCAGGAAGACGAAGGCCGGCCCCAGGCCGAACATCACCAGCGGATGCCGATAAAGCCGGTAGGCCGCGCGACGCCAGCGCGACAGGGCGAGAAATTCCTCGACGGTGAGGGTGTCGATCCCCCCGATCGTGCGCCGGTCGAGGGCGCCGGAGGTGGCGTGATGCAGGGCGTGGGCGCGGCGCCAATAGTCGTAGGGGGTCAGGGTGAGGACGCCGATGACCCGGCCCAGCCAATCGTTGAGGCCGCGGCGGGGCAGGAAGGCGCCGTGTCCGCAATCATGCTGGATCGCGAACAGGCGGACCAGAAAGGCGGACGCGAACGGGATCAGCAGCAGTCCCCACCAAAATTGATGACGCATCGCCTCCCAGGCCAGAACCAGGATCGCGATCAGGGGCGCGACGGTGACGGCAATCTCGAACGCGCCGCGCGCGGCGCTGGGTCGCCGGTAGCGGGCGAGCCGCCCAGCCCACGCCCTGGCGGCGCGCCCGTTGTCCGTCGCGACCGCGACCGGGGCCGATAGAGGCGGTGCCATGAAGGTTCGGCCGGCGTTTTCAAAGTAGCCTAGAAGAGGCCGTTCAAGCTTGGACATAAGCCGGGCTCCGCCCGCACCACAACCCCCGGCTTCAACGACTGTTCCGCCGCCAGGCGAAGATGAGCCGCGCGGGGCGCCGGCCGGGTCGCGGCGTCCGGGGCCGCCCCGACCCGCGCGGGCGTTCAGAAAGCCGGCGCTCAGGCGGCCGGCGCCGGCGCGGCCAGTTCGGCAATCAGGCGCAGAACCTCGTCCGCCTGGTCCTTTCGGCAGATCAGCAGGTCCGGCAAATAGGGGGTGTCGCGGTTGTAGATCAGGGGCGAGCCGTCGATCCGCGAGGCGTGCAAGCCGGCGGCCAGGGCCACGGCGACGGGGGCGCAGGAATCCCATTCGTACTGGCCGCCCGAGTGGAGGTAGATGTCGGCCTCGCCCCGGACCACGGCCATCGCCTTGGCGCCGGCCGATCCCATGGGCAGCAACTCGGCGCCGAGTTTCTCGGCCACCGCCACCGCTTCGGCCGCCGGGCGGGTGCGGCTGACCACCATGCGCAGGGGGCCGGGGGCCGACGGCGCGATGGGGGTCGGCCGTTCGGTGCACAGGGTCGCCGGAACGCCCGGCATGGCCACCGCGCCGACGGTGGGCGCGCCATCGACGGCCAGGGCGACATGGACCGCCCAGTCGGACCGCCCCTCGCCGTATTCGCGGGTGCCGTCGAGGGGATCGACGATCCACACCCTTTTGCGCGCCAGCCGGGCCGGATCGGCGGCTTCCTCCTCGGAAAGGACGGCGTCGCCCGGGCGGTTGCGAGCCAGGGCTTCCATGATGAAGGCATTGGCGACCCGGTCGCCCACCTTGCCCAGGGCCTTGCCGTCGAAGAGATTGGAGCGCTGCAGGGCGATCAGCAGTTCGCCCGCCGTGTCGGCGATGCGGCGCGCCAGCTGGGCGTCGGTCTCGTTTCCGGCGTCGGTCATGGCGAACGTCTTTCGTCGTTGAAGGCGGTTTGGGCAATGGTGGATTTGCGGCGCGTCCTATAGTCCGAACCGACGAGGGGCGTCCATCCCGCCGCGCGGTTGACGGGCGGGTGGGGATGGTCTCGTTTGCAACCGGGATTTTCAGCGGGGTGACCAACTTGAGCCAGGGCGATGTGGCGGTCGTGGAAGTCGTCCGCGCGCACGGTCTCAGTCGCGACCTGCGCCAGCGCCATGTGACGATGATCTCCATCGGCGGCATCATCGGGGCGGGCCTGTTCGTCGGCAGCAGCGCCGGCATCGCCACCGTCGGCCCGGCCATCGTGGTCAGCTATCTGCTGGCCGGCGCCGTGGTCCTGCTGGTGATGCGGATGCTGGGCGAGATGGCGGCGGCCTATCCGGAGACCGGCTCGTTCACCGAATACGCGCGGCTGGGCCTGGGGAACTGGGCCGGGTTCACCGCCGGCTGGCTCTACTGGTATTTCTGGGTGGTGGTGCTGGCCATCGAGGCCCTGGCCGGCGCGGCGATCCTGCACCTGTGGCTCCCCATCGACATCTGGGCCCTGGCCCTTGGCCTGATGGCGCTGATGATGGCCACCAACCTGTGGTCGACAAGATCCTACGGCGAGTTCGAATTCTGGTTCGCCTCGATCAAGGTGGCGGCCATCGTCGCCTTCATCCTGATGACCGGCGTTTTTGTCATCTGGCTCGCGCACGGCGCGCGCTTTTCCAATCTCTACGCCCACGGCGGGTTCGCGCCCTTCGGGGCGCTGTCGGTCCTGGGCGGCGTGACCAGCGTCATCTTCGCCCTGTGCGGGGCGGAGATCGCCACGATCGCGGCGGCCGAATCGCGCGAGCCGGGCCGCGCCGTCGCCAAAATGACCAGCCAGGTGGTGGTGCGGATTCTGCTCTTCTATGTCATCTCCCTCTTCCTGATCGTCACGGTGGTCCCGTGGACGGGCATCCGCCCCGGCGATTCCCCCTTCGCCATCGCCTTGGCGCGAGTCGGCGTTCCCGGCGCGGCGCTGATCATGAACGCCATCGTGCTGACCGCCGTGCTCTCGTGCCTGAACTCCGGCCTCTATGTGACCTCGCGGGTCCTGTTTACCCTGGCCGCCCACGGCGACGCCCTCCAGGCCCTGGTGGCGTTGAGCAAGCGACGGGTGCCGATCCGCGCCATCCTGATCGCCTTCGCCTTCGGCGCGGTCGCCGTGGCGGCCTCGGTGGTCTCGCCGCAGGTGGTGTTCGCCTTCCTGATCAACGCCTCGGGCGCCCTGATGCTGCTGATCTACCTCATCGTCGCCTGCGCCGAGATCGCCGTGCGCCGGCGCCTCGAGGCCGAAGCCTCGCCGCGGCTCACGGTGCGCATGTGGCTGTTTCCCTGGGGCAGCTATTTCACCGTGGCGGCCATCGTGGCAATCTTGGCGGCCATGGCCTTCACCCCAGCGTTGCGGACCCAGTTGACGGCCAGCTTGGGGATTCTCCTGCTCGTGCTCATCCTCTATGTCGCCGTGAGACGCCGGCGCGGCGCGCGCGCGGTCAGCACGATCTAGCCGGGTCGAACGGCGCCAGCACGGCCGGCGCGGCGCCGTCCAGGGCGAGGGCCGCCACTGCCTCGCCGATGGCTGGCGAGTGTTTGAAGCCGTGGCCCGAGCAGGCGCTGACCACGATGGTCCGCTCGCGGTTCGGGTCGCGGCCGATCAGGAATCGGCTGTCGGGCGTGAGGGTGTAGGTGCAGGCGACCGATCGCAGCCAGGCGCCTCCCAGTCCCTCGAGACGCCCGGCGACATGCCGCCGGCGCATGGCTAGCGCCTCACCTTTCGTTACGGTGCGGTCGATCTCCTCGGGCGCTGGAGCGGCGACGGCGAACCGCTCATCCGACATCTTCACGCCGCGCGAGCCGGGAATGACCGGAAAGCCGTAGAACCAATCGCCCGCGCCCTGGTCGTGCATCCACATGAAGACCGGAAACCGGCCCGGCGCGAAGGCCGCCGCGTCGTCCGGCTCAAACCAGTGCATGACCTGGCGGTAGAGGCGCAGCGAGCGGCCCCAGGCGCCGCCTAGAAGCCCTGGGGCCCAGGGGCCGGCGGCCACCACGACCTGACCCGCTTCGTAGGCGCCCTGGTCGGTGACGACCCGCACGCCGCCGGCCATGGGAAGGAGGCTTTCGACGGTTTCGCCGATCCGAACCTCCGCCCCCGCGCGCTTGGCCAAAGTGAGTTGCGCGGCCACGCAGCGCTCGGGATACAACAGGCCCGCGCCGGGTTCGAAATAGGCGATCTCGTCGTCGCGCAGGTTGAACGGCGGGAAACGGCGGCGCGTCTCGCTGGCCGTCAGCACTTCGTGGTCGATGTCATGGCGCGCGGCGACCTCGATGGTGCGGCGCACGAAGTCCGTCTTGCCAGGGTGTTCGCCGCCCAGGCCCGGCGCGCCGATGAACAGGCCGCCGGTGGTCAGCATCAGGCTCTCGCCGGTCTCGGCTTCCATCTCGCGCCACAGTTGGTGCGAACGCCGGGCCAGGGGCACATAGTCGTCGCCCTCGCCGATCGCCTCACGGGTGACGCGGCTCTCGCCGTGGCTGGAACCCCGGTCGTGCGGCGGCCGGTGGCGGTCGATCCCCAGCACCCTGACGGTGGCGCTTGCTTGGCTGGCGCTGGTGATCGGCGCGCCCATGGCCACGGTGTTCGTGGAGGCCGCCGCCAAGGGCGCCGGCGCCTTCCTCGACGCTTTCCGGGATGCCGACGCCCAGGCAGCCATCCGCCTGACCCTGTTGGTGGCGGCCATCGCCGTCCCGCTGAACGCGGCGTTCGGCCTGGCGGCGGCGTGGTCCATCGCCAAGTTCAACTTCAAGGGCAAATCCCTGCTCCTGACCCTCATCGACCTGCCGCTTTCCCTGTCGCCGGTGGTCTCGGGCCTGGTGTGGGTGTTGCTGTTCGGCGCGCGGGGCTGGTTTGGGCCGATGCTCGAAGCCGGCGGCGTCAAGATCATCTTCGCCTTGCCCGGCATCGTGCTTGGAACCATCCTGGTCACCGTGCCGCTTGTCGCCCGCGAGCTCATCCCCCTGATGGCGGCGCAGGGGGCGGACGAGGAACTGGCCGCCACCACCCTGGGGGCGGGGGGCTGGACGGTCTTGCGGCGCGTGACCTTGCCCAATGTGCGCTGGGCGCTGCTGCATGGCGTGTTGCTGTGCAACGCCCGCGCCATGGGCGAGTTCGGCGCCGTGTCGGTGCTGTCGGGACACATCCGCGGACTGACCGAAACCCTGCCCCTGCATGTGGAGGCGGTCTACAACGAATACGATTTCGTCGGCGCCTTCGCCTGCGCCTCGCTCCTGGCCGGTCTGGCCATCGTCACCCTGGTGGCCAAGGCCGTCCTGGAGCGCGCCGGTCAGTTGGCCGCCATCAAAGGGAGCGCCGCATGACCCTCACCGTCGAAGGGATCTACAAGCGGTTCGGTCGCTTCCCCGCTCTGGCCGGCGTGTCGCTGGAGGCGCGGGACGGTGAGTTCCTGACCCTGCTGGGGCCGTCCGGGTCCGGCAAGACCACCTTGCTGCGGGTCCTGGCCGGTCTCGACAAGCCGGACCGCGGCCGGGTGTTTCTGGACGGAACCGACTTTCTCGCGCTGAGCGCGCGCGAGCGCCGGGTGGGGCTGGTGTTCCAGCAGTACGCCCTGTTTCGCCATATGACCGTGGCCAGGAACATCGCCTTCGGCCTCGATGTGCGCCCCGCCAGGTCGCGCCCCTCCCGTGGCGCGATCAAGATCCGGGTCGAGGAGCTGCTGGCCCTGGCGCGGATCGACGGCCTTGGGAACCGCTATCCGGCCCAGCTTTCCGGCGGCCAGCGCCAGCGGGTGGCGGTGGCCCGGGCCCTGGCGGTCGAACCGCGACTGCTGCTCCTCGACGAGCCGTTCGGAGCCCTGGACACCAAGGTGCGCAAGGAGCTGCGGGCCGAGCTGCGTCGCATCCACGACGCCACCGGCGTCACCACCATCCTGGTCACCCACGATCAGAAGGAGGCCATGGCTCTGGCCGACCGGGTGGTGCTGATGAACCACGGCCGTATCGAACAGATCGGCACGCCGCGCGAGCTCGATGACGCGCCGGCCACGGCGTTCGTGTTCGAGTTCCTCGGTGAGTGCAACCGCCTTCCCTGCGAGGTGGCCGGCGGCGTCGCCCGCTTCGAAGGTTTCGCCGCGCCCGTGCTGGGTGACGCCGACCGGGTGGGCCAGGGGGTGGCGCTGTTTCGCCCCGCCGACACCCGCCTGGACGCCGGCCCGGTCGGCGAGGGTCTGCCCGTGCGCGTGGTCGAAGCGCGCGGCCGCGGCGCGGTGCGATCGGTCGAATGCCAGGCCCTGAGCGGCCACCGCCTGACGGCGGACATGCCCGAACATCTCGCCGTTCATTTCGAGCCCGGCCAGCGCGTGCGGCTGACGGCTCTGCGCGTGGTGGTCGATATTTCGCCCGCCGCGCGGTTCGAATTTTTGCCGCCGAAGTCGGAAGCGGCGACGGCCGGTCGCGCCTGATCGCGCTCTTAGTCCTGAAAAACACCACGAGGGGGTTCCCATGAGAAAGAACATCGACACCAAGCGCGCGTCCCTTCTGGGGGGAGCGGCGATGGGTGTGTTCCTGGTCGCCGGCCTCGGCGCGACCGCGCAGGCCAAGCCGGCCCGCCATCACGCCCGCCCGGCCGGCCCCAGCGCCACGGAACTGGAGCTGAAGGCCCAGGTGGACGCGCTGCAAACCCAGGTCCATGCCC
>JBBRPN010000073.1:0-13899 GCA_038227925.1 Caulobacterales bacterium | reverse complement strand
GACGACCGCTTCCAGGTTCTTCTTGGAATAGGCGTTCATTTCGCTCATGGCGGTCATCGACTTTTCGACGGAATCCTTGAACGCTTTGTTGCCGGCGGCGGTGAATTGCTCGGCGGTGTCCTTGACGGCGGCGGTGGCCATAGTGGTATCTCCTTGGGTGCGTTGCGCGAGCCCAGAAGGCGCGCGGTCGGTGATTGGGGATGCGCCCATCAGGGAAGGTGGCGCATCTGGGCTCCCTAGATATATGTTGCAGTGCGAAAGTCAATGGTTTTTTGTGCACTGCACCATTTGTTCACATTCACGCGAGGAGCGGCCAACTCGCCCCGCGACAATCGGTTCCCTCAACACTTGTTTACCTTCGCGCAACAATGGTGAACCCATGGTAGGGTCCAGGCCTAGGCGTCGTAATGTCGCCACCGATTCCCCGCCGCTCGGAGCTTAAGCTAATGAACGAGCCCCCCCGCCGTATTGCCCGCGCCGTCCAGGCGATGGCGGTCGCCCTCTGTCTGGCCGCGTCGTCCACGGCGGCGCTGGCGCAGAGCCCCTATTTGCACGTCGCTTACGGCGAACCCAAGAACACCGCGATCGTCATGGACTACCGCACCGGCGAGGTGCTGTACGCCGAACGGGCCGACAGTGTCCGTTATCCCGCTTCCATCACCAAGGTCATGACCCTCTATCTGGCCTTCGAAGCCCTGGCGGCCGGCCGGCTGCATCTCGGCGACCTGATCGTCGTCTCTCCCCTGGCCGCCGCTCAACCGGCGACCAAGCTGGGCCTGCGGGCGGGCGACACGATCACCGTCGAAGACGCCATGCACGCCATGGCGGTTCATTCGGCTAACGACATGGCGGTGGCCATGTCCGAGAAGATCGGCGGCACCGAATCGCGGTTCGCCGCCCTGATGACCCTGAAGGCCCAGCAGTTGGGGATGATCAACACCCGCTACGTCAACGCCAACGGCCTGCCCGACAACCGCCAGGTGACCACCGCCCGCGACATGGCGATCCTGACCCGGGCGGTGCTGCGGGACTATCCGCAATACTACCGCTTTTTCAGCACCCAGATGTTCACCTACCGCGGCAACACCTACCTCAACACCAACCATCTGCTCGGCACGATGCCGGGCGTGGACGGACTGAAGACCGGCTTCACCAACGCCGCCGGCTTCAACCTGGACGCCTCGGCGATGCGCAACGGCAACCGGCTGATCGCGGTGGTCATGGGCAGCTCTTCCAGCGCGGCGCGCAACGCCAACGTCGAGGGGCTGCTCCTGACCGGCTTCGACGTGCTCGAACGTCGGGCCCGAGGCGAGCGGCTGACCACGGCGCAGAACCTGTTCACCCAGGCCCCCTTCCCCTATCCGGTCTCGGCCAGAACGCCGATTGGCCAGGGCGAGGGCGATGAGGATCCGATCGACGTGGTCCTGACTCGCAACACCGCCCGGCCGACCGCCATGACCGTCTCGAGTTCCATGGCGGCGGCCCGCGCGGCGACGCCCCCAGCGCCCCGGCCGGTCAAGCCCCAGGCGCGCAACTGGTGGGTGCAGGTGGGCGAGTTCAGGAGCCATCGCCAGGCCAAGGCGCAGGTGGAGGACGTCTCGAAGCGATTCGCCCGCCTGTTCGACAACGCCGAGGGCTCGGTGGACGGGGCCGGTCGCGCCTACCGCGCCCGTTTCTCCGGCTTCAACGAGCAGGCGGCCCGGGACGCCTGTTCGACGGTGAAGAGCCGGGGCCTTCCCTGCGAGGTGGGCGGACCGGTCTGAGCTTCACTTCAGCAGCCGGTCCCTCGCCGCGTTGAGTTGGGCGGCTAGGCCGCTGGTGCCGCCCTGGTCTGGATGGGCGCGGCGAATGAGCCGGCGATAGGCCGATTCGATCTCGGCGCGGGTCGCGCCTAGGCCCACTCCAAGGGTCGCGCGCGCCTGATCGAGATTCATGCCGCTGTCGCCATGGTCTTGTTGTGGCGGCGCCGATCCTCGCCGAACGCTCCGGCCCAGAACCACCGACACCACGATGAGGGCCACGCTCACCAGCCAGGCGCCGCGCAAACCCGCGCCCACCGCGCCGGCGGCGGCCAAGGCTGAAAAGACCGCGACGGCGGCTCGCAGGCCGAACCGCGCCCGCGCCGGCCCGCGGCCCGCCCAGACGAGAAGCGCGAGGACGCCCGCGCCAAGGATCAGATAGATCATCGCGGACCTTGAGCTACTCCGCCGCCAGCGCGGGATCGGCGGCGCCGGCCACGCCAAGTTCGTACAGCAGGAGGCGCAGTTCCTGGCGCGCCGCGACGTGGGTCAGGGATACCTGGACCGGCCGCACCGTTCTCGACAGGTCGCTGACCGTCAGGCCGAAGGGGAAGAGTTCGCGATAGATCACCCGGTCGCGCAGGCCGGCGAGGGGGCGGAAGCCGACCCGCCGCGACAAGGTCGCCAGGCGCTCGTCCACCCGCCGGCGATTGCGCGCCTCCACCGAGGCCAGCCGGTTGCGAAGCACCACCCAGTCGATGGGCCGCCCGCCCCGAACCGCCCGGGCCTTGCGCGCCTCCCACACCGTTTCGGCATAGAGGCTGGGCCGCAGAACCTCCAGGGTGACCGGATCGACGACGCCCAGCATGTCGAAGTCCACGAAGCTGTCGTTCATCGGGGTGACGATGAGGTCGGCCAGACCATGCGCGGCTCGCGATAACTCCGTGTCCGCCCCGGGCGTATCGACCACCACGAAATCGGCCGCCGCCGCGAGCGCCTCTCGCAGGCTTTCGGCATCGCGCACGGGAACGACCTCGCACGGCAGAGGCAGGCCCGCGCCCTGGGCGGCGTTCCAGACGGCGCGATTGGCGAAGAAATGACCGGTGGACTGCTGCCGTTGGTCGAGATCGACGATGGCCACCCGGGCGCCTTCGTGGAGCAGGGCGGCGGCCACATGCACCGCGACGGTGGTTTTGCCCGCCCCACCCTTCTCATTGCCGAACAGGATAACCCGCGCTGGCGACACTTCGACGGCCGACTCCCCAATGGATGTCCGGTGATTGCGGCAACGGCGGGCGCGGCGCAAGGGCGCCTGGACGCTCGGACCCCGCTCGGCCATAAGCGAGGCCGTGCCAAGGTCCCCGACATGACCTGCCTCGCGACCGTGCGCGGCGCGGCGGACCTGCGCGCCCGGGTCGCGGCCTGGCGCGCCGGCGGCGACACCGTGGCGCTCGTCCCGACCATGGGCGCCCTGCACGAGGGGCATCTTTCGCTGGCGCGCTTGGCCCGCGAGCGCGCCGGCAGGGTGGTGGCCAGCCTGTTCGTCAATCCCGGCCAGTTCGGTCCCGACGAGGACTTCGCGGCCTATCCGCGCGACGAGATCGGGGATTGCGCCCTGTTGGCGTCGGCGGGCTGCGATCTGCTCTACGCGCCGCCGGAGAGCGACATCTACCCGGCCGGCTTTTCCACCACGGTGAGCGTGGCGGGGGTCTCGGCGGGCATGGAGGGAGAAGTCAGGCCGGGCCATTTCGCCGGCGTCGCCACCGTGGTCGCCAAGCTGCTCATCGCGGTGGCCCCCGACATCGCGGTGTTCGGCGAGAAGGACTACCAGCAGCTGCAGGTCATCCGCCGGCTGACGCGGGACCTCGGCCTGCCGGTGGAGATCGTCGGGGCGCCGACCGTGCGCGATATCGACGGCCTGGCCTTGTCGTCGCGCAACGCCTACCTGACCCCGGTTCAGCGCGCGGTCGCGCCGGCTCTGCATCGCGCGCTTCTGGAGGCCGCGGGCACCGTGGCGGGGGGCTTGGCGGTATCGGCGGTCGAGGCCGAGGCAAAGGCGCGGCTGGGAGCGGCCGGGTTCGATGGTGTCGATTATTTCGAGGTCCGCTCGCCAAGCGACCTCGGGCGGCTGGGGCCGGGGCCGATCGACGGATCAGCCCGGATTCTCGCCGCCGCCCGGCTGGGAAAAACCCGCCTCCTGGACAACGTCGCGGCCTGACCTACCAGGCGCCGATTTCCCGCAATTGGCGCGCCAGCTCCAGGGGCATCGTCCCTCCCCTTCCCGCTTCGCAAAGGTCGGCCGGCGCGTCGCCCGCGGCCAGATACCGCCAACCCTGGAACGCCCGTCGGGGCGTCGGCAGGGTCAGCATGACCGCCTCGCCCAAAGTAACCTCGCAACGCGCCGCCGCGCCGTCGCCCACCGTTTCGACGGCCAGGATGCGCTGGCGCGATAGCACGAACCCCTTGTACACGCGGTAGAGCGATCCGCCGTCGATCAGCTCGGCGGCCCGCCTGGGTGTCTGGCGGGTGCGCAACCTCCATGGCTGGTCTTCGGCATGGGATGCGCGGCGCCAGGCCAGGAGTTCATCGACGGTGTCGCAGCCGACGCACAGCTTGATGAGATGCAGGGGCAAGGCGCGGTCAGGAGGCCGGTTCGAGCCTGATCAGGGCGGCGCCTTCCGACACCTGATCGCCCTCCGCCACCGCGACCTCGGCGACCGCGCCGGCGAACGGCGCCACCAGCGCATGTTCCATCTTCATCGCCTCGAGCACCGCCAGGGTCTGGCCGACGCTCACCGCGTCGCCCGGCCCCACCGCGATCGACGCGATCCGCCCTGGCATGGGCGCGCGCACGACGCCGTCGCTCGCCGCCGCGGCGGCGGATCGGTCGGTGTTGCCATATTGGGAAAGCGAAATCGCCGCGCCGCCCGAAAAGACGATGATCTCGCCGTCCTGGCCGATCGGCGCCGGCCCCGCGCCGGCGAAATCGAAGCTCGCCCGCATCGGGATGCCGTCGGCGAACACCAGGGCGGTGGTCACCGGCGGGGCGTTTAGGCGAAATCCCGCGGCGCCGCGCGCCGGGGTCCACGGCGAAGGGGTCTCCGACGTCCCCGGCGCTTCCCTCCCGACGGCGGCGACGGCGCCCGGTGGTAGCAAGGGCGCGACTTCGGCGGTCAGGGCCTCCAGCCGCTCGGCAATGAACCCGGTATCCACCTTCCCGGCCACGAAGTCGGCATGGGCGGCGCAGCGGGCGAGAAAGGCCGCGTTGGTCTTGACCGGCCACACCTCGACCGACCGGCAGGCCGCGGCCAGCGCCGCCGCCGCCGCCTCGCGGGTGTCGGCGTGGACAATCAGCTTGGCGATCATCGGATCGTAGAAGGGCGTGATCGCCCCGCCTTCCTCGACGCCGGAATCGACCCGTATCGAGCGCGGCAATCGAAAGTGCGTCAGGGGCCCGGTCGATGGCAGGAAGCCGGCCGACGGATCTTCCGCATAGAGCCGCGCCTCCATGGCGTGGCCGCTCATGGCGATCTGGTCCTGGGTCAAGGGGAGAGCCTCGCCGGCGGCGATGCGAAGCTGCCACTCGACCAGATCGAGCCCGGTGATCGCCTCGGTGACGGGATGCTCGACCTGCAGGCGGGTGTTCATTTCCATGAACCAGATGCGGTCGGCGCGCAGGCCCCGCGAGGCGTCGGCGATGAACTCCACCGTGCCGGCGCCGCTATAGCCCACCGCCTTGCCGGCGCGCACCGCCGCTTCGCACAGGGCCTGACGGGTGGCCTCGTCCATGCCGGGCGCCGGGGCCTCCTCGATCACCTTCTGATGGCGGCGCTGAAGAGAGCAATCGCGCTCGAAGAGATGAACGACATGGCCATGGGCGTCACCGAATATCTGCACCTCGATGTGCCGGGGACGGGTGACGTATTTTTCCAGCAAAACGCGATCGTCGCCGAACGCCCCCGCCGCCTCCCGCTTGGCCCCGGCCAGGGCGGCGGCGAAATCCTCCGGGCGCTCGACCTTGCGCATCCCCTTGCCACCGCCGCCGGCCACCGCCTTGATCAGCACCGGCCAGCCGATCGCCGCCGCTTCTTTCGCCAGATGCTCGGGCGACTGATCCTCGCCCAGATACCCGGGCGTCACCGGTACGCCGGCGGCGGCCATCAGGCGCTTGGCGGCGTCCTTGAGGCCCATGGCGCGGATGGCGGCTGGCGGCGGCCCGACCCAGACGCGGCCGGCGGCGATCGCCGCCTCGGCGAAGTCGGCGCTTTCCGAAAGGAATCCGTAGCCGGGATGAATCGCCTGGGCGTCCGTTTCCGCGACCGCGGCCAGGATACGCTCCCCGAGCAGGTAGCTCTCGCGCGCCGGCGGCGGACCGATGAGAACCGCCTGGTCGGCTTCCCGCACGTGCGGCGCGGACGCGTCGGCCTCGGAATAGACCGCGACGGTGCGCACACCCAGGCGGCGCGCGGTGCGAATGATCCGCCGGGCGATCTCGCCCCGGTTGGCGACGAGCAGAGAGGCGAGCGGCGGCCGGTTCATGACGATCCCATGGTGGTAAGGCCCGCCGCCGCCACGGCCAGCATCAGCAAGCCCAGGGCGATGGCCGACAACAGGCCCAACAGGAACATGCGGATGAGCGTGCCGAGCACGCTGGTCCCATAGACGCCGCGCATGTGAATGAAGAGGTGGACCGGCGCGGCGAAGATGAGCAGGCCGCCCACCGCCTGCAACGGCCGCCAGATCGCCAGCAGGGTGATCGCGGTGAACAGCAGGCCCTGGAACGACAGGGAATGCATCGAAAAAATGGCATGGTCGAAGATGTAAAACCGGCGGTTGAAGACGAACAGCAGGCCCAGAATGGCCGCCGAGATGGGCAAGAATGCGATGGCTACCCGGTGCAGCCAGCTGTCCACCTGCATGGTGAACTCGCGCGGATGGGCCAGCGCGTAGTTGGCCTTAGGCGTCGCCCAGGCGGCCACCGCTTTCACCGTCGGAGCGGCGCCGGCAAAGGCATAGGACGGGATGTGTCCGGGGTGGGCGACCGATGTGATCTTGGGCGGTTCGATGAAGCCGCGTAGGCTGCCCGCCAGAAAGAACAAGATGACGGCGACCAGAAACAGGCGCAGGGGCGGAATCTGGTAGGCGCGCCGGCCGGCGAGATAGTCGCGCGTCAAGGTCGCCGGATGCAGGACGAGGCGGGGCAGAGTGCGGAACAGCCGCCCATCGGCGTGAAACAGGTTTTCGAACAGTTCGACGACCAGCGAGCCGATCGTGCGCTCGAAATCCTCGGCCAATTGGCCGCAGGCGTGGCAATAGGGGCCGGCCAGAGGCGTGGCGCAATTGGCGCACGGCGCGCCGATCCTGCTCGGATGGGCGGCGCGCCATTTCGTCAGGCCGCCCACCGAGGCGGCGGCGGCGATTTCCAGATCGCGATCCACGTCCCTCGCGCCTCGCCTCTCTAGCCGAGCCAGCCCGGCGCGCGGCGCTCCAGAAAGGCGCGCACGCCTTCGCGGCCTTCCTCGCCGGCCCGGGCGCGGGCGATGCGGTGGGCGGTTTCCTCCATCAGGGCGTGATCGATCTCGCGCCCGAGCACATCGTCCACCAGCCGTTTGGAGGCGGCGACGGCGCCGGGGGCGCAGGCCATGATTTCGCCGGCGATCCTCTGCTTGGCGGCGGCCAGGGCGGCGCCGTCTTCCACCACCTCGTCGATCAGTCCGATATCGCGGGCGAAGGCGGCGTCGAATGTCCGCCCGGTGGCGAAAAGGCCGCGCGCCCGGCGCGGCCCGATGGCGGCCACGACATAGGGGCTGATCGTCGCGGCGATCAGGCCGAGCTTCACTTCCGAGAAAGCAAAGCGCGCCTTGCGCGTGGCGAGGGCCAGGTCGCAGGCCGCCGCCAGGCCCGCCCCGCCGCCGAACGCCGCCCCCTCGACCAGGGCCACGGTGAGAGCCGGCAGATCGTGCAGATGCTTCAGCATGATCGCCAGTTGCATGGCGTCGTCGCGGTTGTCGGCTTCGGTGTGATCGGCCGCCTCGGCCATCCATTCCAGATCGGCCCCGGCGCTGAAGTTGCCCTCGGCTCCGGTGACGAACACCACGCGCACGCCGTCCGCTCCCTCGAGGGTCTCGAACGCCTCGCGCAGGGCGGCGATAACCTCGGCGTTGAAGGCGTTCCTCCGGGCGGCGCGATTGAGGGTGACCGTGGCCACGCCTTCGGGCGTCGCCTCCATCAGCACCAGCCTCGACTGGGAGTCGGTATCGACACCTTCGACGAGGGGGTCGGCGATGGGATTGGTCATGGCGTCTTTCCGTTGAAGGGTCACATCCGAAAGACGCCGAACCGCGTCCTGGGGATCGGGGCGTTGAGGGAAGCGGAAATGGCGAGGCCCAGGACATCGCGGGTCTGGATCGGATCGATGACCCCGTCATCCCACAGGCGGGCGGTGGCGTGATAGGGATCGCCCTCGGCCTCGTAGCGGTCGCGGATGGGCGCCTTGAAGGCGTCCTCATCCGCCGCCGGCCAGGTTTCGCCGCGCGCCTCCAGGCCGTCGCGGCGGATGGTGGCCAGGACGCTGGCGGCCTGCTCGCCGCCCATGACGCTGATCCGGCTGTTGGGCCAGGTGAACAGGAAGCGGGGGCTGAAGGCGCGGCCGCACATGCCGTAGTTGCCGGCCCCGAACGAGCCGCCGATCAGCACCGTGAATTTGGGAACCTCGGCCGAGGCGACGGCGGTCACCAGCTTGGCCCCGTCCTTGGCGATGCCCCCGGCTTCGTATTTGCCGCCGACCATGAAGCCGGAAATGTTCTGAAGGAAAATGAGCGGAATGCCGCGCTGGCAGGCGAGTTCGATGAAGTGAGCGCCCTTGAGCGCGCTCTCGGAGAAGAGGACGCCGTTGTTGGCCAGGATGGCCACCGGATAGCCCCAGATCCGGGCGAAGCCGCAGACCAGGGTGGCGCCGTAGAGGGCCTTGAACTCATCGAAGCGGGAGCCATCGACGATGCGGGCGATGATTTCGCGCACCTCATAGGGCGCCCGCACATCGGTGGGGATGACGCCATAGAGTTCGGCGGGGTCATGGGCGGGAGGCTCGGGGTCGCGCATCTCCATATTGACGCGTTTGACCGTGTTGAGGTTGGCGAGAATGGCGCGGACGATCTCCAGGGCGTGCTCGTCGTCCGCCGCCACATGGTCCACCACGCCGGAGCGGCGTCCGTGGGTGTCGGCCCCGCCCAGTTCCTCGGCGCTGATCACCTCGCCGGTGGCCGCCTTGACCAGGGGAGGGCCGCCGAGAAAAATCGTGCCCTGGCCGCGCACGATGATCGTCTCGTCGCTCATCGCCGGCACATAGGCTCCCCCCGCCGTGCATGAGCCCATGACGCAGGCGATCTGGGAAATACCTTCGCCGCTCATCCGCGCCTGGTTGAAGAATATCCGGCCGAAGTGGTCGCGGTCGGGGAAGACCTCGGCCTGATAGGGCAGGTTCGCCCCGCCGCTGTCGACCAGATAGACGCACGGCAGGCGGTTCTGGAGAGCGACCTCCTGCGCCCGCAGGTGTTTCTTGACCGTCATCGGGAAATAGGCGCCGCCCTTCACCGTGGCGTCGTTGGCGACGACCATCGCCTCGCGCCCCGATATCCGCCCGATGCCGCAGATCAGGCCCGCTCCGGGGGCCTCGCCGTCGTAAAGATCGAAGGCGGCGAGCTGGCCGATCTCCAGGAACGGCGATCCCAGATCGAGCAGGCGCTCGACGCGATCGCGCGGCAGGAGTTTGCCGCGCTCCGCATGGCGGCGGCGCACGGTTTCGGGACCGCCCAGCGCGGCCTTGGCCACGCGCTCATGCAGGGTTTGGGCCAGCGCGCGGTTGGCCCGCGCGTTGCGTTGAAAAGCTTCGGCCCTGGCGTCGATGGCGGTCGCGAGTTTCGGCATGGGAAAGCCATATACCCCGCCGCGAGGCGGTGGGAAGAATCGCCAGCGGTCGGCGGGGCCGCTAGTCTGTTTGGGCCATGGCCAGTCCGACGCCAAACCCGCCCCAGACGGCCTTGACACGACTCTTCGACCGTCGGCTCGAAGCGGGCGAGGCGGTGGCCTTTTCCCTGCCCGGCGGGGCGGCTTTGTTCAGGGCCGGCGAGGCCGCCGACCAGCTCTATCTGCTGCGCGTCGGCCGCCTGGCGGTGACCCGCCGCGACGAGGGCAAGGAAGCGCGATTCCTTGGGGTGATTCGCCCCGGCGAGTCGGCCGGCGAGATGGCCCTGATCGCCGGCGCCGCCCATTCCGCAGACGTGTCGGCGCTGCGCGACTGCGAAATTCTCTCCCTTCCCCGCGTCGCCTTTCTTCATGCCGTCGAGACCGACCCGGAGGTGACGATCGAGTTGGCCCGGCTGATTGTCGGGCGAGCCCACCAGATATCCCAGGGCGTCTCGTTGAGCGAACCGTCGGCGTTTGGGTTCGTGGGCGTTGTCGCGAGCCTGAAAGTGCGCCCCCTCGTCGATCGGATCGCGCGCGCCGTCGAGGGGCTGGGATATTCGGTGACGGTGGTCGGCGCCGAGGCGCGCGGCTCTCCGACCGACTGGTTCTCCAACATCGAGCACAGGCACGATTTCGTACTCTATGCGGCGGAGGCGGAAGAGACCGGATGGAGCGGGCTGGTGGGCCGGCAAGCGGATCGGCTGTTTCGCGTCGCCGCCGGCGACGCGCCGCCGCCCGCCAGTCCAGATCTGCGCGCCGGCGCCGCCCTGCAGGCCCAGCAACTGGCGGATCTGATTCTCGTGCAGGGCGCCGACTGCCCCGCGCCGCGAGGCTCGACCGCCTGGACCCAGGCGTTCGCCCCGGCCCGAATCTTTCAGCTACGCCAGTCCAATACCGCCGATATAGAGCGCCTGGCCCGGGTGATCGCCGGCCAGGCGGTCGGTCTGGTGCTGTCGGGCGGCGCGGCGCGGGCCTACGCCCACATCGGCGCGATCCGGGCGCTGCGGGCGCGCCAGGTTCCTATCGATTTCGTCTGCGGCGTTTCCATGGGCGCGGTCATCGCCGGCGGCGTCGCCATGGGATGGGACGACGACGAGCTCGACCGGCGCATTCGCAAGGCCTTCGTCGATAGCAGCCCGGTGAGCGATATCGCCTTTCCGCTCATCGCCCTGACCCATGGACGCAAGGTTCGGGCGCGGCTCACCGAGCATTTCGGCGATCGGCAGATCTGCGACCTCTGGCTGCCGTTTTTCTGCGTCTCGGCCAACCTCACCACCGGGGCCTATCAGCTTCATCGCCACGGCCTGGCGCGGGAAGCGATCCGGGCTTCCCTTTCCCTGCCGGGCGTGTTGCCGCCGGTGATCCGCGACAAGGACGTGCTGGTGGACGGCGCGGTGATGAACAATTTCCCGGCCGACATTATGCGCTCCATTCAGCTTGGACCGATCGTCGGGGTCGATGTCAGCCGCGGTGGCAGCATCGACGCCCATGATCTATTGGACCCCATTTCCGTCTGGCGATGGCTGCTGTCGGGCGCCTGGCGAAGGGGGCCGCCGATCGTCTCCCTCTTGATGCGCGCCGCCACGGTGACCACCGGCCGAGATCTCACCGCCGCGCGGGAGGCGACAGATGTCCTCATCCTACCCATGGTGGACGAGATCGAGATCCGGGACTGGAAGGCCTACGAACCGGCCGTCGCCGCCGGCGAGCGCGCGGCCGTGGAGGCCCTCGACAAACTCACCATGCCGGTAACCGAGTTGCGCCGTCGGCCGACCATGGGCGAGCGGGGCGCCATTCGACCCGAGCCGGCCACCTTGCTATATTCGGGGCCGTGAAGGCGTCGATTCCACGGATGAAGGTTCTCAAGCAACAGCGCCTGGCGCTGTCACGGACGTTTTCCCACGCCCGCGAGGATTTTATCGCTTCGCCCTCGAACGAGGAGGCGATCGCCGCCCTCGACGCGTGGCCGGCGTGGCCGGGCGGCCTGCTGGCGCTGATTGGCCCGGAAGGATCGGGCAAGACGCACCTGGCGCGGGCGTGGGCGAAGCTGAGCGGCGGGGCGGTTCTCCAGCGCGCCGATGGCGACATGGCGCGCCTCAGGGGGCGTCCGGTATTGTTGGAAGACGCCGACCGCTGGACGGGCGACGAGACGCTGTTTCATCTGATCAACATGGCCGGCGGCGGGGCCAGCCTCCTGCTCACCGGCCGACTTGCGCCGCGCGCCTGGACGACGAACCTGCCCGATCTGCGCTCGCGCCTCGACGCCCTGCCGGTGGCGCGAATTGGCCCTCCCGACGATGTGGTGCTGGAGGGCGTATTGCGAAAGTTCTTCCGTGAACGGAATATACGGCCGCCGAACGACGTCCTCGCCTACCTGATCCGCCGCATCGAGCGATCGGTTCCCTCCGCCAAGGATGTGGTATGCCGTCTCGATGACGTGGCGGATGCTGAAAAACGGGACATCACCCGCGCCCTGGCGCGGGAAATTCTCGAGCCCGAGGACGCGACCCTCGACCTGTTCGATCGGTCGTAGGCCGGATCGTCCCCCCCCATGACCGGATCCGCTGTCGCGAAGATCGCGCCGCCACCTCCGACGACGGTCCCCGGCCCCTCCCCGATGCACTCCTCGGATCGGTTTTTCAACCGCGAGATTTCTTGGCTGGCGTTCAACCGCCTGGTTCTGGAGGAAGCGGCCAACCCGCGCCATCCGCTGCTCGAGCGCCTTCGTTTCCTGTCGATCTCCGCCAACAACCTGGACGAATTCTTCATGGTCCGGGTCGCCGGCCTCAAGGGCCAGGTCCGCGAGGGGGTGCGGGTGCTGAGCCAGGACGGTCTGACTCCGGCCCAGCAGTTGCGCCGGATCAACGCCGAGGCCAATCGCCTGATGACCGATCAGCAGCGGCTGTGGCGGGAAATACGCCGCGACCTGGCCGCCGAGGGCCTTCGCCTGCTCGACGCCAGGCAGGTCACCCCCGCCGATCGGGCGGGCGCCGAGGCGATCTTCGCGGCCAGCATTTTTCCGGTGCTGACGCCCCTGGCCATCGATCCCGCCCATCCGTTTCCGTTCATTCCCAACCTCGGCTTTTCGCTGGCTCTGAAATTGCGCCGACGGTCGGACAACAAGGAACTCTACGCCCTCGTGCCGGTGCCCACTCAGGTTCCTCGCTTCTGGGAGCTGCCGCCGCCGGCCACCGGGCGCCGCAAAAGCGAACGGCGGTTCGTGGCCCTGGAGAGCTTCCTGATCCTCTTTCTCGACAAGCTGTTCCCTGGCTGCAAGGTCGAGGGCAGCGGCCTCTTCCGCCTGATCCGCGATTCCGACGTGGAGATCGAGGAGGAGGCCGAGGATCTGGTGCGCGAGTTCGAGGCGAGGCTCAAGCGCCGCCGCCTCGGATCGGTGGTGCGGGTCAAGGTCCACGCCTCCATGCCCGACGATCTTCGCGAGTTCATTCTCGAGGGATTGCGCACCGAAACGCAGGACGTCGTCCGGATGGACGGCAAGCTGGGCCTGGCGCAGCTCGAACAGCTCATCCCCGCCGACCGCCAGGATCTGAAGTTCCCGGCCTTCCAGGCGCGCTTTCCCGAGCGCATCCGCGACCACGGCGGCGACTGCTTCGCGGCCATCCGCGAGAAGGATATCCTGGTCCACCACCCGTTCGAGAGCTTCGACGTGGTGGTCCAGTTTCTACTGCAGGCGGCCCGCGATCCCAATGTGCTGGCGATCAAGCAGACCCTCTACCGCACGTCCAAGGACAGCCCCATCGTCGCCGCCCTGATCGAGGCGGCCGAGAACGGCAAGAACGTCGTCGCCCTGGTCGAGATCAAGGCGCGCTTCGATGAGGAGGCCAACCTGAAATGGGCCCGCGATCTGGAGCGCGCCGGCGTCCACGTCGTCTTCGGCTTCGTGGAGTACAAGACCCACGCCAAGCTTTCGCTGGTCGTGCGGCGGGAGGGCGAGATCCTGCGGACCTACTGCCACTACGGCACCGGCAACTATCATCCGGTGACGGCGAAGATCTACACCGACCTGTCCCTGTTCACCACCGACCCGGCGCTGGGGCGCGACAGCGGGCGCCTGTTCAACTACATCACCGGCTACGCCCAGCCCGAGCGGCTGGAAAAGCTGTCCTATTCGCCGATCACCATGAAGGCCGATCTGCTGCGGCTCATCGAGGCCGAGGCGGCCAACGCCCGCGAG
>JBBRPN010000072.1:0-14135 GCA_038227925.1 Caulobacterales bacterium | reverse complement strand
TTCGAGGTCACCGCCGAGCCCAGCGGGCGCGCCCGCTCGCCCAAATCGGACCGTCTTCGCTACGTCGTCCAGAAGCATGAGGCGACGCGCCTCCACTACGATCTGCGCCTCGAGGCGGATGGCGTCTTCAAATCCTGGGCGGTGACCCGGGGACCCTCCCTCGATCCCGCCGACAAGCGGCTGGCCGTGGAGGTCGAAGACCACCCTCTTGACTACGGCGATTTCGAAGGGACGATCCCGGAGGGTCAGTATGGCGGTGGCACGGTCCAGATGTGGGACCGAGGCTACTGGGCGCCGGAGAATGGCGCCGATCCGGCCAAATCTCTCGCCAAGGGCGAACTGAAGTTCGTTCTCGAGGGCGAGCGGTTGCACGGCGGTTGGGTGCTGGTCCGCATGGGGCGCGACCGTGAACGCGGCAAACGCACCAACTGGCTGTTGATCAAGCACAAGGACACCGCGGCGCGCCCGGGCGATGGCGAGAGCCTGCTCGCCGAGGACCGTTCGGTCGCCTCCGGGCGGACCATGAAAGCCATTGCCGCCGGCAAGGGCCGGCCGCCCAAAGCCTTCATCCTGGCCAAGGCCAACGCCGCTGACGCCGTCTGGCGATCGGGCGCCAAGGTTCGCGCCGCCGCGCCTCGGGGCGCGAGGCCGGCGCCGGCGACCGCAAAAGCGACCAAGGCCGCCGCCCCTCCGGATTTCGTCGCGCCACAGCTTTGCCGGTTGGTGGACCGCCCGCCGCCGGGCGGAGGCTGGCTCCACGAGATCAAGTTCGACGGCTACCGGGCGCAACTTCGCGTTCAGGACGGCGAGGTCAGGCTCAGGACCCGCAAAGGCCTCGACTGGACATCCCGGTTCCGCGGCATCGCCGAGGCCGGCGGGGGCCTTGCCAATTGCCTGATCGACGGGGAGATCGTCGCCCTGGATCGCGAGGGATCGCCCGATTTCGCCGGCCTGCAGGCCGCCCTGGCCGACGAGGCTGACGACGATCTGATCTTCTTCGCCTTCGATCTCCTTCACGAGGGCGGCGCCGATCTGCGGGATCTGCCTCTGGCCGAGCGCAAGGCGCGGCTCCAGGTTCTCTTGCGCCGCCTCAAGGGGCGGGCGGCGGAGCGCGTCCGTTTCGTCGAACATTTCGAGATGGCGGGAGAGGCGGTGCTGCGCTCGGCGTGCCGGATGTCTCTGGAGGGGATCGTCTCCAAACGCCTCGACGCGCCGTATCGCTCGGGGCGAGGCGAGACCTGGACCAAGGCCAAATGCCGGGCCGGCCATGAGGTGGTTCTGGGCGCCTGGACCACCACCGGGGAGGCCTTCCGCTCCCTGATCGCCGGTGTGTTTCGAGAGGGCAAGTTGGTTCACGTCGGCCGGATCGGGACGGGGTTTGGCAAGCGCGCGGTCGATGCCCTGGCGCCGATCCTGAAGACCAACCAAGCCGAAGCCTCGCCGTTCAGCGGCGTGGGCGCCCCTAAGGCGGCGGCCAATGTCCATTGGCTGAAGCCGGTGCTGGTGGCGGAGATCGAATACGCCGGCTTCACCGGCGACGGCGCCCTGCGCCAAGCCGCGTTCAAGGGCCTTCGCCAAGACAAGCCGGCGGCGGAGGTCCAGGCCGAGACGCCGACCCCGGCGGAGGACGCCCGCCTCGCCGAGCCGCGCGCCGCGTCCGCCGCGGCTTCGTCCAACACGGTTATGGGGGTGAACATCTCTCACCCGGACAAGGCGCTTTGGCCCGACGACGGGGCGGGCGAGCCGATCACCAAGCTGGACCTCGCGCGCTATTTCGAGGCCGTCGGCGAACGGCTGCTGCCGCACATCCGCGGCCGACCGTGCTCGATCATCCGCGCCCCCGACGGCATCGACGGCGAACGCTTCTTTCAGCGTCACGCCATGAAGGGAACCTCGAGCCTTCTGGAACTGGTCACCGTCTCGGGCGACCGCCAGCCGTATCTTCAGATCGACCGCAGGGAGGGCCTGGCGGCGGTTGCCCAGACGGCGGGCGTAGAGTTGCACCCTTGGGGTTGCCAGCCGGACCGCCCCGAGGCGGCCGGGAGGCTGGTGTTCGACCTCGACCCGGCGCCTGACGTCGATTTCGAAAAGGTCATGGCCGCCGCGCGCGAGATTCGCGAGCGGCTGGAGGGGCTTGGCCTGGTCGGCTTTTGCAAGACCACCGGCGGCAAGGGCCTGCATGTGGTGACGCCACTGAGCGACGGGCTCGATTGGCCGGCCGCAAAGGCCTTCGCCCGCGAGATTTGCGCGCGCATGGCCGCCGACGCGCCGGGCGGCTACGTCCTGAACATGGCCAAGAAATCGCGCGCCGGCCGCATCTTCCTCGACTATCTGCGCAATGACCGCATGGCGACGGCGGTGGCCCCCTTCTCGCCGAGGGCGCGCCCGCTCGCCACCGTGTCCATGCCGCTAACCTGGGGCCAGGTGCGCGCCGGCCTCGACCCCCAAGCATTTACGATCCGCACCGTCCCGGCGCTCATCGCCAAGAGAAACGCCTGGGAGGGCTACGACGAAGCGGCGCGGCCCCTGAAGGCGGCGATCCGACGACTGGGTAAATCAGCGACCGCTAAAGCCCAGGCAGTTTGATCTTGCTCGAACTCTTGCGCGCGATGACCACCGGTTGATCGCCGGTAAGGCTGCGAATCCGCCTGGCCTCGGCGGCGGCGTCCACGGGGGCGGGCGTTTCGGCGCCGGGGGTTGGCGTGACCCCCGGCTCGGTGGCGGGTTGGCCCTTGCGCCAGAACATCACCCAGTCGGCGAAGCTCTTGTCCTTGTGCGCCACCGCGCCGAATTCGTCATCGACCATATAGCGGATCAGCGGATCGGCCTTGTCCCCGCCGGCCTTGCTCGCCAATAGTTTCTCGCCCTGCGAGCGCACTTCCGCCTGCCGCTCGCCCAGCAGCGCCTGGCGCGCCGCGCTTTCGGGCTGGAGCTCCTGCGGCCGAGGCTCTCCAGGGGCCGGCGGGCGAAGCGCGAAGTCCGGCGGCAGAACGAGCGGCGCCTTGGTCACCACGCGAAATTCGTCGGGCGCGACCTTGGTCATGCCCAGTGCTTTCGAGGCGCTCTGGCAACCCGCCAATCCCGCCGCGCCGATCAGCAACGCCCCCGCCAGGGCACGGTTGAAACTCATTGATGATCCGTTTCCAAAAAGATGGCCCGCCCGCCCTCGGCGCCCTTCGATACCGCATTCGCGGGGGCGGCGCCAACCCAAGTTCACGCCGGCGCGGCGCGCGGCGACAGGAGATTCTCGGCCAACAGGAGGACGATGCCCACGGTGATGGCGCTGTCGCCGACGTTGAACACCCAGGGAAAATGCAGGCGCGTGACATCGATGAAATCCACCACCGAACCGTCGCGGACGCGGTCGATGAGATTTCCCACCGCGCCGCCCATGATCAGGCCGGCCGAAAGACCGGTGATCGGCCGCGCCGCCCGCCGCGCCCACACCCCCAGGAACAGGGCCACCGCCAGGGAAAATCCGGCCAGGGCCCATCGCGTCCAGGGCGCGTCGCCGCGAAACAGGCCGAAACTTACCCCCGTATTCTGCACCAGAGTCAGGCGCAGCGGCCCCCAAAGTTGGAGTGAAACCCCAGAGACCAAATGAAGACCGCCGACGATGGCCTTGGCGGCTTGATCGACGACGACGACCGTGACCGCCAGGCCATAGGCCAGCCAACCGTAACGGCTGATGCGCGTCATGCGTGCTTCGCGTCCCACCAGGCCACCGCGTCGGCGTCGCGCAACGACAGATCCGGGTAGAGGGGATCGGTCCCGACCTCCGGCAGGATCCGCCACGAGCGGGCGCATTTTTGCCCCCGCGCCTTCAGTGATTCGACCGCGACGCCCTCCACCCCCTCGATGCGGAACGCTGCCGGCGGTCCTTCGCCCGCGACCAGTTCAGCCTGGCTGGCGCGGAACACCTCGGCGGCGTCGAGGCCCTCGAAGGCCGCCAACATATCCGGATCGGCGATATGGACGCGCGGCGCCGCTTCCAGGGCGCCCCCGATGCGCTTTTCGCGCCGCTCGATTTCCAGGGCGCCGGTGACCGCCCGCGTGACGCGCTCCACCCTCGCCCACCGCGCCGCTTCGGCGTCGTCGCGCCAGGCGCCCGGGGTCGGCGGAAAGACGCGCAGGCTGTTGGCCGGCGCGCCGGGAAAGCGGCTCTCCCAGGCCTCCTCCATGGTGAAGCAGAGCACCGGGGCGAGCCAGGCGGTGAGGCGCTCGAAGACGAGGTCCAGCACGGTACGGCAGGCCCGCCGGCGCATCGAGTCGGGGCGGTCGCAATAGAGGGCGTCGCGGCGGATGTCGAAATAGAGCGCCGAGAGATCGTTGGAACAGAATTCAGCCAGGGGCCGGACCGCGTCGGCGAAGGCGTAGGCCCGATAGGCGCCGCGCACCTGGGCGTCGAGGTCCCAAAGCCGGTGCAGGACATAGCGTTCGAGCGGCGGCATGTCCTTGAGCTCCACCCGCTCGGCGTCGTCGAAATCGGCCAGCGCGCCCAGCAGATAGCGGATGGTGTTGCGCAGCTTGCGGTAGGCGTCGATGGTGGTCTGAAGGATGGTCGGGCCGATGCGCTGGTCCTCGAAATAGTCGGTGAGCGCGGCCCACAGGCGTAGAATCTCCGCGCCGTTATGGCGCGTCACGTCCTGGGGCTCGATGGTGTTGCCCAACGACTTGGACATCTTCTCCCCCTTTTCGTCGAGGGTGAAGCCGTGGGTGAGCACCGCCTCATAGGGCGCCCGGCCGCGGGTGCCGCAGGCTTCCAGGAGGGAGGACTGGAACCAGCCGCGGTGCTGGTCGGAGCCCTCGGAATAGAGATCGGCCGGCCAGTGGGTGTGTTCGCGGCCCTCCAGGGTGAAGGCGTGGGTCGATCCGGAATCGAACCACACATCGAGGATGTCCTCGACCTTTTCGTAAGCGTCGGGATCGTGATTGCCGAGGAAGTCGCCGGCCGGGCGGGTGAACCAGGCGTCCGCGCCCTCGGCGGCGATCAGGCCGACGATGCGGGCGTTGACCGCTTCGTCGTTCAGCGGCTCGCCGGTCGCCTTGTCCACGAACATGGCCATGGGCGATCCCCAGGCGCGCTGGCGGCTGACCAGCCAGTCAGGGCGGCTCTCGACCATGGCGCGGATGCGCGCTCGCCCGGCCTCGGGATAGAAGGCGGTGGCGTCGATGGCGGTCAGGGCGGTCTCGCGCAGGGTGGCGCCGCCGTGGATGGGATCGGCCAGCGGCTCGTCAAGGCGGATGAACCACTGCGGGGTGTTGCGGAAAATCACCGGCGCCTTGGAGCGCCATGAGTGCGGATAGCTGTGCTCCAGGCGCCCGCGCGCCAGCAGCGTTTCCGCTTCGATCAGCTTTTCGATCACCGCGCCGTTGGCGGCGCCGAACTTGCCCGCCTTTTTGCCTTCGGTCTCCAGCACCTTGAGGCCGCCGAACAGGGGGACATGCGGATAGTAGGCGCCGTCCTCATCCACCGTTTCGGGAATGTCCCGATGGCCGGCGCCGATCCACAGGGCGTAGTCGTCGGCCCCGTGACCAGGCGCGGTGTGCACGAAGCCGGCGCCGGCGTCGTCGGTAACGTGGTCGCCGGCCAGCAGCGGAACCTCGAAACCGTATCCGGCATCAAGGCCGGCGAGGGGATGGGCGCAGACCATGCCGGCGCAGTCGATCGCTTCCACTTTGCGCCATTTGGCGATCTTCGCCGCCGCGAAAACCTGTGACGCGAGAGCCTCGGCGACGATCAGCCGGTCGCCCGGCTTGGCCCACGGCTCGAACGGCAGATTCTCTTCCAGCGCCTCGATTCCGAACAGGGCGTAGGCGATGGCCGGGTTGTAGGCGATGGCGCGATTGGCCGGCAGGGTCCACGGCGTCGTGGTCCAGATCACCACTGAGGCGCCCAGGGCGGCGGCCGGCCCTTCGATCACCGGAAATTTCACCCACACCGTGGGTGAGACGTGGTCGTGGTATTCCACCTCGGCGTCGGCCAGGGCGGTGCGCTCGACCGGGCTCCACATCACCGGCTTGGAGCCGCGATAGACCTGGTTCGAGGCGACGAACTTGTGGAACTCGGCCACGATGGCCGCCTCGGCGGCGAAATCCATGGTGGCGTAGCGGTGCGCCCAGTCGCCCAGCACCCCCAGGCGCTGGAACTGCGCCGACTGTTCCTCGATCCAGCCGGCGGCGTACTCGCGGCAGCGGGCGCGGAACTCGGCCTTGGAGACCTCGCCCTTGCGCCGGCCCTTGCTCCGAAACTCTTCCTCGATCTTCCATTCGATGGGCAGGCCATGGCAGTCCCAGCCCGGCACATAATCGACGTCGAAGCCGAGGGCGAAGCGGGAGCGGACCACGAAATCCTTGATCAGCTTGTCCAGGGCATGGCCGATGTGAATGGCCCCGTTGGCGTAGGGCGGCCCGTCATGGAGAACGAACAACGGCGCCCCCGCCGCCTGCCGCGCCGCCCGCGCGTCGCCGTAGAGATCGCCCCAGGCCGCCAAAATGTGCGGCTCGAGCTGCGGCAGACCGGCGCGCATGGGAAAGCTCGTCTTGGGCAGGAAGACGGTTTCACGATAGTCGCGGCGGAGATTTTCGGCGTCGTCGGCCATGACGGTCTTTGTCTGGTTAACTAAAATGGGCGGGTCATTCCAGGGCGCGCTGGAGAAGCTCCGGCGGCGTCACGCCGGGCGCAAAATTCGCGAGGCCGTCCGAACCATCGTCATCGGCGCGATGTAGCAGAGGGCGGCGGGTTTCGCTAGGGCGGGGTCACCTCAAGGGCGAAGCATGGCTTGGGTTAACGGGGTAGCGAAATGACTCTGACCCCTTTTCCTCGGAGTTCGAGCGAGCCGTCATCCGGGAGCGGACACGCGAAAACTGGCTCGCCGCTCGCCGACGCGGGCGCATAGGTGGCCGCCCGCGTTCCTTGTCCGAGGCAGACATCGGGCTCGCGCGTGCCCTGCTTGCGGACGAGTCGATCCCCGTCGCGGAAATTGCTGCACGGCTAGGTGTGTCGCCTGCTACCTTCTATCGGCATTTCCGGAGCGGCCGGAGCGGCCTAACTGACTTGCCCCATGGCATTCTCTGGCGCGAAACGCCATAGAATGACTTGTCTAGAATCGGCCATCGACGACGCGGATGACCTTCCGAACACCGCCACTTTTTGAGCCCTTCACCGAGCAGCCGTGGATCACCGCCGCACTGGGCCGGACGCCCCATTCGCTCGGGCACATCCATGTGCAGCTCCTCCCAGATCGCCCCCACACCCCTCGCGCTGGAACTTGCGGGATATAGTATAAGCCGTCGAGCATGGCGGCTCTTCGTCAAGGGAGTACTGGCGTTGCCTTTTACCTCAGGAAGGCGTACCCTCCAACTCTTCGATGGGTGAGAGGGCTACACGTGGCCAAATCATCGGGCTTTCCAAAATCCAGGTCGCGCTGCGCAAGGCACTATCTCTGCCATCTCCCGCGTTCGCGCGCTGTACTCGCCACACTTGCTGCTTGCACTTCAATTAGCGCAACCGCCTTGCCGGCCTTCGCTGGGGAACCGGCCTGGTGGACAGCGCAGAAAGCGCGGTGCGGCGTGGCGATGGATTACAACAGTTGGGTCGCGGCCGGCTCTCCTTGCAATGCGGGGGCTGCGAGTGGCGGCGGGGCCAGCAGCGGGTCAGCCATGGCGAACGCATTGGCGCCAGCGGCTGGCGAACTCGGCTACGAGATGGGAACCGCGCTCGGGAAGTGGATCTTCGGTGATCCTCAGAAGGCCGCCCAAGAGGCTGCGGCTCAAGCAGCGGTCGTCGAACAAGAACAAGCGGCGCGCCAGCAGGCGGCTGCATCGCAGCAACGGCTCCTCACCGAATTGAAAATGTCCGATAGCGCCGGTGGTTTGAGCCTGAAGTCGAGTGGTGCGCCATCCGGACTCAGGCTTAAGCGCAGCAGTGACACTACAAGCGCGCTGGCGTCAAACTCGGCGCATGGGCAACTCCTGAACAGCCTCAAGGAGTCAAACGGGCAGCTATTCGAGAACCGCCGCGACGCCGCTTCGCCAGATGCTACGCTGCCGGTCGTCGCTACGCCACCTGCGAGCGCGCCGCTCGCCCCCAGATTAGCGGCAAATAAAGAATATCGAACAGCTGCGATGGAATTGGCTAAGACACAGAAAGCGGCGGACGCACTGAACAAGCAGCTTTCGGACCTTCAGACGCAACAGGATGTCAGCTCGACACCGGCACGTCAAATCGACATCTACAAACTCACGGGTCAGGTCAATCAGGCGAACGGAGCCGTAAAGATCGCAGCGGGCAATCTGGATGACGTGAAACACAAAATTCTACAAGAAGGACCCGCGATCGTAGTAACCGACAGGGCTCCGGCCGGAAACCAATCTTTGCCTCCGCCCGGTCCGAACTGAGGCAATCCAGTTGGCCTGTGGAAGATTCGATGTCGAGCTAGGCCTGGTTCCGTTAATTGCGGTGCTTTGTCTAATTTCGCCGGCCATCGCGAAGGCCAGCGGCTGCCCAGACGGAACTGTCAAGATCGGCGAGAAGCGAACCGAAACCGCCGACGCCATCATCGTACAGCCTATATGCAAGAGAGTTTCTGCCGTTCCTACTGCATGCCCGGCAGGTTCTTCCGTTGTCGGGTCGGACTGCATGAAGGACACGTTCATGCGCCCGGCACCTTCGAAACAGGAGCAACTGGCCTCGCTGCGGCGTCAAGCCCAGTTCGAATTGGACGAGATTCGCTACGACAACTACACCGTCTTATGGGAGGGCGTTTGGACTATTCTCACACGGACGCAGGTTCCTGAGGCCAGCTCCGCCGCAGAGGATGCGTCCACGGACGCGCGCGAACACATCAAAGCCTATCTGTCGCTTGAAGCCCAAATTGAAGCGCTCACGGGCGACAAGGCGGTCGCCGGGCGCAAACTCGCGGAGCGCTTAAGCCACATCTACGTGAGAACCGAAGGTAACTACGCCGTTCACCAAAGCCAGACAGCCGCGTCTGGGCAAAACTATGTTCCGGAAACGCAGGTGCACGTAAGGGCGACTGGGCCAATCTCGGCCACGCCACTCACGCCCGGGGATGTCGTTACTCGGCCTCCGCTGAAAGATCAGAGGACCATTTCACCCACCGGACAACCGGGGAAAGACAACGCGGAGCCACGCTAGTCAGCCGCTCACGGTTCCGACGGCCCGACATAGTATCTACGTGGCCATGATGAGTTTCGCTCAATGGCCGTTTGACGCATGACACAGCTCGAAAGAGAGAGTAATAAAATGGATGAATGCAAAATCCGCCCACAATTTAATTTGCTCCTATTTTCGGCGATGTTGATAATGGCAATACCTGAAACTTGTTTACGCGCTCAATCCTATTCTGATACATCTGGTGTCGCCAACGCTCGCTCAATTATTGAGACGAAATTGCCGGGAAATACAGTAAAATACCATCAATTGACGAATATTACGATCTTATCTGCGCGGGCTTTGGCAAAACGCCTGATACTCGTGGTGAAACAATCTGACAGCGGACCAACAACAACTATGTCGATACCTTGGAATGGTATGTCAGTAAAAATCGACAATGGTAGTTTCTGGAGCAGTTCTGACGCAAGTGTTTCTATAAATGGTATAACAATGGCGGATATTGACTATACATCCTCCGACAAGAAGGAGCGCGTCCAGGAGTTGGGATCTGCTCTTAATACCTTGCGAACCGCCGCTTCTGCCGTCGGCATTGCTGATAATGAGAAAATATTTGCCGAATCACTAATGATCTATAGAAACGCCTCCCCTAAGCCGACAATAACAGAAGAAGTGCATCGATTTAGTATACAAGCCGAAGCAATGGTGAGCGAGAAAAATTTCTCGGAAGCGGCGGCCCTCTATGAGAAAGGGCTTGACTTGTTGCCTTGGTGGCCTGAGGGCCGGTTCAATCGCGCCACGGTGCTCGGCGAAATCGGTGAGTATGAAACCGCTATCGACGATATGAAGCGCTACCTTGAGCTGGTGCCGGACGCTCCTGATGCGCGCTCAGCACAGGACCAAATTTACAAGTGGGAGGCTCTGCTGGGGCGCAGCTAACCCGGAGTAGCCGCCCTACTCTCCGGACCTCAACCCCATCGAACTGGTGTTCCCCAAGCTCAAGGGCCACCTGCGAAAGGCCGCCGAGCGCACCGTCGGCGCACTCTGGGACAGGATCGGCCAAGTCCTCGACCACTTCACCCCCCCCAGGAATGCGCTAGCTACCTCCGGCACGATGGCTACGCTTCAACGTGACCGCAAAACGCTCTAGAGCCGCTCATCACCGCCATACAGACCTGAGAGGTAGCGGCGGTTCGCCGCTGGCCGTCAGCCATCACCAGCCGCATCCGTGAGTTACACAGCCTCGCTCGGAGGGCCGCCGCAAGGTTCTGGTCACCGAGAGGGCGGTGGCGGTGGTCGATACGAATGCAGCCGCAACTCGCGTCGTGGGCGGAAAATGGCGACATGATACCTATTCCAGCAGACGGCCTTTCGCCAACATCGCCCGTGCCAGCCCCTCGTCCCGCCGAACCTGTTCGACCATCGCCTCGATGGAGGGAAACTTCTCCTCAGGGCGGAGGAAGACGATGAGATCGGTCTCGATGACCTCGCCATAGATGTCCTCGTCGAAATCGAACAGCCAGACCTCCAGGCGAGGCGCGACCTCGCCGGTCGTCGGGTTGACGCCGATGTTGGCGACGCCGGGAAGATGGCGGCCGTCGGGCAGGTGGGTGCGGGTGGCGTAGGCCCCGAACCTGGGGGCCACATAGTCGCCGAGCGGCACATTGGCGGTGGGAAAGCCGAGCCGGCGGCCGAGCTGGCGGCCCTTCTGGACCACCCCTTCGATGGCGAACGGCCGGCCCAGCAGCGCCGCCGCCGCGTCCGGCTGGCCCTCGCGCAGGGCGTCGCGAACCGCGGAGGAGGAAATCTTGACGCCGGCCGCGTCCAGCGCCGGCGCGACGGAGACGGAGAAGCCGAACGCTTCGCCATATTGGCGCATGGAGGCCGGATCGCCGGTTCGCCCCTTGCCGAAAGTAACATCGAATCCCACCGCGACGTGGCGCACGCCCAGGCCCGCCACCAGCACGTCGCGCACGAAGTCATGGTCGGAGAAGTTCGCCATCTCCGCCCCGAACGGCAGAAGGTACAGGCGTTCGGCCCCCAGGCCCGCCACGGTCCTGGCCAATTGGCGGGCGTTCATCAGGCGAAACGGCGGCGCGTCGGGCTGGAAATGCATGCGCGCATGGGGCTCGAAGCTGATCACGCCCAACGGCGCGCCGAGACTCTCGGCGGCGAGGGCGGCCTGCGCAATGACGCTTTGGTGGCCCAGATGCACGCCGTCGAAATTGCCGAGCGCGACGGCGGCGCCTTTGTCATCCTGCGCCAAATGTTTCCAGCCGTGCAGAATTTTCATCTAAGCGCCCCGCGCGTCCCACCGGGGAACCATGACTTCGGCCTCGCCTTCCACCACGGCCTTGCCGTTCACCCGGCAGACGGTCGCCAGGATGACGCGCGCCCGCTTCCCGTCCAGGGCGGTGATCTCCACCCGCGCCGTCACCGCGTCGCCGATGCGCACCGGCCGGCGGAACCGCAGGGTCTGGGAGACATAGATGGCCCCGGGGCCGGGGAGCTTCGTGCCGATCACCGCCGAAATATAGCCGGCGGCCAGCATGCCGTGGGCGACCCGTCCGCCGAACGGCGTGGCGGCGGCGTAAGCCTCATCGAGGTGGATCGGATTGTCATCGCCGGTGACGGCGGCGAAGGCGTCCAGATCGGCGCCCCTCACCTCGCGGGTGAGTTCCGCCGCCTGGCCGACGGCAAGGTCTTCCATGCAAAGTCCGCTCAATTTGCCTTGCCTCCGCTTTGTCCCCGCGCGCTTTTAGCCTGTTCGGCGCGCATAGAGTCGGATGGCTTCGCATGCGAAGCCTGAATCCAACTCTACACTTTTAATTCAGAGCAAGATTCAGCTCCGAGGCGATTCCGCCTCGGACCATCTTGCTCTGGCGAGACGGGTTCACCAGGAAAGCTCGGCCATGGCGAAGGCCGCGCCCGCGCCTTCCCGCTTAAACAGGTCCGCCACGCAGGCCATGTCGAGCGCTCCGGCGGGGCCAAGGGCGGCGCCGTGAATGCCGGAGGCGATGAAGAGTGCGTCCAGATCCTGGATCTGGGCGCCCCGCAAGTCGGTGGCGATTCCATCGCCGATGACCAGCACCCGGCGAGGATCGAGCGGCGCTCCCAGAAGCGCTCCGGCCCGCGCCAGGCACAGGTCGTAGATCGGCGCGAAGGGCTTGCCGGCCATCACCACGAGGCCGCCGAGAGTCTTGTAGAGATCGGCCAGGGCTCCGGCGCAATAGATCAGCTTGTCCCCGCGCTGGACGACCTTGTCGGGGTTGGCGCAGACCATCTCCAGGCCGCGCTCGGCGGCGCGGGTGAGTTCGGCGCGATAGTCCTCTGGCGTCTCGACCTCGTCGTCGTTGGGGCCGGTGCAGACCATGAAGGCCGCCTCCTCCAGGCCGGCGAAGTCGAGGCCGAGGCCTTCGTAGAGCGGCGCGTCACGCTCCGGCCCGATCCGCCAGGCCGGCCCCGGCGCGCGGGCGGCCAGGAGGTCGCGGGTGACATCGCCGGAGGTCACCAGATCGGACCACGCCTCCCGAGGCACGCTTAAGGAGTCCATCTGCTCGGCCACGCCGCCCCACGGCCGGGGCGAGTTGGAGATCAGGATCACCGGCCCGCGCTCTCGCCGCCACCGCGCCAGCGCCGCGCACGGGCCAGGAAAGGCCTCGCGCCCATTGTGGATCACCCCCCACACGTCGCACAGCAGCACATCGTATTGGCCGGCGACCTCGGCGAGGCCGGCGATGAGGCGGGTCATGGCGAACGGATCGCGGCGACCTAATACCGATAGTGGTCCGGCTTGAACGGGCCCTGCTGGGGCACGCCGATGTAGTCGGCCTGGTCCTTGGAAAGCTGGGTCAACTTCGCCCCGAGCTTGTCCAGGTGGAGCATGGCGACTTTTTCGTCGAGGTGTTTGGGCAGGGTGTAGACTTTCGTCTCATAGGCGCCGGCGTTGGTCCACAGCTCGATCTGGGCCAGGGTCTGGTTGGTGAAGCTGGCGCTCATCACAAAGCTGGGGTGGCCGGTGGCGTTGCCCAGATTGACCAGCCGGCCTTCGGAAAGGACGATGATCTTCTTGCCGTCAGGGAATTCGACGTGATGGACCTGGGGCTTGATCTCGTCCCATTTGAAGTTGCGCAAGGCCGAGATCTGGATCTCCGAATCGAAGTGGCCGATGTTGCAGACGATGGCGTTGTTCTTCATCGCCCGCATGTGGTCGACGGTGATCACGTCCTTGTTGCCGGTGGCGGTGACGAAGATGTCCACCTCCTTCACCGCGTCGTCCAGGGTGCGCACTTCATAGCCCTCCATCGCCGCCTGCAAGGCGCAGATGGGATCGACCTCGGTGACCATCACCCGCGCCCCGCCCTGGCGCAGGGAGGCGGCCGAGCCCTTGCCCACGTCGCCGTAGCCGCAGACCAGGGCCACCTTGCCCGCCAGCATGACGTCGGTGCCGCGGCGGATGGCGTCCACCAGGCTCTCGCGGCAGCCGTAGAGGTTGTCGAACTTGGACTTGGTGACGCTGTCGTTGACGTTGATCGCCGGGAAGGGGAGCTCGCCGCGCTCCGCCATCTGGTAGAGGCGATGGACGCCGGTGGTGGTTTCCTCGGAAACGCCCCGAACTGCGTCGCGGATGGCCGAATAGAAGCCGGGCCGGTCGAGCCGGTAGCGCTTCATCACCGTGAAGAGCGCCTCCTCCTCCTCGTTGGCGGGTTTGTCGAGAAGGGTGGGGTCAGCCTCGGCCTTGGGGCCCAGGATGCAGAGCAGAGTGGCGTCGCCGCCGTCGTCGAGGATGAGGTTGGGGTGGCCGCCGTCGCCCCACTCGAAGATCCTGTGGGCGTATTCCCAGTATTCGATCAGGCTCTCGCCCTTGACCGCGAAGACCGGCGTGCCACCCACGGCGATGGCGGCGGCGGCGTGGTCCTGGGTGGAAAAGATGTTGCACGACGCCCAGCGCACCTGCGCCCCCAGGGCCTGAAGGGTCTCGATCAGCACGGCGGTCTGG
>JBBRPN010000071.1:0-14137 GCA_038227925.1 Caulobacterales bacterium | reverse complement strand
TGCAGGGCGCCGATCAGTTCCTCGGGCAACAGCGCCTCGTTCTCCATGTCGAACGGCTCGTCGAAGTCGATGTACTTCTTGTCGAGCGGGTCCCAGAAGTGGTCGTGGGTAGCGGCGATGATCTTGTCGAAGGCGGTCGAGCGGTTTCCGTAGCGGTCCAGGGTGAGCATGGACTCGAAATCGTCCGGCGAAACGGCTTCGTACATGACGTCCTTGGTGATGTTCCCATCGGCCACGGCGGTATCTCCCATTTGTTGGCGCCCACGCTCAATCTGGCGGCGCGAGGGGCGCGAGTCAAGAAAAATGACGGGGGCGTCACCAATCCTCCCCTGTCCTCTTACGGGGGAGGGGGACCGGCGAAGCCGGTGGAGGGGGCGGGGACGCCACGATACGCCGACGCACGATGCAACAGTGTCCAAATTCAACGAAGCCGACGGAAGGGGGCGGGTTTGCAACGCCGGCTGGCTGCCGCCGCCCCCTCCACCCCTTCGGGGTCCCCCTCCCCCGTGAACGGGGGAGGACTGGGCTAGGCTCACATGCTCTTCCAATCGTTGACCAGCGGCGCCGCGTGTCCCCACGTCCGCGTCCAGGCGTCGTCGGGGCGGGTCGGGGCGGTCGGGGCGCGGGCGATCAGCGGGCGCGACAAGCAGGCGTAGCGGGCCTCGTCGGCCACGTGATCCTCGGCGGCCGTGTCCAGGTCCTCGGCCCGCGCCGGATCGTGCGGCAGGCAAGGGACGGTGCGGATGAAGTCGCGGCAGGTGTCGAACACAAAGAGCATCGGCCGCGCCCCGTCGCCGACGATCCGCGCCCTGAGTTGATCCCAGCCGCTCAGGGCCCCGGCCTTGCCGACGCGGGTGTTGTCGGCCGGGCGGAAGGCGCAGCCGGCGCGCCGCATCCGCTCGGCCAGGGACGGGCCGCCGTCCTGGCGGAAGATCGACGGGTCGGCGACGCCGTAGGCGATCTTCTCGCCCGCCTCGCGCTCGCGGATGCCGGCGGCGACGGCCTCGGCCTCCAGGCGAAGCCCGGCTCCGCGGGCGCCGGCCCCGTACCACTCGCGGTAGCGCACCAGCGCCCCGCGCGGGATCACGGCGCCCAAGGCGGTGGCGAAGTCGTCGCTGGCCACCGCCCACCAGCCGACGCTGAACGGCGCCGCGTAGCCCCAGTCGAAGGAGCGGAACCGGGTCCAGAAACCCGGCGCGGCGAAGGGGGCGACCACGTTGCGCCCGCTCCACTTGTCGAAGAAGGCCCCCTCGACGGCGCTCCAGTCACCCTCCAGCCAGGCCCGCACCAGCTGCGCCGAGCCCGATTGCTTGAGTCTGGCCACATAGGTCGGATCGTTGGCCAGCAGGGCCAGGTTGTCGGTCAGGCGGGCCGGGATATAGAGCCGGTCGAGATCGACGCTCTTGCCGTCGAACGGGCTGACGAACGCCTCGGTCATCACCCGCAAGGGCCCGGCGTCGATGTAGCGCGCCTTGACCCAGCCGTGGCCGGGGCCGCCCGGGTTGCAGGTGGCGCGGAAGCCCACCGCCGCGGCGCCGGCGCTGCGCAGGGTGGCCTTCAGCTTGTCCACCGGCCGGGGATCGGCGAACTGGGTCAGCTCCTCCACATAGACGCGCGAATAGTCGTGGCCCTGATAGCGGTCGGCGTCGGCGTCGCGGTCGAGGTGGCGGAAATAGAGGCGGGCGCCATCCGGCCAGACGAAAACCGACCGGGCCTCGCCCCACACCGCGCCGGCCGGGCCGTAGATCGCCCTGGCCCGGACGATGGTCGGCTCCAGGGCGACGCGGGTGCGCCGCACCAGGAGGCCCTTGGCGTGGCGGCCGAACTTGATGGCGTGGAGGGCGAAATCGCCCAGGGCGGCGTCGGTCTTGCCGCCGCCGCGGGCCCCGCCATAGACCACCTCGAACACGTCGCTGGCCACGAAGGCCGCCTGCGGCCCGGGCTGGGGAATCCACTTCATCCCGGCGCCGGGTTGTCGTCGCGGCGCGGCGCGAAGGCGGCGAGCCATTCGGCCTTGGTCAGGTCCGGGACCGGCGGCGGCGTCTCCCACTCGCGCCGGGCGTCGGGCGGGGCCAGACGCTCCCTGAGCCTGGCCGCCTCGGCCAGCAGGCCCTTGGCCGCGCTCATCCCCGCCGCCGACTTCATCCCGCCCGCCTCCTTGGCCAGGCGCATCAGCTCGGCGAAGATCAGCGCCAGGTCCTCCTGGCCGTCCCATCGCCGCGCCTCCTTGATCTCCTCCACCCGCGCCGCCACCGCCTTGGAGGCCGCCCGGCCGCACCGTCGCGACGTACTGCTCCCGTAGCCCGCCTCCTGGGTCGCCGCCTTGAGCGACAGCCCCCGCGCCAGCCCCTGGGCCAGAGCCTCCCGCCGCGCGCTGTTCAAAGCCGCCAAAGCATTTCCCCTTTCGTTGCGTAGGCATTGCATATTGCAATATATGGCGGCCGATGTCAAGGCCCCATGCCCCGAAAGCCGGGCCGTTCAGGTCGGGCGGTCCACCCGCACGCCCAGCGCCTCGCCGGCGGCGGCCAGGCGGGCGTCCAGCGTCACCAGGGCGTGACCCGCGCGCCGGCAGACGGCGGCGTGCAGGGCGTCCGGGGCGCGCAACCCCAGGTCGAAGCGGCGCACGAAGATGTCGGCCAGGCGAAAGTCCGAAGGCTGGAAATCGACCCCGGCCGTCGCCGTGGCGCGCCAGGCGTCGAATTCGCGCAGCAGGGCCGCCGCCGTCTCGCCGGTCAGGAACTTCATCCTGACCAGCCGCGATATCGCCGAGGCCACTTCCGCGCCGGTGAAATCACTGACGATCAGGGGCTCGGCCGCGGCCAGCAGCAGGGCGTCGACGCCCTCGCTCGCGGCCTCCTCAACGAGGGTGGGCACGATGGCGCTGGCGTCCAGATAGAGGCTCACCCGCCGGCTTCGTCATAGATCAGATTCAGCAGCTCCACCGAGGTCGGCGCGCCCGGCGGCGCCTTGACGCGCGCCGCCCGCAGCCGCTGATAGGCGGCGACGGCGGTTTCGGGGCGCGGGACGATCGCCGGTCGAAGCTCCACCGTGGGCTTGCCGTGGCGGGTGATGATCACCTCCTCACCGGCCATGGCCTGATCGATCAGGCGCGGCAGGCCGGCCTTGGCGGCGGCGACGCTATAGCGACTCATGACGATCTCCGGCAATATATGACCAGGGTTATAGTCATTTTTTGCCGCCCGTCCAGCGCCAACGCCCCGTCCGGCGTTGCAACCCCGCCCCCTCCACCGGCTTCGCCGGTCCCCCTCCCCCATTGCATGGGGGAGGATTCAAGAGAGCCAAACCCAGCCTTCTCCTCCTCCGCAAAGCGGGGGAGGGGGACCGCGAAGCGGTGGAGGGGGCGGGGGCCGGGCGCGACCCTTGGCGCGGGGACCCATCCCGAACAATTGGCTTTCCGATTCGGCGCGCGGGCGGCTACCCTGCGCCCATGAGCCGCCGCCTTGCCTTGATCACAGGAGCGTCGTCGGGCATCGGGGCGGCCTTCGCGCGGCTCTACGCCGGCCACGGCTACGATCTGGCGCTGACCGCGCGGCGCGCCGACCGCCTGGCGGCCCTGGCCGACGAGGTGCGCCTGGGCCACGGGGTCGAGATCCTGATCGCCCCGGCCGATCTGGCCGATCCGGACGCGACCGACGCCATCCTGGGCCAGATCGCCGCCCACGGCCGAAGCGTGGACGCCCTGGTCAACAATGCCGGCTACGGGACTCCGGGCGCCTACGCCGCCGGCTCATGGGAGGACCGGCGGGCCTTTCTGCAGGTGCTGCTGATGGCGGTGTGCGAACTCACCCACAAGGTCCTGCCCGGCATGGTCGAGCGGCGGTTCGGCCGCATCGTCAACGTCGCCTCCCTGGCGGGCCTGGTCCCCGGCGGCGCGGAAACCGCCCTCTACGGGGCGGCCAAGGCGTTTCTGGTCAGCTTCTCCCAGGCCCTTCACGCCGAGACGCGGGCGGCCGGCGTCCATGTCAGCGCCCTCTGTCCCGGCTTCACCTACAGTGAGTTCCACGACGTGAACGGGACCCGCGAGAGCATCGGGGCGATGGCCCCGCCGTGGATGTGGCTGGGGGCCGACGAGGTGGCGGCGGCCGGCTACGAGGCGGCGGAGGCCAACCGGCCGATCTGCGTTCCGGGCGCGCCGAACAAGGCGATCGCGGCGGTCGCCAAGCTCCTACCGGACGAGTGGGGCATGGCCCTGATGGCCGGCGGAGCGGGATGGCCCCGCCGCAGGCGGTGACGGTCGCTTCGCCTGATAGGGCGAGGCGGTGTCGTGGCGGATCAGGTCGATGGTCGAGCCGGCCAGGCCCGCCAGCATGAACTGCACCGCCATGGCGCACAGGATCAGGCCCAGCACCCTGACCACGATGATCATCCCGATCTTGCCCATGGCGCGCGAGATCAGGCTGGTCATCCAGAAGGCGGCGACGATCAGGAGGCACTCGGCGGCGATCACCGCCACCCCCACCGCCACCGCGCCGACCCCCAGGGTATGCGCCTCCTCGGCGTAGATCACCGCCGAGGAGATGGCTCCCGGGCCGATCAGGAGCGGCATGCCGAACGGCACCACCAGGCCCTCGAAGCGCAGCGCCGCATAGGCGCGGGGCGACAGCTTGTCGACCGCCTCGCCGGCGTCGGCGAACATGTGGCCGGTGGCCCCGCGCGCCATGTCTAGGCCCATGAGCAGCAGCAGAATGCCGCCGGCGATGCGAAAGGCCGACATCGAGATGCCGAAAAAGCGCAGCAGGCTGAGGCCAGTCAGGTAGAAGAAGCTCAGAAAGACGAAGGCGAACAGGGCGATATAGATCGCCGTCAGCCGCCGCGCCGGCGGGCTCGCGCCCTCGGTGGCGGCGGCGAACAGGGGGACGTTGCCCACCGGATCGATCAGCGCGAACAGGGCGACGAAGAAGTTGACGGCGAATTCGGCCTGGTCCATCCTCGTCGCTTAGCCCAAATCGAAGCGTTTCGCGACCGCCCGCTTTGCCGCCGGGCGGCGCCGGCGCGAGGACACGCCCATGCCCGCCGACCCGCGTCTGATCGTCGCCCTCGACCTGCCCACCCGCACGGCGGCCGAGGCCATGGTCGAGACCCTGGGCGAGGCGGCTTCGTTCTACAAGATCGGGCTGCAGCTTCTCTCGGTCGGCGGCATGGCGAGCGCGCGAAATCTCAAGGCCGCCGGGGCGGACGTGTTCCTGGACTGGAAGCTGCATGACATCGGCGCCACGGTCGAGAAGGCCACGGCGGCGATCGTCGGCTCGGGCGCCTGCGATTTCCTCACCGTCCATGCCGAGCCTCAGGTGCTGGCGGCGGCGGTCAGGGGGCGGGCCGGCGAGCGGTCGGTGAAGATTCTCGGGGTCACCGTGCTGACCAGCCTCTCCGATCGGGATCTGGGCGAAATCGGCTACGGCCTCATGCTCGCCGCCCTGGTGGAGCGGCGGATCGGCCAGGCGATCGACGCCGGCGCCGACGGGGTGATCGCCAGTCCCCACGAGGCGGCCCTGGCCCGCCGCCTGGGCGGCCCCGATTTCATCGTGGTGACGCCCGGCGTGCGGCTGGCGGGCGCCGCTCTCGACGATCAGGCCCGCGCCGCCACCCCCGCCGAGGCCCTGGCCGCCGGGGCCAGCCACATCGTCTGCGGCCGCCCGATCACCGCCTCCCCCGACCCCCGCGCCGCCGCTCTGGCCATCGCCGCGGCGATGGCGGGGATCGAATTTGATGGAATCGCGGCGCGGCCGCCCCCTCCACCCCTTCGGGGTCCCCCTCCCCCGTAAGGGGACGGGGGAGGAACATCGCACTCAAATCCTCCTCGGCGAAGCGGGGGGGGGAACCGCCGAAGGCGGTGGAGGGGGCGGGGGACGTGCGCCGGTTCAACCAAGGCCGGCGCCGCTTTAGAAATCCACCGTCCGGCCACGCCGCCAAGGCCTTGCCGGGGGCGGGCAAAGCGGGCACGGGTCGGGCCGTGACCGCCTCCCCCGACACCGCGGCGTCCGCCCTCGTCGCCCGAGCCGCCGCCCTGAAGCTGCTCGAGGCGGCCCTGGCCAAGCGCGGCGGCCTGGACGAGGCTCTGGGCGAGGCGGCCCAGGGCCGGCTCTCGGCCCAGGACCGCGCCTTCGCCCGCGCCCTGGTGATGGCGGCCCTGCGCCGGCTGGGGCCCATCGACCGCGCCCTGGACGGCCGGCTGAAGCGCGAGCCGCCGGCCCCGGTGCGCGGCCTGCTGCGCCTGGGCCTGGCCCAGGCCTTCTGGCTGGACGTCCCGGCCTTCGCCGCCGTGGACACCACCGTCAGCCTGACGCCGGCGCCCCTGCGCGGCCTGGTCAACGCGGTCCTGCGCGGCCTGATCCGCGAGGGGCCGCCGAGGGAGAACCCCGAAGCCCTCGCGCCGGCTTGGCTGATGGCCCGCTGGCGCGCCGCTTACGGCGAGGCTGACGCCCTCGCCATCGCCGCCCAGATCGCCGAGGAGCCGGCCACCGATCTCACCTTGCGCGACGGCGGCGGCGTCGCCGACCTCGCGCAGGCTCTGGAGGCGGAGCGCCTGCCCCAGGGCTCGCTCCGATGCCGCCGGCGGGGCGACGTGGCGGCCTGGCCCGGCTATGCGGAGGGCCGCTGGTGGGTGCAGGACGCCGCCGCCGCCCTCCCCGCCCGCCTGCTGGCCGCCCCGCCCGGCGAGACGATCCTCGATCTCTGCGCCGCGCCCGGCGGCAAGACCCTGCAGCTCGCCGCCGCCGGGGCCGCCGTGACGGCGGTGGACCGCTCGGCCGGCCGCCTGCGCCGCCTCGCCGCCGGCCTCGCCCGCACCGGCCTGACCGCCGAGGTGGTGGCCGCCGACGCGACCGCCTGGGCCGACGCGCGGACCTTCGACGCGGTCCTGCTGGACGCGCCGTGCTCGGCCACCGGCACCTTCCGCCATCATCCCGACGTGTTGTGGAACGCCCGGCCCGGCGACATCGCCGCCCTGGCCGCCGTCCAGGCCCAGCTTCTGGCCGCCGCCGCGGCGCGGGTGAAGCCGGGCGGGCGGCTGGTCTACGCCGTCTGTTCCCTGGAGCCCGAAGAGGGCGAGGCCCAGGCCCGCGCCTTTCTAAGCCGCCGCCCCGACTTCGCCCTGGATCCGATCGCGGCGGGCGAGGCCGGCTCGCCGGCCCCCAGCCGCGCGTCCGAGGGCTGGCTGCGGATTCTGCCCCACCACCTGCCGGGCGGCCTGGACGGCTTCTTCATCGCCCGGTTCCGCCGTGATAAGGCCGCTCCATGACCGCCCGCTCCCTCGTCATCGCCCCCTCGATCCTGTCGGCCGATTTCGCCCGCCTGGGCGAGGAGGCCCGCGCCGTCGAGGCGGCTGGGGCCGACTGGCTGCATGTGGACGTGATGGACGGCCATTTCGTCCCCAACATCACCATCGGCCCCCAGGCGGTGAAGGCCTTGCGCCGCCACGTCTCCATCCCCCTCGACGTGCATCTGATGATCGCGCCGGCCGACCCCTATCTCGAGGCCTTCCGCGACGCCGGCGCCGACCACATCCTGGTCCATCCCGAAGCCGGGCCGCACCTCAGCCGCACCCTGCGCCACATCCGCGCCATCGGGGCCAAGGCCGGCGTGGTTTTCGACCCTTCGACGTCGCCGGACGCCATCGAATATATGATGGACGACATCGACATCGTGCTCGTCATGTCCATCAACCCCGGCTTCGGCGGCCAGAGCTTCATGCCCTCGCAGCTCGCCAAGATCGCCCGCCTGCGCCAAATGATCGACGCCTCGGGGCGCGACATCGCCCTGGAAGTGGACGGCGGAGTGACGCCGGACACCGCCCGCCTGTGCGTCGCAGCCGGGGCCACCGCCCTGGTCGCCGGAACCGCCGTCTTCAAGGACGGCCCGGGCGCCTACGCCGCCAACATCGCGGCGCTGCGGGGCGGGTGAGAGGGTCGGGGGACAAATCCTCCCCCACGCATGGGGGAGGATTGGACGCCACCTCGCCGTTGACACGCCCGCCGGCTCGCCTATTTTCCGCCCGCCCGCGTGACTGGCGATCTAAGGTGGACGAACCACCGGGGAGCGCGGCGCCGATTGTGATGACAAGCCGCACGCCTGGGCGCCCTCTCTTCTCTTGGAGACCGCCATGACCGCGCCCGCTTTTCCGCCCCCCCCTGACCTCGCGCCCATCCGCCGGGCCCTGATCTCGCTGTGGGACAAGAGCGGCCTTGTCGAGACCGCCCGCGCCCTCATCGACCTTGACGTGGAGATCGTCTCCACCGGCGGCACCCACGCCGCCATCGCCGCCGCCGGGCTGCCGGTCAGGGATGTCGCCGAGCTTACCGGCTACCCCGAGATGATGGACGGGCGGGTCAAGACCCTGCATCCGGCGGTGCACGGCGCCCTCCTGGGGGTCCGGGACGCTCCGGCCCACGCCGCCGCCATGGCCGACCACGCAATCGTCGGCATCGATCTTCTTTATGTGAATCTCTATCCGTTCGAAGAGACGGTGGCGGCGGGCGCGGGTTTCGAGGCCTGCGTGGAGACGATCGACATCGGCGGCCCGGCGATGATCCGCTCGGGGGCCAAGAACCACGCCTACGTCGCCGTCTGCACCGGGCCGGAGGATATGGCGCGGGTGCTGGAAGCCCTGCGCGCCGATGGCGTGACGAGCCTGGCCCTGCGCCGGGACCTGGCCGCCCGCGCCTTCGCCCGCACCGCCGCCTATGACGGCGCCGTCGCCGCCTGGTTCGCCGGCCAGGGCGGCGAGGCCCAGGCCCCCGGAACATGGCCGCCGCGCAAGGTCATCGCCGGAACGCTGAGGGAAGCCCTGCGCTACGGCGAAAACCCGCATCAGCCGGCGGCCTTCTACGCCCTGGCGAGCCCCCGGCCGGGCGTCGCCACGGCGCGCCAGCTCCAGGGCAAGGCGCCGAGCTACAACAACATCGCCGACACCGACGCGGCGGTGGAGCTGGTCGCCGAGTTCGATCCGGCCGAGACGGCGGCGGCGGTCATCGTCAAGCACGCCAACCCCTGCGGGGTCGCCCTGGGCGGGGATCTGACCGCCGCTTACCGGCGCGCCCTCCAGTGCGATCCGGTGTCGGCGTTCGGCGGCATCGTGGCGGTGAACCGCGCCCTGGACGGCGCGGCGGCGGCGGAGATGGTCAAGATCTTCACCGAGGTGGTGATTGCGCCGGACGCCGACGCCGACGCCATCGCCCTCTTCGCCGCCAAGAAGAACCTGCGTCTGCTCCTCACCGGCCCCCTGCCCGATCCGGCGGCGCCCGGCGAGACGTTCCGGTCCGTCGCCGGGGGGTTTCTCGTACAGGCCCGCGACGGCGCCCGGATCACGGCCGCCGACCTGAAGATCGTCACCCGCCGCGCCCCCACGCCGGCCGAGGTTCGCGACATGCTGTTCGCCTTCACCGTCGCGCGCCACGTCAAGTCCAACGCCATCGTCTTCGCCAGGGACGGCCAGACGGCCGGGATCGGGGCCGGCCAGATGAACCGCCGCGACAGCGTCCGCATCGCCGCCCTGCGCGCCGCCGAGGCGGCCCAGGCGGCCGGCCTGCCGGCCTCCCTGGCCCAGCGCTCGGCCTGCGCCTCCGACGCCTTCTTCCCCTTCGCCGACGGCCTGATCCAGGCGGTGGAGGCCGGGGCGAGCGCGGTGATCCAGCCCGGCGGCTCGATCCGCGACTCCGAAGTCATCGCCGCCGCCGACGCCGCGGGCATCACCATGGCCTTCACCGGGGTGAGGGTGTTTCGGCATTGAGGCCTGTTGGCGCGTTTGACAACGCGGGTAGCTGTTGGCATTGTGGCCAACGTGAAAGCGGAAATTCTCCGGCGCCAGAAGAGCATTCTTTCGGACGGCGCCGTTCTCGAACTGGTGATCTGGCGTGTGCCCAGCCCGGTTGAAGGCAGCGCTCACGGGTACAAATACCGCCTGTTTTATGGGCGGGATGGAAAACGGACCGTGGGTTTCGACAATGAACGCGGCAAAGGCGATCATCGCCACCTCGATGGGGCGGAGACCGCCTATACATTCACGACCGTCGAAATCCTGGTGCGGGATTTCCTGGCCGAAGTGGAGAAGCGGAGGACGAAATGAGAATGGCGACCATCCAGATTCGCAAGGACGACCCCCAGGTTCTGCGCGAGGCGGGCGCGGCCTTCGTGGAGGATTGGCGGACCGGGCGGTCGGCGTCCGACCTTTTCACCTTCTCATCGCCGGCGCAGCTCTTTTCGGTTCTGACGCCCAAACGCTGGGACCTGATCGAACGGTTGCAGGCGCTCGGCGCGTCCTCCTTGCGGGGCCTGGCCCGCGCCCTCGGCCGCGACGTGAAGCGCGTGCACGAGGACGCGGCGGTCCTGCTCGAATGGGGATTTGTCGCGCGGACGGACGACCGCAAGCTCGTCGTGCCTTACGCCGTCATCCACGCCGACTTCGATCTCCGCGCGGCGGCTTGGGGGCTGGAACGATCTACGCCCCCGCCAGCTCCCGCAGCGCCGCGTTGGCGATGGTGAGTTTGGCGAAGGACCAGCCGCCGGCGGCTTTTTCGATCTCCTCCACGGTGCGCTTGGCGCTCCTGACCGGCTCGGCGTGGGCGGCGGACCAGGCGCCGACCGCCGAGGCGGCGCGCTCCGGCGCCTCCTCTGCCTGGGCCGGGCCGGCGAAGGCCATGACGGCTCCGGCCAGGGCCGCCTGCTCGGCCAGCATGTCCTCGATCAGGCGGCGGACCGCCAGGCGCTCGTAGGGATCGCCGGCGGCCCGCGACCCGGCCGCCGCGCGCAGGCGATCGAAGCCGAACACCCCGCCCACCTTGTGATAAACGAAGGCCGTGCCCGCCAGCGGCCAGCCCTGGGCGGCGGCCAGGTCGGTGAGGGTGGCGGCCAGGGTCAGGGGACGCATCAGGGCCACCGAATGGGCGATGTCCCGGGGCGCGCCGGCCTTGATCCAGCCGGCCGCCCGCCGCACCGCCGCCTTCTGCTCGAACGGCGAGAGGACGCCCGGCACCAGGCGCTTCAGCCCATCCACCGCCGGGCGATAGGCGCGGATCAGGGCCTGGACATCGCCGCCCTCTCGCGCCACCCGGCGGGCCAGCCAATAGGTGAGCCCGCGCAGCACATAGACCAGTTCGCGGAACAGCGCCGTCTGGCCGCTCGCCGGGGCCTTGCCGTCCAGCCGCTCCACCCGCGCCCACGCCTCCGAAAAGCGCAGCACCTGGCGCGCCGCCTCGAAGGCGGTGACCAGGGCGGCGGTGTCGCAGCCGGCGGCGGCGCGCAGGCGCCCGGGGAAGGTGGGGCCGCACAGATTGACCAGATCGTTGTCGATCACCGTGGCGACGATCTCGCGGCGAAGGCGGTGGCGCGCCATCTCGCTCTCGAAGGCGCCCATGGCCTTGGGGAAATAGCCTTCCAGGGTGGCCAGGAAATAGGGATCGTCCGGGGCCGGGGAGGCGATGATGTCGTCGAAGAGATCGAGCTTGCCGTAGGCCAGCAGCACCGCCAGTTCGGGCCGGCCTTGGCCCGCTCGACCAGGACCGCCGCGCCCGGCAGGCCCTCGAGGCTGCGGTCGAGGCGGTCGCGGCTCTCCAGTTCGGTCATGAAGGCCGCCTGGGCGTCCAGATCGGCGCCCCCCTCGGCCCGCAGCAGCGACAGGGCCAGGGTCTGGTCGTAATTGTGGGCCAGCACATGGGCGGCGACCTCGTCGGTCATCGAGGCCAGCAGCCCATCGCGGTCGGCCGGGGCGAGGCGCCCGGTCCGCTCGGCCATGCCGGTGAGGATCTTGATGTTGACCTCGTGGTCGGAGGTATCGACGCCGGCCGAATTGTCGATGGCGTCGGTATTGATCCGGCCGCCGGCCAGGGCGAATTCGATCCGCCCGGCCTGGGTGAAGCCGAGGTTGGCCCCCTCGCCCACCACCTTGCAACGCAGGTCGGCGCCGTTGACGCGCACCGCGTCGTTGGCCTTGTCGCCGACATCGAGATTGGCCTCGGCGAGGCCCTTCACATAGGTGCCGATGCCGCCCATGAACAGCAGTTCGACGCGGCTCTTCAGGATCGCCGAGATCAGTTCGGCGGGGGGCAGGGCGTCGGCTTTCACATCGAGCATGGCCTTCACCGGCTCGCTGAGGTCGATGGATTTCAAGGCGCGCGAAAAGACCCCGCCGCCTTCCGAGATCGCCGCCGGATCGTAGTCGTCCCACGACGACCGGGGCAGGTCGAACAGGCGTTTGCGCTCGGTCCAGCTGGTCGCCGGATCGGGGTCGGGATCGAGGAAGATATGGCGGTGGTCGAAGGCCGCCCTGAGCTTGATCGCCTTGGAAAGCAGCATGCCGTTGCCGAACACGTCGCCCGACATGTCGCCCACCCCGGCCACCGTGAACGGCTCGCGCTGGATATCCTTGCCGAGCTCGCGGAAGTGGCGCTTGACCGCCTCCCAGACGCCCCGCGAGGTGATCGCCATGGCCTTGTGGTCGTAGCCGGCCGAGCCGCCAGAGGCGAAGGCGTCGCCCAGCCAGAAGCCGTAGTCCGCCGCCACCTGGTTGGCGATGTCGGAAAAGGTGGCGGTGCCCTTGTCGGCCGCCACCACCATGTAGGGATCGTCGGCGTCGTGGACGACCACCCCCTGAGGCGGGACGATCGCCCCCTCGGCGTCGATGTTGTCGGTCAGATCCAGCAGGCCGTGGAGAAAGGTCTTGTAGGCCCCGATCGCTTCGGCCCGCACCGCCTCGGGGGCGCCGCCGCGCGGCAGGGCCTTGGGATAGAAGCCGCCCTTGGAACCCACCGGCACGATCACCGCGTTCTTCACCTGCTGCGCCTTGACCAGGCCCAGAACCTCGGTTCGGAAGTCGTCGCGCCGATCCGACCAGCGCAGGCCGCCGCGCGCCACTGGCCCGAAGCGCAGGTGCACCCCCTCCACATTGGGGGCGCTGATGTAGATTTCGCGGAACGGCCGGGGAGCCGGCAGGTCGATCAGCTCGCGGCTGGCCACCTTGAAGGCGATATAGGGTTTGGGGCCGCCGGCGGCGTCCTTCTGGTAATAGTTGGTGCGGGTGATCGCCCCCACCAGGGCCGCCAGGCGCCGCAGCACCCGGTCGGCGTCCAGGCTCTCCACTCCCCGCAGGGCTTCCTCGATGGCCAGGCGCAGGGCGTCGGCGGCCTGGGTTCTCTCCATCAGGTCCGCCCCGCTGGCCGGATTGAAGCGGGCGGCGAAGAGATCGAACAGCAGCCGGGTCACTTCCGGGTTGGCCGAAAGCGCCGCCTCCTGCACCGCCTGGCTGGGGTCGAGGCCCGATTGCTGGCGATAGCGGGCCAGAGCGCGCATCAGGGCCGCCTCGCGCCACGACGCCCCCAGCTCCAGCACCAGGCGGTTGAAGCCGTCGCTCTCGGTCTGGCCGTTCCACACCGCCGTGAAGGCCGCCTCGAAGGGGGCCTTGATGTCGCCGAAGGCCAGATCGCCGCCGTGCTCGTCCTCGAGCATGAACTCGTGAACCCATACAGGGTCGCGCAGGCCGCCCGCCGCCCTAGGCGCGATCGCGAAGCCTTCCTCGACCAGGGCGCCGAGGCCCATGTCGCTTAAGGTAGGCAGCACCCGGGCCAGCGACGCCGGCGACTCGCCGCGCCGATAGAGCTTGAAGCGGAAGCGCAGCGCCGAATCGGCGCGCTCGCGGTAGGCCCGCACGCTCACCGCCCCGCCGCCGCCCAGGGCCTCCACGGCCCGCAGGTCGGCCAGGGCCTCGGCCGCGCCGTAGCGGTCGCGGTAGCCCGGCGGAAAGGCGCCCTCACAGGCGGCCAGGAGGGCCGGAACCTCGGCGGAGTCGGCAACGCCGGCCCGGATCGCCGCCTCCAGATCGTCGCTCCAGGTGCGCGCCGCGCGGGCCACCGCCGCCTCGATCTCGGCCGGGTTCGGATCGAGATGGTCACCGGGCGTAACCCCGATGATGTAGTGGATACGGGCCAGAGGGGCGTCGGAATAGCTCGGATAGTAAGCCGAGACCCGACCGCCGTAGGCCTTGGCCAAAATCTCGCCGGCCCGCGCGCGCAGCCGCCCGTCGTAGCGCTCGCGCGGCACGTAGAGCAGGACCGAATAGAAGCGGTCGAAGGGGTCGCGGCGCACGAACAGCTTGACCCTCGGCCGGTCGAACAGGTGCAGAATGCCCAGG
>JBBRPN010000070.1:0-14221 GCA_038227925.1 Caulobacterales bacterium | reverse complement strand
TCGCTTGCGTAGCGCAGGCCCTCCCGCCGATAGTGCGCGCGGGTGGTTTCAGTCCAAGCCATCGTGTCCTCCATTGAGCTTCGCAACCCAACGGAATCACAACCGATTGAAATCACCCACCTTCTTTTTCAGTCAGCCTCTAAGAGTCCGTTTCGAAATTCGTAGCCCTCGCCCCCGTTCTTCACGGGGGAGAGGGTGGGGTGAGGGGGTCGAGCCGATGCGGCGTTCCATCGGGAGAGCTTCGTTGCTCGGAAACACCCCTCACCCAACCCTATCCCCGCACGCGGGGCGAGGGCTAAGAATTGAGCGCGCGACGACCGCCGAATTTCGAAACAGACTCTTTCGAAACAGACTCTAGGAGACCTTGATCATGTTCGACCTGACCGGCAAGACTGCCCTGATTACCGGCGCCAGCGGCGGCATCGGAGGCGCGATCGCGCGGGCGTTGCACGCCCAGGGCGCCCATGTGGTGCTTTCGGGAACCCGCCGAGCGGCTCTGGACGAACTGGCCGGTGAACTGGGCGAGCGGACAAGCTGCGTGACGTGCGATCTTGGCGACGCCGCGGCGGTGGACGGCTTGATCGCGGCCGCGGCGGCGGCGGCGGGCGCCGAGATGGATATCCTCATCGCCAACGCCGGCATCACCCGCGACGGCCTTCTCCTGCGCATGAAGGACGAGGATTGGTCGAGCGTTCTGCGGGTCAATCTGGAGAGTTATTTCCGCTTGGCGCGCGCCGCCCTGCGCGGGATGATGAAGCGGCGGGCCGGACGCATCGTCGGCATAACCTCGGTGGTCGGCGTCACCGGCAACCCGGGCCAGGCGAACTACGCCGCCTCCAAGGCCGGCATGATCGGCTTTTCTAAGGCCCTGGCCCAGGAAGTGGCCAGCCGTAATGTCACCGTCAACTGCATCGCTCCCGGCTTCATCGAAAGCCCGATGACCGCCGCCCTGAACGAGGCCCAGAAGGCCCAGATTCTCGGAAGGATCCCCCTAGGCAGGCTGGGTCTGGGCGCGGACGTGGCGGCGGCCTGCGTCTATCTGGCCAGCGACGAGGGGGCCTATGTGACCGGCCAGACCCTGCATGTGAACGGCGGCATGGCGATGATCTAGCCCCGCTAGAGCAAGATGGTCCGAGGCGGGATCGCCTCGGACTTGAATCTTGCTCTATCTTCAAAGTGTAGAGCCGGATTCAGGCGTCGTATACGACGCCATCCGGCTCTAGTGTCGCCACGGGGAACATGCTAGGCGGGAAATCCGAATTTGCAGAGCTTGAAAGTCCGGCCGCCGACGGCGGGCGCGGACGCCAACCACTAAGAAGGACTGGATCCTAAATGTCCGACATACTCGAGCGGGTGCGTAAGATTGTCATCGAACACCTGGACGCCGATCCCGAAAAGGTGACCGAAAAGGCGAGCTTCATCGACGATCTGGGGGCCGACAGCCTGGACAACGTCGAACTGGTCATGGCCTTCGAGGAGGAGTTCGACATCGAAATCCCCGACGACGCCGCCGAACACATTCAGACGGTCGGCGACGCGGTGAAATTCATCGGAGAGCGCCTGGGCGCCTGACGGCCCATGCGCCGCGTCGTCGTCACCGGACTGGGCATGGTCACCCCACTTGGCTGGGGTGTCGAAGCCACCTGGAAAAGGCTGTTGGCCGGAAAGTCCGGGGCCGGCCGGATCACCGCCTTCGATCCGACCGACTATGCCTGCCAGATCGCCTGCGAGGTGCCCCGCGTCGATGGGCGCGGCGGCGGCGGCCCGGACGTGGCCGCCTCCTTCGATCCCGACCAGGTGATGAGCGCCAAGGAACAGCGCCGGGTCGATGACTTCATCCTCTACGCCATGGCCGCCGCCGATGAGGCGGTGCGCGATAGCGGCTGGTCGCCGGAAGGCGAAGACGACCGCGACCGCACCGGCGTCAATATCGGCTCGGGCATCGGCGGCCTTTCCACCATCGCCGACACCGCCGTCGAACTGCATGAAAAGGGGCCCAGGCGAGTCAGCCCGTTCTTCATCCCGTCGGCCTTGATCAATCTGGCTTCGGGCCAGGTGTCGATCCGACACCATTTCAAAGGCCCCAACCATTCGGTGGTCACCGCCTGCGCCACCGGCGCCCACGCCGTGGGCGACGCCATGCGCCTGATCCAGCACGGCGACGCCGATGTGATGGTGGCCGGCGGGGCGGAGGCGGCGGTGTGCAAGATCGGCATTGCCGGCTTCATCGCCTGCCGGGCCATGTCCACCCATTTCAACGACTGCCCGACGCGCGCCTCGCGCCCCTACGACCGCGATCGCGACGGCTTCGTCATGGGCGAGGGGGCCGGGGTGCTGGTGCTGGAAGAATTGGAACATGCCCGGGCGCGGGGCGCCAAGATCTACGCCGAGGTGATCGGCTACGGCCTGGCCGGCGACGCCTTTCACATCACCGCCCCGGCCGACGACGGCGACGGCGGCTTTCGGGCCATGAAGGCGGCCATCGCCCAGGCGGGCGTCGAGCCGGCCGACATCGACTATATCAACGCCCACGGCACCTCCACGCCGCTGGGCGACGAGATCGAACTGGGGGCGGTGGAACGCCTGTTCGGCCAGGCGGCGGGCAGGACCGCCATGTCGTCCACCAAGTCGGCCATTGGCCATTTGCTGGGCGCGGCGGGCGCCGTCGAAGCGGCGTTCAGCGTCCTGGCCCTGCGCGACCAGATCGCTCCACCGACCATCAACCTCGACAACCCCTCCGTGGACACCGCCCTCGATCTGGTTCCCAAGACGGCCAAGCCGATGAAGATCGATGTCGGCCTTTCCAACAGCTTCGGCTTCGGCGGCACCAACGCCAGCGTCGTGTTCAAGAAAGCCCCGTGAAACGACGGCGCCGCGCGCGCGCCGCGCCGGCCTCGCGCCGAAAAAAGCGCGGGTTTCGCGAGGTCGCGCCGTGGGCTCTCGCGGCCGTCGCCCTCATCGTCGCGGCGGGTGTGTGGGCTTTGGCGGGACCGGGGCCGTCGGCTCGGCGCGGCGGCGCAACCGATATCGTTCTGCCGCCCGGCCAGAGCCTGCCCCAGATCGCCCAGGCCCTCGGCGCCGCCCATGTCATCCGTTCCCCCGCCCTCTTCGTCGTCGCCGCCAAGCTGACGGGGGCGGCGCGCCACCTGAAGGCCGGCGAATACCTGTTCGCCTCACGCGCGCCGATGGCCAAGGTGCTGGCCGCCCTGCGGAGTGGCCAGGTGGTCCGGCGCTTCGTGACCGTGCCCGAGGGGGTCACCTCGGCGGCGGCGGCCGACATCCTGCGCCATGCCGACTATCTGAGCGGTCCGGTCGATACCCCGGCCGAGGGCGCCCTCCTGCCGGAAACCTATGAGGTTCGCCGCGGCGAGGCGCGGGCCGAGGTGCTGGGTCGCATGGAGGCGGCCCAGAAGGCCCTCCTCGCCGACCTGTGGCGGACGCGCGCGCCCGGCCTTCCCTACGCGGCGTCCGCCCAGGCGGTCGTTCTCGCCTCCATCGTGGAAAAGGAGACCGCCCTGGCGGGCGAGCGCCCGCGCATCGCGGCGGTGTTCATCAACCGGCTGAAGGCGGACATGCGCCTGGAAAGCGATCCCACGGTGATCTATGGGCTCACCGGCGGCGCGCCCCTTGGCCACGGCCTGCGCGTCTCCGAACTGGCCTCGCAGAACCCCTACAACACCTATGCGCTTGCCGGCCTGCCGCCGACGCCGATCGGCAATCCCGGCCGCGCCGCCCTCGCGGCGGCCCTCGATCCGGCGCCCACGGGCGATCTCTATTTCGTCGCCGACGGGACCGGCGGCCATGTGTTTTCCGACAACTACCAGACCCACCTGCGCAATGTCGCCCGCTGGCGGGCCATCGAGCAGGCCAGGGCGGCGGGGGCCAGATCATGACGGTATCGGGAATGACCGGCTTTTGCCGGCGCGAGGGCGCGGCGGGCGCCTGGACCTGGGCGGTGGAGGCCAGGAGCGTCAATGGCCGCAATCTCGACCTGCGTTTCAGGGGGCCTCCCGGGTTCGATGCCCTGGAGCGTCTGGCGCGCGAGGCGGCGCAGGCTCGCTTCCAGCGCGGCCAGATCACCGTCAACATTCACGCCCGCCGGAGCGAGATCGCCGGCCTGGCGCGGGTCAACCTCGAGGCGCTGGAGCGCTATTTGACCATCTGCGAACCCTTGGTGGCCGCAGGCCGCGCCGCCGCGCCACGCCTCGACGGCCTGCTCGCCCTGCGCGGCGTGGTGGAGGCCGGCGACGAGGATCACGACCCGGAAGCCCACGCGGCCGTGGAAGCGGCGATGGGCGCCTCGATCATCCAGGGCCTCGACGGACTGAAGGTTGCCCGACTGGAGGAGGGCGCGGCGCTTGCCGGGCTCCTAGAGGGATTTTTGACACGCATCGAAGCGCTGGTCGGCGTGGCCGGGGAGGAGGCGACGGCCCAGCCGGTGTTCATCAAGGAACGCTTCGAGCGGCGCCTCACCGAACTGGCGGGCGAAGCGGCGGCGCCTGAGCGGATCGTTCAGGAAGCCGCCGCCTTGGCCATCAAGGCCGACGTGCGCGAGGAACTCGACCGGCTCACCAGCCACATCGACGCCGGGCGCGCGCTTTTGGCGGGGGAGGGGGCCGCCGGCCGGCGCCTGGACTTCCTCACCCAGGAATTCATGCGCGAGGCGGGCACCCTGTGCGCCAAATCGGCGTCGATCGCCTTGACGTCCGCCGGTCTTGAATTGAAAGCGGTGATCGACCAGTTCCGCGAGCAGGCCCAGAATGTCGAATGATCCGCCCGGCGAGCGTCGCGGCCTGCTGCTGGTGATCTCCAGCCCGTCGGGCGCGGGCAAAACTTCTCTTTCCCGCCGCCTGATCGCCGATCACCCCGCTCTCACGCTCTCGATTTCCGCCACCACTCGCCCGCCGCGCCCAGGCGAAATCGACGGCCGCGAATATCATTTCATCGGCGCCGGAGCCTTCAAGGAGATGGCGGGGCGGGGCGAATTCCTGGAATCGGCCGAGGTCCACGAGCACCGTTACGGCACGCCCCGCGCTCCGATCATGGAGGCCCTCGCCCAGGGCCGCGACGTGCTCTTCGACATCGATTGGCAGGGCGCGAGGTCGATCGCCGCCGCCGCGCCCGGCGACACGGCGCGGGTCTTCATCCTTCCCCCAACCATGGCCGATCTGGCGACGCGCCTGCATTCCAGGGCCCAGGACGCCGAGGACGTGATCGCCCGCCGCCTCGGCCGCGCCCAGGGCGAGATCGAGAAATGGCGCGACTACGAATACGTGATCCTCAACGACGACTTCGAGCGGGCGTACCGGGAGTTGGAGGCCATCTACCGGGCGGAACGCCTGCGGCGACCGCGGAACCCTTGGATCGAAGGATTTGTTGGGGGCTTGATCGGCGAAGCCCCGCCGTGAGCCTTCGCCAGAGCCCAAAAACCCGCCACCGGCACGGTTTCCGCGCGGACGTTGGGGTCTATCCCGGCCTGAACGCATAGCGCCTTGCCTCCCAGCTCTCGCAGGGCGGAGCGCAGCATTTTGCGGCGTTGGCCGAAGGCGACCTGGGCGACGGCCTGGAGATCGGCGATGAGTTCGGCGGACGGGCGCTCGGCGCGGGGGGTGAGGCGGACGACGGCGGAGGCGATCTTGGGCGGCGGTGTGAAGGCGCGGGCGGGAAGCTCCATGACGATATGCGCCTCGCACAGGGCCTGGGTCAGGACCGCCAGCCGCCCGTAGTCGCCACCTCCGGGCGTCGCGACGATTCGCTGGGCGACCTCCTTCTGAAACATCAGGGTCATGGCCACGGGGTGGAAGGGGCCAGTCAGCCATTTGACCAGCAGGGGCGTTCCCACATTATAGGGCAGATTGGCGACTATGGAGCTCGGCGCGCCCGGCAGCGTCGTCTCATCCACGACAAGGGCGTCGGACTGGACAACGGTCAGGCGCCCGTCGAAAGCCTCGGCGAGGTCGGCCAGGATCGGCGCGAACCGCGGATCCTTTTCAACCGCCACGACCCGGGCGCCGGCCTCCAACAGGGCGCGGGTAAGGCCGCCCGGACCCGGGCCGACCTCGATCACCGTCTTGCCGTCGAGCGGTCCCGCCAGGCGAGCGATCTTGCGGCAGATGTTGAGGTCGAAGAGGAAGTGCTGGCCGAAGCGCTTGTCGGCGCCGATCCCGGCGGCGGCGAGAACCTCGCGCAGGGGCGGCAGGTCGCCCAGGTTCATGCGGCGGCGCGGCGCGCGGCGATGGCGGCGGCGAGGCGCAGGGCGGCGATCAGGCTGTCGGGGCGCGCCACGCCCTGCCCGGCGATATCGAAGCCCACGCCGTGATCGGGCGAGGTGCGGACGATGGGCAGGCCCAGCGTCACGTTCACCCCGCCCCAGAAGTCAAGCATCTTCACCGGGATAAGCGCCTGGTCGTGATAGAGGCAAAGCGCCGCGTCGTACCTGGCGCGGGCCTCGGCATGGAAAAGGCTGTCGGCGGAATGGGGGCCGGTGGCCAGGACTCCGGCCGCTTGCAGGGCGCGCACGGCGGGCGCGACGACAGCGACTTCCTCGCCGCCCAGGGCGCCGTCCTCGCCGGCGTGGGGGTTGAGGCCCGCCACGGCCACGCGGGGCGCCACGATGCCGAAGTCCCGGTCGAGGGCGCGAGCGGTGACCAGGCCGGCGTTGACGATCGCTTCGAGGGTGACGAGGGCGGGGACGCGCGCCAGGGGTTCGTGAATGGTGACCAGGCTGACGCGCAGATCGGCGGCGGTGAGCATCATCACCGGCCCGCACCCCGCCTCTCCCGCGGGTGTCGGCGCCAGTTCGCCCAGGAACTCGGTATGCCCTGGGAAGCGGAATCCGGCCGCGTAGAGGGGGGCCTTGGCGATCGGGGCGGTGACCAGCGCCGAGGCCGCGCCGGAGATGGCGAGGCCGGCGGCGACCTCGATCCAGCGGACGACCAGGGCCGCCGCGGCGGCGTCCGGTCGGCCGGGGGCGACCTCGCCCGGGAGCGGGATGTCGAGGACGGGCAGAGCCCTTTCGAACACCGCCGCCGCCTCGGCGGCGCCTTGAACCGCGTGGATGGCCGCCGCCTCGCCGGCGGCGACCGCCAGGGACCGAGCGTCACCGACGACCATGAAGGCGAGACCGGTCTGGCGCAGGGCGCGCCACGCCTTGACGACGATCTCCGGGCCGATGCCGGCGGGATCGCCCAGGCTGACCGCGAGGGGGGCCGGCGTCACCGGGTCTCGATGGTCGCCGAGTTTCTCAGATCGCGCAGTTGCCGCTTGGCGATCATGGCCAGCTCCTGGCCGTACAGGCGATTGGCGATATCGTCATGTTTCAACTGGTCGGCGCCGCCCTGGTGCTTGTCGCATACGGCGATGAGGTGGAGGCCGGCGTCGGTGCGGATGGGCGCCGAGACCTGACCCACCTGCAGGCTTTCGGCCGCATCGCGGAAGGCGGGCGCCAGATCCTTGCTTTCGGCCTCGCCCAGATCGCCGGAGATCACGCCGGGTGACTTGGCCGCTTCCGCCGCCAGATTGTCGCAGCCGTTCAGTTTGGGGCGCAGGGCGACGAGCTTGGCGTTGGCGACCGCAACCTGGTCGGCGCTAGCGTCCTTCGGCAGCGCGATGGCCGCCTGCTTGAGGTTGATGAGGGTGGTGGCGCCGCCCGCCCGGCGATCCTTGAGATAGATGATGTAGACGCCGTCCTTGACCGGGATGGGCGCGGAAAGCTGCCCTGGACGCAAGGAGGCCAGAGCGCGGTCCACTTCGGGGGGCATTTCGCCGGTGGAGATCCAACCCACATCTCCGCCCTTGGCGGCCGAAGGCGAGTTGGAAAACTGCCGGGCCACGCCCGCGAACGGAGCGCCTTTCTGAATCTGAGAAATCAGTTGCGCGGCGCCCTGCTCGGCCGCCGCCTCGCCGCCGGCTCGACCGGCGTCGATAAATACTTCGCTTATCTGGTACTGCGGCTTGCCGCCCTCGGCCTCGAGGCGCTTCTGATAGGCCTTGATCTGATCCTCACCGATGGTCAGCCGCTGCCCATAGCGCCCGCGAATCCAGCCGCGCCAGCTTATCTCGGCCCGAAGCTGGTCGCGAAAAGTGGTGGCGCCGACGCCTTCAGCGGCGAGCTGGGCCAGAAGGTGGTCGGCACTGGTGTTGTTGCCGCGGGCGATGTCGGCGAGTTCGTCATTTATCTCGGCGTCGGTGGCGATCAGGTCGAACTTCTGAGTTTTCGCCTCGCGCGCCAACTCCTGCATTTCCAGATGTTCATCGACCAAGGAGCGCAACGCCTCGCGCTGAATATCGGGCAGGTTCTGCTCGGTGGGCTGGATCCCCGAAGTGACGATCAGCAGGCGCATTCTCTGGACGATGTCGTAGGTCGAGATGATTTCGTCGTTCACGGTCACCACCACGGCTTCGGAAAGGCCCGGAGGGGGTGCGGCGGGCTTGTCCGAAGTCCCGGCCGGAGTCGACGACCCGGCCGGCGGCGCGATCACCGCGCCTTGAGCCAGGGCGCCGGTTCCCCACGCGAGAGCAATCACGCCAAGGGCCGCGCCGCCCGCCCATCCGGCGGTCGCGATATCACCAAGCCAACGCATCGTGGTTTTTACGATCCTCATCCATCGCCGCCTCGACCCTTCAACCCCGGGCGGGCGATCATTTACCGGCTGTAGCCTGAATTGCCCAATGTGGCGAGGGTTAGGCGGAGCACCACGGAAGTCGAGGGACCCAACGTTCCGTTGGTGGTCTCATCGTGGCGGTAGAGCACCTCCAGGCGCACGCAGTCGTCGCGGTAGACGACGCCGAGGTCGCGCCGTCGCCACGAACCCTGATCGACGATGGCGTAGGCGCTCACCCCCCAATGTTTGGTGGCGTAGGCTTCGCCGTGGATATCGAGGGCCCGGACCGCGGCGCCCGTGGGCGATTGGGCTTCCTGGAGGTAGCTGATGTAACCCGTGGCGCGCTCGGTGGCGAAATCCACGCCGGATTCCAGCCGGTTTATGGCCAAGGTGCTCGAATCCAGCCGCAGCCTTGAAAATAGGTTGACGCCGCGGATCGAGCTGGCTTCGAAGGCGACGATGTAGTCGGAAAGGGCGGTCTGCAGGCCGGTGCGTTCGGGGACCGCAGGATCGTCCTCGGCCCCGAACCGGCGACCGACCAGCAGACTGCCGCTACGGCCGTCGGGCAGGAAGACGGTCGCCCGCCCGCCGATGGTGGCGCTCTGCCCGCCCTCATAGAGATCGTAGCCGGGCGACCGGTTGGCGTCGAAGAGATTGGTCTCGTCGAATTCCCAGATCTGGCTGTCCTCGTTGGGGATGCGTGGATCGAGGTGGGTGTTCGGCGCGACGGCGATCTGAGCGAGGGGCTCGAGCACCCAGGTCGAACCGCCCGACTGCTTGATCAACGGATAGCTCACATTGGCCCCGATGACGCCAAAGCCGCGGGTGATCGTCGCGTTGGCGGGGCCCGGGGCGAGATCGGAGACATTGTAGACATCGGCGCGAGCCTGGGCGAAGGGCTGGACGCGAAGCCCGCTGGCGAAGGTAAGGGTGCGTTCCCAGTCGGCCCCCAGGGTGGCGCGCCGGCTGTCGAGGCCCGGGATGGGCGAGACGCCGGGAAGGCCGGTGTCGGCGGGGGCCTGGGCGCGGGAGAGCACGACCGCGCTGCCGTCGATGCGCAGACGCCCGCCCAGGATGTCCCGGGCGGGCTCATACCGCCCTTCGATCAGCGGCGCGACAGTTGGAAAGGTGCTCTGATCGTCGCCCGGCGTGGTTGCGGTCGGGGCGCGCAGCCCCTGCACGCTGATGGCGGCCACCGAGAGATAGGAAAGCTGGTCCTGGCGGACCGCGTAGAGCTGCGAGATCAGCCGCCGGTCGTCGGCGGCGTAGAGACCGCGGTCGGTGAGGCCGGGGTTCGTGAAGACGTTGGGGATGGAATATTTGTCGAAGATCAGCTTGTCCGACGCCCGTTCGGCGGTGAACCCCCACAGCCAATTTTCATCGACATTGAAGACGCCACTGCCGAGAATATAGCTGCGTGAGGTGAGTGGCCCGAATTTCTGGCCATTGGACATGAAGTCCTGGTCGTAGGTGTAGCCGGCGCGGACATCGAGCACCCCGGAATAAAACCGTTTACGGTATTCCAGGTTCAGAAACGGGTTTACTTTTGTATTGATCTGCGGCGTCAGCGTGATATCCTGAGAAGGAGATATCACCTGATAATAGGGTTGTTGGTAGCTGACGCCGCGCTCTCCGGAGATGGTGATCACCGGGAGCAGGAACCCCGATTTGCGGACCGCCGTCGGATCCGCCGTCCAGAAGGCGGGCAGGTAGAGCAGGCCGACGCCCTTCACCTGGATCACGGCGTCCTGAAAATAGACCGTCTGACGCTTGTGATCCTGGATCACCTTGCGCGCCTTGATCGACCAGGTCGGCTTGCCTTGGCCGCCATCGGCGCACAACTCGCAGGGGGTGTAGATCACCCGATCGAGTTCGGTGACCTGATCGCTCTGACGCGTGGCGCCGGCGGCGGCGATCTTCACATTGTTCTGGAGGCGGGTGGAAAAGCCCAGCGCCACCCCCTCGCTCATGTCCTTGTCGAGGGTGATGGCGTCGGCGAACTGCGAGGTCCCATCGGGGTTGAGGATCGCCACATGGCCTCGGGCGGTGACGATCCCGGAGGTGCTATCATAGGCCACCTGATCGCCGCGCAGCACCCGCCCCTTGTAGCGCGCCTCCACCGACCCCTCGGCGGTGAACCGGTGGTTGGCGTCGTCCTGGATGATCCGATCGGCTTCGAGATAGAACCCTCCGCCCGCCAGACCGTCGTCCGGCGGCGCGGCGGCGGGGACCGCCGGCGGCGTGGCGATCGCGCCCGGACCCAGGGTCTGGGCGTCGGCGGCGCCGGCGAGGATCGCGGCGGCGGCGGCAAGCCCCGTTCTCGTCACGATCGACGCCCAGCGGTTGACTGTCACCACCCGAGGATCCCTCAAGCCGTTCACCACGCCCCCGCGCGTCTTAGCCGGATGGCTTCGCATACGAAGCCTGAATCGTCACCCGTCCTCGGTATAGCAAAGCAGCGTCACCCCCGACAAAATCGCCAGAAGCGGCGGCGCCCAGGCGGCGACGAAGGGAGGGATCACCTCGTTGGACCCGAGGGCGCCGCAGAACTCGCCGAGGAAGAAGACCGCGAATCCCAATCCCACGCCCGCTCCCGCCAGGGCGGCCAAGTCACCAAGGCGCATCAGGCGCAGGGAAAAGGCGGCCGCCAAAATCGACATGGCCGAGAACAGCAGCGGCGTCGCCAGAAGCTGCTGCAAGCGAAGCCGGTATCCAGCCGCCGAGTAGCCGGCCAACTCCGCCGACCGAATGGCGGCCGGCAGGCGCCAGAAAGCCACGGCGCCGGGCGAGGCGAACCGTTCCATGGCGGTGCGCCGATCGAGACTGGAGGGAATCGAGATTTGCTCGGATCGCACGGTTTCCGCGCCCGGCAGCGCTTCGCGCACGTCGGTGAGGCGCCAGAAACCCGGCATGAGGCGCGCCTCGGCCGCCTCGATGCGGTGGGAGAAGTCGAGCGCGCCGGTCGGGCCGACGTTTTGGACGAACAGGGAGACGCCCTCGAGCCGCACCGTCTCGTTGTCGATGTCGTGCGTTTTGGCGTGAATCACAATCTGATCGCGGTCGTCGCCCTGGCGCAGCCAGATTTCACCCCGCGCGCTTTGGGTCTTGCCCTCGGTCAGCGCCGAACGCTGATCGTCGAAACCGGCGCCGAGGGCGGCGGCGATGGGGTTGAGCACCGCGACGACCAGCACACCGATGGCGAAAGAAGCGGCGGCGGCGGGGAAGATGAACCGCCATGCCGACACGCCGGCGGCGCGCATCGCCACCAGTTCGCTACGCCGGTTGAGGGCGACGAAGGCGCCCATGGCGCCGAACAGGAAGACGAAGGGCAAGAGCAGCAGTATCACCGATGGCGATTTCAGGAGCATCAGACCCACAAGCTCGAGGAAGGTCACATCCACCCGCCCGCCCACGGTGCGCGAAAGTTCCACCAGATCGATCAGCATGATCACCGCTGCGATGACCGCCAGCGCCGCGCCCACGCCCATGAGCGTGCGCGTCAGCACATAGATCTGCATGCGTGTCGCCGGGCGACTCACGCCGGGTGGCTCGACGGTGACAGCGCCCTGGCGCGGCCCGGCGCGGCGATCGGCGTCGCCGACTTTCCGAACAGCACCATGCCCGCGACGGCCAGAGCGCCAATGGGGATCGCGTATTGCAGAACATTGAGGGCCGGCGCACCGCCCGCCGCGGCCTGGGCCGCAAAGCCCAGAGTGCGGGCCACCAGAGCCTCGGCGGCCACGGCGGCCATGCGCGCGCCATAGCCGAGCCGGCTGAAACCTCCGCCGATCACCGCCGCCAGGGCCATGAAGATGAAGGCGATGTTGTAAAGCGGCCCGGCCAGACGCGAATGACCCTCGGCGAGCATTTTGGCGAGGTTGGCGCGCTCCCAGGTCAGACGCGTGTCGGGAAAAAAGAGTTCGTGGAGATAACGGTCGGAGAGCTTGTAGCGGATCTGCCGCCCCAGGCCGATCAAGGGGCGAAGGTCGAATACATATTCGTCGAACGACAGATAGTTGAGCACCCCCGAAGAGCTGAACTCCTGGTTTGCTCCCTGGCGCATGACCAACACCGGAGCACCGCCGCGTCGCTCCAGGCGCCCCTCGCGCGCGGTTATGGTGATGTCATGACCCCCGCCGTCGTCGCGATCGATGAACAGGTTGTGGATGGCCCCATCGTCGTCGATCGACTGGGCGTAGACCGTCAGGCCCGGCGCCGGATGGGTGAAGTGCCCAGGCTTGACCATGGTCGCCACCAGATCCGCCCGCACCGCGTCCAGGGTCTGTCGAAGCGCGCGGTAACAGAGGGGCTGAATCCATAGCGTCAGGATCAGGGACACCAGGGTTAGCCATCCGGCGAGACGGGCCGCCGGCGCGATCACCCGCCAGCGGCTCATGCCGCCGGAAAAACAGATGACGATCTCCTGCTCCGTATGCAGGCGGTTCATCGCCACCAGGGTGGCGACCAGCGCCGCCACGGGCAGGACCATCACCACCAGTTGGGGCATCGCCAGCAGAGTGATCTTGGCGAACACCCACGGGTTCTGGCGCTGATCGACCAATATATCGAGCCCCGAAAGGAGCTGGCTGAGCATCGCCACCGCCGAAAGCGCCGCCGTCGCCAGGAGCGTGGGCCCCAGCAGCTGGCGAAACAGAGAGCGTTCGATCAGGCGCATGAAGCGGGGAACATGGCTCATTCAACGTGAGGCGAGCCCTGAGGGGTGGGCGGTATATTTGTAGACACGGCCTTTGACACGAAATCCGGCTGGGGCGCTACGGTGCGATCGGCGGTTCCGATTCGACGATGGGCCCAAACACCTGGACGAACGCCGCCCGTAGCGCGACGTCCACGCTTTGAAGAGTCGCGGCAATCCCCAGATCCGCCAGGCTGGTGACGCCGTGATCGGTCACGCCGCAGGGAACGATGCCGTCGAAGTGGGAGAGATCAGGCGCCACATTGACGGCGATCCCATGGAAACTGACCCAGCGCCGCAGCTTCACGCCGATGGCGGCGATTTTATCCTCGGCGGCGGCGCCTCCCGCGTGCCGGCGCGCGACCCAAACGCCCACCCTGCCGCGCCGCGCCTCGCCCACGACACCGAAGGACGCCAGGGCCTGAATGATCCACGCTTCGAGGGCGGCGACAAAGGCCCGCGCGTCGCGGCCGCGCGCGCGCAGGTCGAGCATCACATAGGCGACCCGCTGGCCGGGGCCATGGTAGGTGAACTGGCCGCCCCGCCCGCTCTGGAAGACCGGAAACCGATCCGGCGACAGCAGATCGGCGGGCTTGGCCGACACGCCGGCGGTGTAGAGGGCCGGATGCTCCAGCAGCCAGATCAGTTCGCCGGCCTCGCCCTCGGCGATGGCGGCGGCGCGCGCTTCCATGGCCGCCACCGCCGCCGGGTAGGCGACTGGAGCGGTCGAGAGCGCCCAGCCGACGGGCTGGGCGTCGGGGCGGATGAAGGTCGTCGTCACGGGGCCAATGTGGGGCGCCGCCCTTCACAAGTCGAAGGCCATTTGCTACGCCCGCCGGCCACTCTCGTCGCGGTCGTGGCGGAATTGGTAGACGCGCAGCGTTGAGGTCGCTGTGGGGTAACTCCCGTGGAAGTTCGAGTCTTC
>JBBRPN010000069.1:0-14288 GCA_038227925.1 Caulobacterales bacterium | reverse complement strand
TCTCGCTAGCGGCCATGGCGTCCACCTCGGACATCGCCAACCGCGTTCCGATCACCATCGCCCTGATGCTGGCGACGGTGATGAATTCGCTCGACACCACCATCGCCAACGTCGCCCTGCCGCACATCCAGGGCAGCGTGTCGGTCTCGCCCGACCAGGTGACCTGGATCCTCACCTCCTACCTGATCGCCACCGCGATCATGACGCCGCTGTCGGGCTGGCTGTCGGTGCGCATCGGCCGCAAGCGGATGTTCATGATCTCCATCGCCGGCTTCACCGTGGCCTCGATGCTGTGCGGGATCGCCACCAATCTGGGCGAAATCGTCGCCTTTCGCCTGCTCCAGGGCCTGTTCGGCGCTTCCCTCATCCCCCTCTCCCAGGCGGTGATCCTCGATCTCTACCCGCCCCGGCGGGTCGGCCAGGTGATGGCCCTTTGGGGCGCGGCGGTGATCCTGGGGCCGATCTTCGGGCCGGTCCTGGGCGGCTGGTTCACCGACAACCTGACTTGGCGCTGGGTGTTCTACATCAACCTGCCGATCGGCGCCCTGGCCCTGGCCGGCGTCACCTTCTTCATGTCCTCCGAGGGCGGCGAGCAGGGCCGGCCGTTCGATTTCCTGGGTTTCAGCTCGCTCATCGTCTTCATCGGCGCCTTCCAGCTGATGGTCGATCGCGGGCCGACCCTGGACTGGTTCTCGTCGCCCGAGATCTGCGCCGAGGCGGTGATCTGCGTGATCGGCCTTTATGTCTTCACCATCCAGACCCTGGCCGCCAAACAGCCGTTCTTCCATCGCGACCTGGCGTTGGACGTCAACTTCGTCACCTGCACCGTGTTCGGCTTCTTCATCGGCATCCTTTTGTTTTCCACCATGGCCCTGTTGCCGCCGATGATGCAGCAATTGATGGGCTATTCGGCCCTTCAGAGCGGCGTCGCCACCATGCCCAGGGGCCTGGGCTCGTTCGTCGCCATGTTCCTGGTCGGGCGCCTGATCGGGCGGGTGGATACGCGCCTGATCCTGGCGGTGGGCCTAGCCTTGAGCGCCTTCGCACTGTGGCAGATGACCCAGTTCGATCTTTCGATGACCTCGCGGCCGATCATCATCTCGGGGATCTTCCAGGGCCTCGGCATCGGCCTGATATTCGTGCCGCTGAGCACCCTGGCCTTCGCCACCCTGGCCGCCCATCACCGGCCGGAGGCGACCGGCGTCTACACCCTGGTGCGGAGCCTCGGGGCCAGCGTCGGCATCTCGATCATGGAGGCGTTGTGGACCACCAACGCCTCGGTGGTTCACGCTGGCCTGGCGGCCCATATCCGGCCCGGCGACCCGGTGGTCGCCGCCGGCCTGCCGGCGCTGTTCAACCCCGCCACCGCCTCCGGCCTGAGCGCCCTCAACGCCGAGGTGACCCGCCAGGCGGCCATGGTCGCCTATGTGGACGACTTCAAGGCGATGATGATCATCACCCTGGCCTGCCTGCCCATGCTGTTCTTTATGCGAAACCCCAAATACGCCCTGGAGCCGGTGCATGCCGTGGCTGAATAGACCCGCCGTCGCGGCCACGGCGAGCCTCGCGCTCGCCGCGTTCCTGTGCGCCTGCACCACCGTGGGGCCCAATTTCCACACCCCGGCCGCCCCCGCCGCGCCCGGCTATGCGATGGCGGGCGACGCGCGCCCGGCGATCGCGGCGCTCAGGCCCGACGCCCGGGTGGCGGGACCGTGGTGGCGATCCCTGGGTTCGGCCGATCTCGACGCGGTGATGGCCCAGGCCCTGGCCGGCAACCAGACCCTGGCCGCCGCCGACGCCACCCTGCAAAAGGCGCGGGAGGAGGCGGCCAAGGCGCGCGGCGGCCTCGCGCCCCAAGCCAGCCTCTCGGCGGGGGCCGAGCGCGAGCGGATCAACACCCAGATCTTCGGCATTCAGGGCTTCCCCAGCCCGACCATCAACCTGTTCAGCGTCGGCGCCATGGTTTCCTACGACCTGGACTTTTTCGGCGGCGGTCGGCGCCGGGTCGAAACCGCTTCGGCGGTGGCGCAGACTGAAGCCCGGCGGGCCGACGCCGCCTACCTGACCCTCACCGGCGATGTCGCCTTGCAGGCGGTCCAGATCGCCGGACTGCGGGCCCAGATCGCCGCCGCCGGCGACATCCTCGCCGACGATCGCCGCAACATCGCCATCGTGCGCGCCGCCGAGGTCGCCGGCGGCGAGGCGCCGTCGGCGACCACCGGCGGGCTGGCCCAGCTGGCCGAGGACCAGGCCCTTCTGCCGCCCCTCGAGCAGCGGCTGGCGAGCGCCCGCCACGCCCTGGCTCTCCTGGTCGGGCGCCCGTCCGCCGACTGGACGGCCCCCGATTTCGCCGTCGCCGACTTCAAGCCGCCTTCCCGCATTCCGGTCAGCCTGCCCTCGCGACTGGTCCGCGAGCGCCCCGACATCCTGGCCGCCGAGGCCGACTTCCACGCCGACGTGGCGCGGATCGGGGTGGCCACGGCCGATCTCTATACCGACATCCGCTTGGTCGCCGGCCTCACCCAGTCGGCCCTGACCCCCGGATCGATCTTCTCGTTCGACTCCACGGGCTACAATTTCGGCGCCGCCCTGACCGCGCCGATCCTCAACGGCGGCGCCCTGCGGGCCGAGAAGCGCGCCGCCGAGGCCCAGGCCCGCGCCTCCCTGGCGCAATACCGCCAGACCGTGCTCGTCGCCTTCACCCAGGTCTCCGACGTGCTGACCGCTCTCGCCCACGACGACGACGAGGGCGCCGCCCTGACCAAGGCCCAGTCCACCGCCCGCGCAGCCCTCGACGATCAGCGCGCCGCCTACCGCCTGGGCGGGGCGCCCTTTCTGCCCATCGTCCAGGCGCAGCGCCAATACGACCGGGCGCGCCTGGCCCTCATCGAAGCCCAGGGCCAGCGCCTCGCCGACGTGGTCAGCCTCTATGCCGCCACCGCCGCCGACTGGCGCCTACCTTAGCGCGGCGCAAAACCGCTGAATGCGCCCGCAGGCTTCCTCCAGAAGGTCGGTGGCGGCGGCGTAGCTGACGCGGAAGAAAGGCGAGAGGCCGAACGCTTCGCCGAACACCACCGACACCCCCTCGGCCTCCAGGAGTTCGGCCGCGAACGTCTGGTCGTCGGCGACGACCCGGCCGCTGGGCGCGTGTTTGCCGATCACGCCGGCACAGGAGGGGAAGACGTAGAAGGCCCCCTGGGGGGTCGGGCACGAGAGGCCGGCCGCCTGGTTCAGCATGGAGACGACCAGGTCGCGGCGTTCCTCGAACAGGGCGGCGTTGGGGGCGATGAAATCCTGCGGCCCGTTCAGCGCCTCCACCGCCGCCCACTGCGAGATCGACGAAGGATTGGAGGTGGTCTGGCTCATCACCTTGCGCATCGCCGCGATCAGCGGCTCGGGGCCGCCGGCGTAGCCGATCCGCCAGCCGGTCATGGCGTAGGCCTTGGAGACACCGTTCATGGTCAGGGTGCGCTCGTAGAGCCCCGGCGCCGCCTGGGCGATGGTGGAAAAAGCGAAGCCGCCGAACACCAGGTGCTCGTACATGTCGTCGGTGAGAATCCACACCTGGGGGTGGCGCGCCAGAACCTCGCCCAGCGCCGCCAGTTCGCCGCGCGTATAGGCCGCGCCGGAGGGGTTGGACGGCGAATTGAGGATCAGCCAGCGAGTGCGCGGCCCGATCGCCGCCTCCAGGTCGGCGGGGGCCATCTTGAAGCCGCGCTCGGCCGAGGTGGGAACGAAAATCGGGGTTCCGCCGGCCAGCAGCACCATGTCGGGATAGCTCACCCAATAGGGGGCCGGCATGATCACCTCGTCGCCGCCGTTCAGGCTGGCCACCAGGGCGTTGTAGATCACCGCCTTGCCGCCGGGGGAGACATTGATCTGGGAGGGTGCGTAGGTCAGGCCGTTCTCGCGGGCGAACTTGGCGCATATCGCGGCCTTGAGTTCGGGGATGCCGTCCACGTCGGTGTATTTGGTCTTGCCCGCCCAGATGGCCTCGATCGCGGCCTGTTTGATGTTGGCCGGCGTATCGAAATCCGGCTCACCGGCGTCGAGGGAAATGATGTCCCGCCCCGCCGCCCGCAGGGCCCGCGCCTGGGCCGCCGCCGCCGCCGTGGCGGACGCCTTGACGCGGCGCAGCGTGACGGACTGGGCGAACATCGGCGCGACTCTTGGGCTATAGGGGATGGATGGCGCCGTTTTCTAAGCGGAGCGGAGGGCCGGCGCAACGAGGACGGCGACACCCTCAGGGCGATCAGGTGAACGAACCATGGCCAACGGTCTTGGCCGAAGGCCAATGAATTGGACCACGAACGGCACGAACTCCACGAACGCGCGCGACTTTATACAGGGATCTCCCGCGCCTCGCGCAAAGGCCGTGCTTTGTTCGTGACGTTCGTGAAGTTCGTGGTTGAGATAGGGCGTTCACCCGATTGCCCTGGCGACGCCCTTTGAGAGGCTCCCCGCCATGCGGCGCCTGATCGATTTCCTCACCGCCCTGGACGCCCGCGCCTGGCGGAGCGTCGCGGTCTCGTTCTGCCTGTTCGGCGGGGTGGGGCTGGTGTTCCTGGTCGGAGCGCGCCTCTTGGGCCTGGGCGACGCGGCCTCGGCCCGCGCCTGGCTGGCCGCCGCGCCGGGGCCCTGGGCGCTGCCGGCGGCGGTGGCCGCCTTCGCGGTCCTGGCCTTTGTGGGCGCGCCGCAGTTCGTGCTGATCGCCGCCGCCGTGGTGGCGTTCGGCCCGGTCCTGGGCTCGATCTACAGTTGGGTCGGCACCCTGGTCTCCGCCCTGATTGGCTTTGCCCTCGGCCGGGCGTTTGGGGCCGGGGCGTTCAAGGCCGTGAAAAGCCCGGCCGTCGATCGGTTCCTGGCCCTGATCGGCGAGCGCGGCTTTTCCGTCAGCCTGGTCGTCCGTCTCGTCCCCTTCGCCCCCTTCGTGGTGGTCAACATGGCCGCCGGCATGACCCCCATGCGGCTGGCCGACTTCGCGGCCGGCACCGCCATCGGCATCCTCCCCAAGATTGCCCTGACCGCCTTCGCCGGCGGCTCGCTGGTCGCCGCCTTCCACGGCGGCCAGCCGCGGGCGATGCTGTGGCTGGCCCTGGCGGCGGCGGGGTGGATCGCCCTGGGGCTCGTCGCGCGCGCTTGGCTCAAGCGGCGGGAGCGGGAGGCGGTGGCCCGATGACCGGCGCGGCCGCCTTGCGCCGGCGGCCCGGGCGGGGCAGGGGGAAACCTCATGGCTAGAGCCCAGCGCATCGTCCCCCCGCCGGCCGCCGCCACGGCGCCCTGGACGGAGCCGGAGCGGCCGATCGGCTGCGCCATCGTCGGCCTGGGCCAGCGGGGTCAGAGCTTCGCCCGCCGCCTGGGCGCCCTGGCCGGCGTCGAGGTGCGATGGCTGGCCGATCTTTCCCCCGACCGGATGGCGGCGGCGCGGGGTCATCTCGTCGATCCGGCGCCCGCCCTCACCGCCGACGCCCGCGAAGCCTTCGCCGACCCGGCGGTCGAGGCGGTGTTCATCGCCCTTCCAGACTGGCTGCACCGTCCTTTCGCCGTCGCCGCCTTCGAGGCCGGCAAGCATGTGTTCCTGGAAAAGCCCATGGCCACCACCCTGGCCGACGCCTGGGCCATCGTGGCGGCCTGGAAGGCCAGCGGGCGCATCCTGCAACTGGGCTATGTCCTGCGCGAGACGCCCTTCTACCAGGCGGTCCGGCGGATGGTCGCCGAGGGCGCCCTGGGGCGCGTCCACGCGGTGCGGCTCACCGACGATCTGGGCGTCGCCCATGGGGCGAGCTTCATGCGCCGCTGGCACCGCAAGGCAGCCAACAGCGGCGGGCTGATGGTTCACAAGGGCTGCCACGATCTCGATCTGGTCTGCTGGCTGCTGGACGACCAGCCGGCGCGGGTGGCCAGCTTCGGCGGGGCGGAACTCTTCGCCCGGCCGGCCCCCGCCCCCTTCTGTTCGGTCTGCCCCGAACGGGGGTTCTGCCCCTATGTGGACACCGGCGCCTTCGAGGCGCGCACCGACGCCCAGAAGGCCGACCCCACCGCCTTCGGCCTGGACATCTGCGTGTTGGGCGAGGGCCACGACATCGTCGATAATCAGGTGGTCGCCTTCGAGATGGCCGGCGGCGCCCGCGGCGCCTTCAGCCTGGGCATGCAAAACCCGCGCGGCTCGCAAAGGACCCTGTCGGTCCTGGGCGAGGCGGGCCGCCTGGACGGCGTCTTCGACCTGGGCGAATTCACCGTGGCCCTCAACGACGGCGCCCGCCCCCAGAAATGGTCGATGAAGAACGCCGGAACGGGCGGCCACGGCGGCGGCGATGCCCGCATCCTTCTCGCCTTCCTGGACGCCTGCCTCGGCCGCGCGCCCCCCGAAGTCACCGACCCCATCGACGCCCTCCGAGGCCTCGCCTTCGCCCTGGCGGCGGAGGAAGCGCGGCTGGGGGGGAGGGTGGTGCGGGTGGCGGAGGATCTGGGGGGATTGGCTAGAGCATTGACCGCCTGAGATGAAACGCCCAACTCCTACCGTCATCGCCGGGCTTGTCCCGGCGACCCATGGCCCAGCCGCTTGCCGTGGCCGCGCCCAGCGCGGCCAAAGCCCACCCCGGAGCCTTGGATGGCTGGGACTTACGCCCGGCCAAGACGTTCTATTGGGGGTGATCCAAATTAGGCGTCCAATGCTCTAGGCGCCAATCATCTATCGCCTACAAAGGCACATTGCCCTATAGTCGCGGCCCGATGCGCTTCCTGGTCGCCTTTCTGGCCATCCTGGGCCTGCTCGCAGGACCGGTGGCCGCCGTCGCCGGCCAGGCAGAGTGCGCCCACCATCGCCAAGCCGTGGCGGGCGCGGAGATGTCGGTGATGCCGGGCATGGGTCCCGTCGCCGTCCATCAGAGGGGCGGCGATCCCTGTTGCGATCGCTCCGGCCGGCCCGGCAAGAAGGCCGCCCCAGGGTGCGCCCAGGCCTGCGCCGCGACCTGCGGCCTCGTCGCCGCGCTGGCGGCGTCGCCGCTCGGCGTGACGGCCCCGCCCGCGCGGGCGGACGCGCCTTTGGCGCCGGTGGTTTCATCCCACCCCTACCAGCCCCCGGGGCTCGAACGGCCTCCCAAGTCGATCGTCTAGCGCCGCCCCTCTAGCGGGCCGGCCGCGTTTGAACCCGCCCCGGCGGCCCGCGAGGCTTTGGCCGCGCGCGCCGGCGCGACCCATCGACATCGATTCCACCCCCACGGGAGCCATCCATGCGCCCTGACTGGTTTGTCGCCGCCTCGGCGATGCTCGCCGGCACCGCCCACGGCGCGCCGCTCACCTACGCCGCCGCCCTGAAGCTGGCCGACCAGACCGCGCCCGCGATCGAGGCCACGAGCCTCGCGGTGAAGGCCACCCGTTCGGCCGCCGTCGCCGCCGGGCGCCTTCCCGATCCGACGCTTTCCGTGGGGATCAGCGATTTTCCGATTTCGGGACCGCTGGCCGGACGGCCGGACCTCGACAATTTCAGCATGCTGACCCTCGATTATTCGCAGGACGTGCCCAATGGGGCCAAGCGGCGCGCCGGCCGTTCGCGGGCGGCGGCCGACATTTCTCAGGCCGAGGCCGCCCAGATCCTCGAGCGGCGCCAGGTGCGCATCGCCGCCGGCGTGGCCTGGATCGATCTCTATTACGCGCGGCGGCGCCTCGCCGCCCTCGACCAGATCGGCCGGGCGATCGCGCCCCTTCGAGACACGGCCCCGGCCGGGCTGGCTTCGGGCGCCCTGCGCCCCGCCCAGACGGGTGAGCCCGAGCAACTGACGGCCGCCCTGGCCGACCGCCGCGCCGCCCTGGTCGCCGCCGTCGCCAAGGCCCGCGCCGAACTCGGCCGCTGGGTCGAGGGCGGCGGGGCCGCCGAGCCGGCCGGCGATCCGCCCAACCCGACGGTCGATCCCGCCGCCCTGAGGGCCAACCTCGACAATCTTCCCGATCTCCAGGTGAAGACCGCCGCCATCGGCGCCGCGGAGGCGGACGCCAGCCTGGCCAGGGCGGCCACCCGGCCCGACTGGGGCTATGGCGTCGGCTACAGCCACCGCGATCCGCGCTTTGGGGACTACGTCTCGGCCAAGGTCACCGTGAGCCTGCCGCTGTTCGGAGCGACCCGCCAGGAGCCGGTGATCGCCGCCAGGCTGGCCCAGGCCGACCGCGCCGCCCTCGACCGACTTCAGACGCGCCGCGACCTGGCCGCCGCCCTGGACTCCGATCTCGCCGACCACGCCATGCACCACGAACGCCTGGCGCGGGCGCGCCAGTCGCTGGTCCCCCTGGCCGACCGCCGGGCCCAGCTGGAGGCGGCCAGCTACGCCGGCGGGAACGCCGGCCTCGCCGATGTGCTCGCCGCTTTCCTGGCCCTCGCCGAAGCCCGCATCGACCTCATCGACCGCGAAGCCGAGGTGGCCCGCGACGGCGCCCGCCTCGTCCTCACCTATGGGAGCGACCCCCAATGACCACGCCGCCGTCATCCTCCAGAATCCGCGCGGCCCTGATCGCCGCGGCGCTCGCCCTGGCGGCGCTCGCCGGCTGGGGCCTGTCGCGGCTGGGGACGGCAAAGTCGCCGTCCCTGGCGTCCGCCCCCTCGGCCAGCCCCGGCCGCGAGGTGCTCTATTATTACGACCCGATGATCCCCGACCAGCACTCGGCGACGCCCGGCAGGTCGTCCATGGGCATGGAGATGATTCCCCGCTACGCCGAGGACGGCCCCTCCGGCGGCGAGAGCACGGGTGTCCGCGTCGATCCCGCCGCCGCGCAGAACCTCGGGGTCCGGCTGACCACGGTGCGGCGCGGCGACCTCGCCTCCGCCGTCGACGCGGTGGGCGTCATCGACTTCGACCAGCGCGACGTGGCCGTCATTCAGGCGCGCGCCGCCGGCTTCGTCCAGCGGGTCTATGCACGGGCGCCGGGCGATGTGGTCCCGGCCGGCGCGCCGATCGCCGATCTGCTGATCCCGGCCTGGGGCGGGGCGCAGGCCGAGTTCCTGGCCGTGAAGCGCGTCGGCGATCCGGCCCTGAGCGCGGCGGCGCGCCAGCGGCTGCGGCTTCTGGGCATGCCCGCCGCCCTGATCGCCCAGGTGGAGCGGAGCGGCCGGCCCCACGACACTGTCACCATCGCCACCCCGGTCGGCGGCGCGATCCAGACCCTGGACGTGCGAGCGGGCATGACGGTCGCCGCCGGGGCGACCCTGGCCCAGGTGTCGGGCCTCTCCACCGTCTGGCTGGACGCCGCCGTGCCGCAGGCCCAGGCGGGCCTGGTTCGCGTCGGCGCCCCGGCGCGCGTCGATCTGGCGGCCTTTCCCGGCGAGGTTTTCCATGGGCGGGTCGCCGCCATCCTGCCGACCGCCCAGGCCGACACTCGAACCCTGACCGCGCGTGTCGAACTTCCCAATCGCGGCGGCCGGCTGCGGCCGGGGATGTTCGCCACCGCCCATCTGGGCGGCCAGGCCCAGCCCGCCCTCCTCGTCGCCTCCGAGGCGGTGATCCGCACCGGCGCGCGCGACCTGGTGATGGTCGCCCGGCCCGGCGGCCGTTACCAGCCCGTGGAGGTCGAGGTCGGTCGGCAGTCCGGCGACGAGACGCAGATCCTGGCCGGCCTCGCCGAAGGCCAGAAAGTCGTCGCCTCGGGTCAGTTCCTGCTGGATTCCGAAGCCAGCCTGACCGGCGTCGCCGTGAAGCCCCTCGGGAACGCCCGCCTGATGCCGCAGGGCGCCCGATGATCGCTGCCGTCATTCGCGCCTCGGTCAGGAACCGCTTCCTGGTCATCCTGGCGGCGGTGGTGGCGTTGGCGGCGGGCGTCCTGGCGGTGAAAAACACCCCGGTCGACTTCCTGCCCGACCTCTCGGACGTCCAGGTGATCATCCGCACCGCCTATCCCGGTCAGGCCCCGCGCCTGGTCGAGGATCAGGTCACCTATCCCCTGGCCTCCACCATGCTCTCGGTCCCCGGGGCCAGGACGGTGCGCGGCTACTCCTTCTTCGGCGACAGCTTCGTCTATGTGCTGTTCAAGGACGGGACGGACCTCTACTGGGCCCGCTCGCGGGTCCTGGAATATCTCAGCCAGGCGCGGGCTCGGCTTCCCCCAGGGGTGCAACCGACGCTGGGGCCGGACGCCACCGGCGTCGGCTGGATCTACGAATACGGCTTGGTCGATCGCACCGGCCGCCACGACATCGGCCAGCTTCGCTCGATCCAGGACTGGTTCCTGCGCTTCGAGTTGAAGACCGTGCCGGGCGTCGCCGAAGTCGCCTCCATCGGCGGCATGGTGAAACAATACCAGGTGGTGCTCGATCCGCAAAAGCTGGCGGCCTTCGGCGTCACCCAGCAGGCGGTCACCGAGGCGTTGAAGGGCGCCAACCAGGAAAGCGGCGGTTCGGTGGTCGACATGGCGGAGGCGGAGTATCTGGTCCGCGCCGACGGCTATCTGAAAACGCTGGACGATTTCCGCGCCGTGCCGGTGAAGACGGCGGCGGGCGGGGTGCCGGTGACCCTGGGCGAGGTGGCGAGCGTCCAGATCGGGCCGGCCCCGCGCCTGGCGGTCGCCGAGCTGAATGGCCAGGGCGAGGTGGCCGGCGGCGTGGTGATCCTGCGCTCGGGCGAGAATGCCCGCGCCGCCTTGGCGGCCGTGAAGGCGAAGCTGGAAACCTTGAAACGCGCCCTGCCGCCCGGCGTCGAGATCGTGCCCACCTACGATCGCTCCAGCCTGATCGACCGGGCGATCGACAACCTCACCCACAAGCTGATCGAGGAGTTCCTGGTGGTGGCGCTGGTCTGCGCCCTCTTCCTGTGGCACGCCCGCTCGGCCCTGGTCGCCATCGTCACCCTGCCGCTGGGGGTACTGATCGCCTTCGCCGTCATGCGCGCCCAGGGCGTGGACGCCAACATCATGTCCCTGAGCGGCGTCGCCATCGCCATCGGGGCCATGGTCGACGCGGCCATCGTGATGATCGAGAACGCCCACCAGCACATCGAGCGATGGGGCCGCGAACACTCCGGCGAGCGGCTGGCCGGCGAGGCGCGATGGCGGGTGATCACGCAGGCCGCGGTGGAGGTCGGCCCGGCCCTGTGCCTCAGCCTGCTGATCATCACCTTTTCCTTCATCCCGGTGTTCACCCTGCAAGGCCAGGAAGGGCGGCTGTTCGGGCCGCTGGCCTTCACCAAGACCTACGCCATGGCCGCCGCGGCGATCCTGTCGATCACCCTGGTCCCGGTGCTGATGGGCTATTTCATCCGCGGCCGCATTCCGCCGGAGACCGCCAACCCCTTGAATCGCTGGCTGATCGCCGGCTATCGGCCGGTGATCGACTGGGTGATGGCGAGGCCGCGCCTGACCCTCGTCCTGGCGGCCCTGGTGTTCGCCACCACCGCCTGGCCGCTCAGCCAACTGGCCGGCGAGTTCCTGCCGGCGATGAACGAGGGCGACCTGCTCTACATGCCCTCGGCCCTGCCGGGCCTCTCCCTCGCCAAGGCGGGCGAGTTGCTGCAGCAGACCGACCGCCTGATCAAGACCGTGCCGGAGGTCAAGAGCGTGTTCGGCAAGGCCGGCCGCGCCGACACCGCCACCGACCCCTCGCCCACCGAAATGTTCGAGACCGTCATCCAGTTCAAGCCGCGCGCTGAGTGGCGCCCCGGCATGACGCCGGACAAGCTGGTGGAGGAACTGGACCGCCGGGTCAGGCTGCCGGGCCTGGCAGCGGTGTGGGTGCAACCGATCCGCAACCGCATCGACATGCTGGCCACCGGCATCAAGAGCCCGATCGGGGTGAAGGTCTCCGGCGACGATCTGGCGCAGCTCGATCGGATCGCGCGGCAGGTGGAAGCGGCGGCCAAGACGGTGCCCGGCGTCAACTCCGCCCTGGCCGAGCGCCTGAGCGGCGGCCGCTACCTCAATGTCGCCATCGACCGGGCGGCGGCGGCCCGCTACGGGCTCAACATCGCCGATGTGCAGTCGGTGATCTCCGGCGCGATCGGCGGCGAGACCATCGGTCAGACGGTGGAGGGCCTGGCGCGCTACCCGATCAGCGTCCGCTATCCGCGCGAAGTGCGCGACAGCCTGGAAAAACTGCGCGCCCTGCCGATCCTCACCCCGACCCTCCAGCAGATCACCCTGGGGACGGTGGCCGCCATCTCCATCGGCGATGGGCCCTCGACCCTGCGCAGTGAGAACGGCCGGCCGACCACCTGGGTCTATATCGACACCCGCGGCCGCGCCCTGACCTCAGTGGTCGCCGACCTCCAGCGGGCGGTGAACCGCGACGTCAAGCTCTCGCCGGGGGTCGCCATCGCCTACACCGGCCAGTTCGAATATCTCCAGCACGCCGTGGCCCGCCTCGAGGTGGTCGTCCCGGCGACCCTGCTGATCATCTTCGTCCTCCTCTACTTCACCTTCGGCCGCTTGGATGAAGCCGCCCTGATCATGCTCACCCTTCCCTTCGCCCTCACCGGCGGCGTCTGGACGATCTATCTTCTGGGCTATCGCCAGTCGGTGGCCACCGGCGTCGGCTTCATCGCCCTGGCCGGCCTGTCGGCCGAGTTCGGGGTGGTGATGCTGATCTATCTCAAGCACGCCCTGGCGACCCGCGCCGCCGTCCCCTCGCAGGCCGAGGTGGAAAGCGCGATCAAGGACGGGGCGGTCCTGCGGGTGCGGCCCAAGGCGATGACCGTCGCGGTGATCGTGGCCGGCCTCGCGCCCATCCTGCTGGGCCACGGCGCCGGCTCGGAGGTGATGAGCCGGATCGCCGCGCCGATGATCGGCGGCATGATCACCGCGCCGCTGCTCTCCATGCTCGTCGTCCCGGCCGCCTTCCTCCTGATGCGCCGCCCGCGCGCCGGGCCTTCCGGCTCGAGGGCCGTCCCCTTATAGAGACGCCGATGAACGCCGAACCCGTCCGCCCGCGATCCACCCTGACCTGCCCGGCCTGCGGCGCGCGAACCACCGAGACCATGCCCACCGACGCCTGCCAGTATTTCTACGACTGCCCGGCCTGCGCCGCGGTGCTCAAGCCCAACCCCGGCGACTGCTGCGTCTTCTGCTCCTGGGGCGACACGCCGTGTCCGCCCGTCCAGGCGGGCGGAGGGGCGGCCGGCGGGGCGTGTTGCGGCTGAAGGGGAGCGGGGGCCAAGAGACCGCGCGACGGCCAGCCCGCCGACGAGGATATCATGCCGCCGCCTCTGCATCCCCGGGTGGCGGGCTGGACATCATGATCAATAATATCAAATAATTGCGAGCGATCGATCTGTGCACGAAGTGTACGCGGAGGTTCCCACTCTCTTTTCGCCTTCATTCGCACGGTGTTGGTCGGCCCAGTCGCCGATGATTGCGGAATACGCACTACCTCTCGCACACGCGCATTCGCCGCCGGTCGCACAATTCAACGCTTCTCCGGCGGCCTTGAGATAATGCCGGCGTCGATCAGAACTTCGTCGATCATGTCGCACAGGACGCCCTCGACGCGCTCACGGCAGTCTTCTGGGCTGGATAGGATCTCCAACTCTGTGAAGGCGATCACCTGGTAGCCGCGCGCGATCAGGGCGTTCTCCCGCTGAAGCTTCACGGGGAGCCGTTCACCTGGGCGATTTCTGTCAATCAATATCGCCAGCTGCCTCGAATGATCGCCGTACCGCGCCTCGGCGGCGAACGGCGCCATTAGTCCACGATCGAGCTCAGCCAAGAAGGCGATGGAGGTCACCCACCCGGTCGTCGGCCGCTTTTGCCAGTCGGTGACGAGCTGGACGTCGTTGTAGCCGTCCTTTGCGGTCATTAGATGCGCGAGGAGGACAGCGTCCGCTGGCGAGTGATTACCGGGGAGCATCTCGAAGAACGTCTCCTCGAGATTCGAACGGACCTCCTCGGCGCGTTCCGCGAAGCGTCGCTGCGCCTCAGCCTCGGCTTGGTCCATGGTTTCCAGCGGTGGCATCGATCGACTCAGGCAGAGGGCCGCAGCGAGTTGGCGGAGCCCGGCCACTTTAGCGGACATATTCCTAGTTGTTCAGCCTGGGCGACACTTCGGGGGACCGGAGTACGCCGAGAAGATACTATCTCTCCCGCTTCAGACTGCCTTCTCGATCACACGAAGCCGCCCACGCGCCCGCCTTCTCGGCGGCGCCTTCACCACGATATCCACGTCCTGACCCAACGCCGTCAGAGTCTGACTCATAACTCGGCACGGGGTTCTACGGCCTGACCAGTCGGCGTGTCAGCCGTCGGATATGGGCGATGAAGATCCAGGCGATGGCGCTCTCGATTGTGGTCTCGAAGTCCTTGGCGAGCCTGTGGCAGCG
>JBBRPN010000068.1:0-14568 GCA_038227925.1 Caulobacterales bacterium | reverse complement strand
TCGATCGCCAAGAAATACACCAACCGCGGCCTGCAGTTCCTGGACCTGATCCAGGAAGGCAACATCGGCCTGATGAAGGCGGTGGACAAGTTCGAGTACCGGCGGGGCTACAAATTCTCCACCTACGCCACCTGGTGGATCCGCCAGGCCATCACCCGCTCGATCGCCGATCAGGCGCGCACCATCCGCATCCCGGTGCACATGATCGAGACCATCAACAAGATCGTCCGCACCTCCCGCCAGATGCTGCACGAGATCGGCCGCGAGCCCACGCCCGAGGAGCTGGCCGAGAAGCTCGCCATGCCGCTGGAAAAGGTGCGCAAGGTGCTGAAGATCGCCAAGGAGCCGATCAGCCTGGAAACCCCCATCGGCGACGAGGAAGATTCCCACCTGGGCGACTTCATCGAGGACAAGAACGCCATCCTGCCCATCGACGCGGCCATCCAGTCCAACCTGCGCGAAACCACCACCCGCGTCCTCGCCTCCCTCACCCCGCGCGAGGAGCGGGTGCTGCGCATGCGCTTCGGCATCGGCATGAACACCGACCATACCCTGGAGGAAGTCGGCCAGCAGTTCTCCGTCACCCGCGAACGCATCCGCCAGATCGAAGCCAAGGCGCTGAGGAAGTTGAAACACCCGAGCCGCTCGCGGAAGCTGCGGAGCTTTCTGGATAGTTGACGGGCGCGAGGGAAGGGAGACGATCCGGGCCATGGATGACGGCGCAAGCAAGATCGACCTGGGCTTGGACCTTACCCTGCGGGTGAAAGCCTTCGCCTATGAATGGTCTGAAACCCTCGAGCGGCTTGCGGAATTCGACCGCGCGGGCGTTTCGCATGATGCCGGGGACATACTGACCCGCTTCCAAACCGCGGTCGCCTCCCGCGCCAAAAGCATGGTTTGAAGCTTCCAGTTCGTCTCATCCAGGCTGCCGATCGCGACCTGTCTCGCCTCGTCGAAGCCGGCGACCGCAGGTGTTCAAAGGAGGCCGCCCGTCATGCGACGAGCGGCCATCGAAGGGTGTTAGTGCGTTCGCGCCTGCCTCAGACGATGTGGACGTCCACGCACACACGGTCGGCATCTATGCCGAGGCGCTCGGCAGTGAGCGCCTGCAACGCCTCGCGCGCGTTGTCCCAGTCGATCTGTTCTGGGGTTTCGTAGGCGGCGCCTGCGTTGGTCACGCCGCTCTTCGTCGTCAGTTCTTCTACCGACACACCGAGGGCGGCAGCAATCCGCGCAAGCGTGTTGGGCAATGGCCCCGCGCGACCCGTCTCATACCCGTTGTATTGGGTCACGTGCATCCCTGCCGCTTGCGCAACCCGCTCTTGTGTCATACCGGCGCGGGCGCGGGTGCTTCGCAGTTGATCCTTTATCATCATATTAAGGCTCTCTGTTGCTTGTGTAGCGGCAAATATGAGGGGCAATGAATCATGTCAAGGGTTCATAAACGCAAGGGCCAGGAATTTCAGCGTCACCCGCGAACGCATCCGCCAGATCGAGCCCAAGGCGCTGAGAAAGCTCAAACACCCCAGCCGCAGCCGCAAGCTGAGGAGCTTTCTGGATAGTTGACCGGGGGGACGAGCACCTCGAATCCAGTTTTTGGGCGTCAACGAATCGCGCCGAGAAAGTCTTCAGCCGAAACGCCCGCTTGGCGGATGACGCCGGCGAGTGTGCCGCGCTTGACCTCGCGATGCAGCGGAACAACGCAACCCTGCGAGCCGCGCCGCATCACGACGTGGCTGCCTCTTTGCCTTACCTGATGGAAGCCTAAGTCTTCGAGAGCCTTGACGATCCGGGCGCCCGACAGGACGGGAATATCAGGCATGTTCCGGTATGGAAAAGGTCGTCACGAACGCCGCCCCGCGGGCGGAGAGGGGAAACTCTTCCAGATAAAGCCCCACCGCCTCGCGCAGGTTGGCAACGGCGCCTTCGAGGGTTTCGCCTTCGCTGACCGTGCCGGTCTCCGGATTGTAGGCCGTATAACCGCCCTCGGGAGCGGGGGTCAGGACCGCCGTGACGTTCATCGAACACCTCCAAGGCCGGACCATAGCACATCGTCCGTTGGACGTATCGGCAAGCCGAATGCGGTCGCACCGCACGGCGCGGAGGCGCCGAGACCGCTTGACCGCGACCGCGCGCTTGCCGCAGGAGGCGCGGCATGACCACGCCCCCCACCCTCGACGGCCCCCGCGTTCCCCCCGCCTCCGGCGGCGCGGCGGCGTCGCTGGTCATCCTGCTGCACGGCTATGGCTCCAACGGGGCCGATCTGATCGGCCTGGTTCCCTATTGGCGGGGCGCCCTGCCCAACACCGCCTTCGTCTCGCCCAATGCTCCCGAACCGTGCCCGGGCGCGCCGGGCGGCTATCAGTGGTGGGGGCTCTCCAGCCTCGACGCCCAGGCGCGGGCGGCGGGGGCGCGGCGGGCGGCGCCGGCGCTGGACGCCTTCATCGACGCGGAATTAACCCGCCACGGCCTCGGCGAGGACCGCCTGGCCCTGGTGGGCTTCAGCCAGGGAACGATGATGGCTCTGCATGTGGGGGTCAGGCGCGCGCACGTCCTGGCCGGGATTGTGGGCTATTCCGGCATGCTGGCCGACGGGGCGGAGCTGGCGGGCGAGGCGCGGACCCGGCCGCCCATCCTCCTGGTGCACGGCGACGCCGATCCGATGATTCCCATCGCCGCCTTTCACCACGCTAAAGCCGCCCTGACGCGGCTCGGCTTTATGGTGGATAGCCACGTCTCGCCGGGCCTGGGCCACAGCATCGACGACGCGGGCCTGCGGCTCGGCGGCGCCTTCCTCGCCAGGGTGCTGAAGTGACGGCGCGCTGATCCCTACTTTCCCAGCGCCGCGTAGACCGCCTTCTGCCACAGCGGCAGGGCCAGGCGCGCCCCCATCCGCTGGGTCTCGCCCAGGTTGGCGACCGCTTCGGGGCCGAGCGGCATGGAGTTCTGGATCAGATAGATCGCCACCATGTCCTCGGCCGGATCGGCCTGCCACCAAGTGCCGAAGGCGCCCGGCCAGCCGAACGATCCGGTCGATCCCGCGCCCATCCAGGCGTGCGCCGCCGCGTCGGTGATCGTCGACAGGCCCAGGCCGAATCCCTGGCCGGTCCAGAACGGCAGGCCCAGAAAATCGATCTCGCGCTGCGCCTGGGTCAGGCGGTTGGTCGCCATGAGCTTCACCGTCTCGGGCTTGAGCAGGCGCACGCCGTCCACTTCGCCGCCATTAAGCAGCATGCGGGCGAACTTCAGATAGTCGTCGGCGGTGGAGACGAGGCCCCCGCCGCCGCCGCAAAAGGCCGGCGGCGTGTCGTGGCGGGTGAATTCGACCGGTTCCAGCCTATTGGCCTCTTCGTCCAGCCGATAGACCACGGCGGCGCGCCCGCGCTTGTCCGGCGGAATGTAGAAGTCGGTGTCGGTCATGCCGAGCGGCTGGAAGATCCGCTCCATCAGGAACTGGCGGAAATCCATTCCGGCGATCCGCCCGACCAGGAATCCCAGCACGTCGGTGGCGTGGCTGTAGTGGAAGCGCTGGCCAGGCGGATAGGAAAGCGGCAGACTTGCCAAGGCCTTCATCCATTCGTCCGGCGCGGTGTCGATGTTGAGCACGTCGCCCAGCGCCGCCTGGTGGGCGTGGGCGATCGGTCCGATGGAGGTGAAGCCGTAGGCCAGCCCGGCGCGGTGGGTCATCAGGTCTTCGACCGTGATCGGCCGAGGCGATGGATAGGTGTCGCCGAGCGCCCCGGTGGCGTTCTTCAGCACCCGCATGTCGGCGAACTCCGGCGCCCAGCGCTCGATCGGATCGCCGAGCGTCAGCTTGCCTTCCTCCATCAGCATCAGGGCGGCGACCGAGGTGATCGGCTTGGTCATCGAGGCGATGCGGAACAGGGTGTCCCGCGCCATCGGACGGTTTTCCGCGATGTCCGCCAGACCCTGGGCGGTGACCTGCGCCACCTCGCCGGCGCGCCAGATCAGGGTCACCGCGCCGGAAAGATCGCCGGCCTCGATCGTGGCTTTCAGGATATTGGGGGCGCGGGCGAGAAGGGCGGGGTCGAAGGGGGTTCGCGGGGGGCCGGCGCCGTCCATGATCATCTCCTTGCGGTGGTCGAGCGCCACCGATAGCCAACAATAGCCCGCCCGCCTATGGCGCCGCCGCGTCAACGGCGCGAAGACCGTCCGCCGCGATCCGACTCGATTTTGAAATGGAGCCCCTTTGTTCGACGCCGTGATCTTCGACTGCGACGGCTGTCTGATCGACAGCGAGGTGCTGGCCCTGGAGGTGGAGCTGGCGGCCCTGGCCGATGCCGGCATGACCTACGATCGCGAGGACTTCTGCCGCCGGTTCATGGGCCTGCCCAATGACGCCTTTTTCGCCGCCCTAAACGCCGATCGCATCGCCGCCCTGGGCGCGCCGCTGCCGGCTGATTTTCGCCGCCGGCATGGCGAGAGCCTCACCCGCGCGGTGGACGAGCGCCTCGTCGAGGTGGCCGGCGCGGCGGCGGCGGTGGCCGCTCTTGGCCGGCCCAAGGCGGTGGCGAGCTCCAGCCATTCGGTCTTTCTTGAGCGCAAGCTGCGGCGGGCGAGCCTGTGGGAGGCTTTCGCGCCGCATGTATACGCCGGCGATCAGGTGGCGCGGGGCAAGCCGGAACCCGACCTCTTTCTCCTCGCCGCCGCCGGCCTGGGCGTCGCTCCCAACCGATGTCTGGCCATCGAGGACAGTGTCAACGGGGTTCTGGCCGGTCGCGCCGCCGGCATGACCGTCTGGGCCCTCACCGCGGGCGGCCACATCCTAGCCGGCGACGTCGGGCGTCTGCGCGAGGCCGGCGCCCACGCCGTCGTCGGCGCCTGGAGCGAGGCGGCGCTGGATTTCACCGCCTGGGGCTAGCTACGGCGCCGCGAAGGTCGCCGCCAGCTCGCCCCTGGCGATGACATGGCCATTCATGGCCGCCGACAGGGCGCCCCGGCCTGCGCCGCCGGGCAGATCGAGCGGCGCGTCCAGGGCGAAGACCTGGAAGCGGTAGTGATGGACGCCGCTGGGCGGCTTGGGCCCGAAATAGCCGGTTCCCCCGGCGTCGTTGGCGCCTTGCACGGCGCCGCTCGGGGTCTGCAATCGGACGCTCGTCGGCAGGCCTTCGGGGAGGGACGTCACGGCGGCGGGAATGTTCCAGATCAGCCAGTGGACGAACGGGCGCGGCCCCGGCGCGTCGGGATCTTCGAAAACGACGGCGTAGGTCCTGGCGCCCGCCACCGCCGTCCAGGAGAGCGGCGGCGAGAGGTTTTGCCCATAGCCGCTCTGGCGCTCGGCGATGGCCCCTCCCGCGCCGACGGCGCTGGAGGTCAGGCGAATGGCGGTAGTGTTCTGCGCGCGCCCGCAGCCGGCGAGGCAAAAAGCCAGAATGAGGGAAAGGGCGATTCGCATGACGGCTCTCCAGAAGGGGCGGCGGCCATATAACAAGAGCCTTATATCCCTTCTTCGAGTTTCGTGCTACGCGCCGCGCCGCCCGCCCCCCGACCACGCCTAGGAATCAAAGCCGTCCATGAACCCGTCGCGCGCCAGTTATCTCTTCACCAGCGAGAGCGTCTCCGAGGGCCATCCCGACAAGGTGGCCGATCGTATCTCCGACACCGTGGTGGACGCCTTTCTGGCCGCCGATCCGGTCGCGCGGGTGGCCTGCGAGACCCTGGTCACCACCAACCGCATCGTCCTGGCCGGCGAGGTGCGCGGCCCGGAGGGCGTCGTCGAGTCCCTCGAGGAGAAGGTCCGCGCGGCGGTCAGGGACATCGGCTACGAACAGGAAGGCTTCCACTGGAAGACCGCCGACTACGCCTGCTACCTGCACGACCAGTCCGCCAACATCGCCGTCGGCGTCGACGCCGCCGGCAACAAGGACGAAGGGGCGGGCGATCAGGGGATCATGTTCGGCTACGCCACCGCGGAGACGCCGCAACTGATGCCGGCCACTTTGCAGTATTCCCACGACATCCTGCGCGCCCTGGCCGCCGCCCGCCACGCCGACCCCGGCCTCGGCCTGGAGCCGGACGCCAAGAGCCAGGTGACCCTGGTCTATGAGAACGGCAAGCCGGTGCGCGCCGCCTCCATCGTACTTTCCACCCAGCACCGGAAGGGCCTTTCCACCGCCGACGTGGACGCCATCGTGCGGCCCCATATCCTGGGCGTCCTGCCGGACGGTTTCGTCACCGACGAGACGGCCTGGCACATCAATCCCACCGGCGTCTTCGAGATCGGCGGCCCGGACGGCGACTGCGGCCTCACCGGGCGCAAGATCATCGTCGATACCTACGGCGGCGCGGCCCCGCATGGCGGCGGCGCCTTTTCCGGCAAGGACCCCACCAAGGTCGATCGCTCCGGCGCCTACGCCTGCCGCTACCTGGCCAAGAACGTGGTCGCCGCCGGCCTCGCCGAGCGCTGCACCATCCAGATCGGCTACGCCATCGGCGTCTCCCACCCCTTGAGCTTCTATGTCGATCTGCACGGCGCCGGCGAGGTCGATCCGGCCCGCCTCGAAGCCATCCTGCCGGAGCTCATCGGCGGCGCGACCCCCCGCGCCATCCGCGAACATCTGAAGCTCAACCGCCCCATCTACGCCCGCACCGCCGCCTATGGTCACTTCGGCCGCGCGCCGGACGCCGATGGCGGCTTTTCGTGGGAGAAGACCGATCTGGCGGAGGATTTGCGGCGGGCGTTTTAGGGGCACGGCCCTTGGCCCCGATTCAGCTTACCTTGTCGCGACCGCTCAAGCGCGCTATACACGTATAGCACGTTGCCGAACTCGGGAGCCCGCCATGCTCGCTATTCGACTCCCGCTGGAAATCGAGAATCGCCTGAAGGCGCTAGCCGCCGCCACCGGGCGGACCAAGACCTTCTACGCCCGCGAAGCCATCCTGGAACATCTCGGCGATCTGGAAGACCTCTATCTGGCCGAGGGGCGGCTGGCGGATCTGCGCGCCGGTCGCACCAGGGCGGTTCCGCTCGAAGAGGTGATCGAGTCCCTTGGTCTGGAGGATTGAGTTCGATCCCGCCGCCGCGAAGGAGTTGCGGCGACTCGACCGACAGGTCGCGGGGCGCATTCTGAAATTCCTGGTCGAACGGGTGGCCAGGCTGGACGATCCGCGGAGCATCGGCGAAGCGCTCAGGGGCGCGAAACTGGGAAGCCTGTGGAAATACCGCGTCGGCGACTATCGAATCATCGCCGACATTCAGGACGGCGCGGTATGCATCCTGGTGGTCCGGATCGGCAACCGCCGGGAGGTCTACCGGCGATGAGGCAGACACCCGGCGATGATCGCCGCGCCAACACCGACCCTGAACTCGACGCTTTCGTCGCGGGCATGGGCCTGGCCGGGCCTCGCCGCTGGACCCCCCTTTCCGGCGGCGTCTCCTGCAACGCCTGGCGGGTGGAGGCGGGGGGCCGGGCGATCTGCGTCAAGCGGGCCCTGCCCAAGCTCAACGTCGCCGACGATTGGAGGGCGCCGGTCGGGCGGGCGCTCTTCGAATACCGCTGGTTCGAGACGGCGCGGGCCCTGGTTCCCGGCTGCGCGCCAAAGCCCCTGAGGCTGGATGCCGAGCGCGGCCTTCTGGCCATGGAGTTCCTGCCCGAGGCGGATTATCCCTTGTGGAAGAACCAGCTCCTGGCCGGCGAGGTCAACGTCGCCACCGCCGGCGCGGTCGGCGAGCGGCTGGGGCGCATCCACGCCGGGGCCGCCGGCCACGCCGACATCGCCGCGCGCTTCGACAGCGACGCCATCTTCTTCGCCCTGCGGCTTGAGCCCTACCTGCTGGCGGCGGCGAAGCGGCGGCCCGCCGTGGCCGACGCCCTGCGCGCCCTCGCCGAACGCACCGCCGACACGCGCCTAACCCTGGTCCACGGCGACGTCAGCCCCAAGAACATCCTGGTCGGCCCCGATGGCCCGGTCTTCCTCGACGCCGAAACCGCCTGGTGGGGCGACCCGGCCTTCGACTTGGCCTTCTGCCTCAATCATCTGCTGCTCAAGACCCTGGTCGTTCCGGTCGCGCGGGACGCCCTGGCGGCGAGTTTCACCGCCCTGGCCGAGGCTTACCTCCAGCGGGTGGATTGGGAGCCGCGCAAGGCGTTGGAATCTCGCGCCGCCTCGCTCCTGCCCGGGCTTCTCCTGGCCCGCGTCGATGGCAAGTCGCCGGTGGAATATCTGACGGCCGAGACCCAAAAGGATTTCGTGCGCGCCGTGGCCGAACCCCTGCTGCTCGAACCGCCGACGACCCTCGCCGAGGTGCTCGGCGCTTGGCGGGCCGGCTTCGAAAAGGCTACAGCGGAGCGCTGAAATCTAGGAGCCGCCGCCATGCAGACCCGCGCCGCCGTCGCCTGGAAGGCGGGCGAACCGCTTTCCATGGAGACCGTCGATCTCGAGGGCCCGCGCGCCGGCGAGGTGCTGGTGGAGATCAAGGCGACGGGCATCTGCCACACCGACGAATTCACCCTCTCGGGCGGCGATCCGGAGGGCCTGTTTCCCGCCATCCTCGGCCACGAGGGGGCCGGGGTGGTGCTGGAGGTCGGCGAAGGGGTGACCACGGTGAAGGCCGGCGACCACGTCATCCCGCTCTACACGCCGGAATGCCGCCAGTGTAAATCCTGCCTGTCGCGGCGCACCAACCTGTGCACCGCCATCCGCGCCACGCAAGGAAAGGGCGTCATGCCGGACGGGACCAGCCGGTTCTCGTGCGGCGGCGAAAAGCTCTTCCACTACATGGGCTGCTCCACCTTCGCCAACCACACGGTGCTGCCGGAGATCGCCCTGGCCAAGGTCCGCGCCGACGCGCCGTTCGAGACCATCTGCTACATCGGCTGCGGGGTCACCACCGGGGTCGGGGCGGCGATCTGGACCGCCAAGGTGTGGCCGGGGGCCAATGTCGCGGTGTTCGGCCTGGGCGGCATCGGCCTCAATGTCCTCCAGGGGGCGCGGATGGCCGGGGCGGACAGGATCGTCGGCGTCGATCTCAACCCGGCCCGCGAGGCCATGGCTCGCCAGTTCGGCATGACCCATTTCGTCAATCCCGACGCGGTCGGCCGTGACAAGGTCGTCGAGGCCATCGTCGATCTCACCGGCGGCGGGGCCGACTTCTCCTTCGAGTGCATCGGCAATGTCGCCACCATGCGCCAGGCCCTGGAGTGCTGCCATCGCGGCTGGGGCGAGAGCGTGATCATCGGCGTCGCCGCCGCCGGCCAGGAGATCGCCACCCGCCCCTTCCAGCTGGTCACCGGCCGGGTGTGGCGCGGCACGGCCTTCGGCGGCGCCCGCGGCCGCACCGACGTGCCCCGCGTCGTCGACTGGTACATGGAAGGCAAGATCGCCATCGACCCCCTCATCACCCACACCCTGGCGCTGGAGGAGATCAACAAGGGGTTCGAGTTGATGCGGGCGGGGGAGAGCATAAGGTCGGTGGTGGTGTTTTGAGTCCGCGCCGGTGACCGCGCCCATCGCTCGGCGCCGGCGGTCATGGTCGAGATCTAGAGGCGCGGGGCTCAACTGTTGCGGGGGATCGCATGAGACGGATGACAGGCGCGGTCGTGAGCGGCATTTCATTGATTTGCGCTTTGATGGCGGCGTCTTGCGACCCGGGCGACACCTCGGCGAAACGCGCGGCCCCGCCCGCCTGGGCCTACCCGGTCAATCCCCCGCCAACCCGGCTGCCGGAGGATGGCGGGGCGCGTCTGACGGTCCCCGGCGGCTCGGCGTCGTTCACGCTTACGGAAATTCGAGACCTCTTCAGCGCGCCAGACTGGCGCCCCGCGGATCATCCGGCGATGCCATGGATCGTTGCGCATGGTCGCCGGCCAAACGTTCGGGCTTGCGGTTATTGTCATCTGCCAACGGGTCAGGGACGGCCGGAAAACGCCCCTTTGGCTGGACTTCCGGCGCCATACATCATCCAGCAGATGGCGGACTTCAAAAGTGGCGCCAGGAGGTCTTCCGTTCCACGCCGTTTGCCAAACGAACTCATGGCCAGTGTCGCGAGCGCGGTTACGAGCACGGAAATCACGGCGGCGGCGGCCTATTTCTCGGGACTGAAGCCGCGATCGAATGTCGAGGTGATCGAGTCCGCTACGGTTCCCCGGACGGTCGTAAAGGGGTGGATTCTGACACTGTCTCCGAAGGGGGGCGCGGAACCTTTAGGCAGTCGTATCGTCGAAACACCTCGGGACATCGAGCGCTTCGAGCGGCGGGACAGTCGTGTGCCAATTGTCGCCTATGTCCCGGTCGGCGCCATCGCCAGAGGCGCGGCGCTCGTGAGCGGAAGGGGCGATGGAGCGAACATTTCCTGTACGGACTGCCACGGGCGAGATCTTCGCGGAGTCGGCAATATTCCAAGCCTAGCCGGCAAATCTCCCTCTTACATCTTCCGTCAACTCTATGACTTCCGGTCGGGCGCAAGGTCGGGTGCGACGGCACAACCCATGAAGTCGGTTGTGCAGCGGCTGGACCAGACGGATATGCTTGACATCGCGGCATATCTCGCGTCCCGGCGGCCGCGTTAGAGAAGTGGCGTATTTCGGTGACACTGCATCTATCACGCGCGGGGCAGGGCACGACGGCTCGGCGTTTGGTGAGATAAGTGCAGTGTCACCGAAATGGACCGAGGGTCATCGCCGCCCCCCTCAATCCCGATCCGGCGCGCCGAGCGGGAAGTAGGCGCGGTAGGGCCTCGCCTCATCGACCGCTCTGGCGAAGGACGGGCGGGCCAGCAGGCGGCGGCGATAGGCGTGGACCTCGGTGAACGCCGGATCGATGGGGTGCGTCCAGTCGGCGTAGAAAAGGGCCGGGGCGGCGGCGCAGTCGGCCAGGGAGAAGGCCTCGCCGGCCGCCCATTCCCGGCCGCCCATCGCCTCGTCCAGCCACCGGTAGGCGCCCTCCAGCGCCCGGCGAGCCTCGGCCACGCCGTACGGATCGCGGTCGGCCTCGGGGCGCAGGCGGTCGGCCACGATTTTCTGCTGCGGGGTCATGATGTAGTTGTCGAAGAAGCGGTCCATCAGGCGGACATGGAGGGCGGCGCGGGGGTCTTCGGGCACGAGCCTCGTCCGGCCAGGATGGTGCAGGTCGAGATGCTCGACGATGATGCTGGCCTCCATGACCGCGCGGCCGTCATCGACCAGCAGGGGGAAGCGTTTCAGCGGCCACAGCGCCGCCAGCTCCGCCGCCGCGTCCTTGTCCTCCAGCGTCCGGTATTCGAACGCCGTGCCGTTCTCGTAAAGGGCGATCAGCACCTTCTGGCAGTAGGACGAGAAGGGATGGGCGTAGAGCTTCAGCGACATGGGCGTCCTCGTTTGGGGTTATCGTGTTTCGCGTCGATCCTCGGCGAGCGCCGCCGCCAGCCGCGCCAAATCCTCCGGCCGATTGATGTTCCAAAAGGGGCGGGCGTTCTCGAAGGCGACGGGGCGAGCGCCGATCTCGGCCAGAAAATCCCGCACCGGCGGGTGGGCGCCGCCGGCCAGGGCCGCCGCCAGATCACCGGCGAGGCGCGTCCGCCACACCGCGCACAACCCCTGCGACCCCTCCGGGCTGACCGCATAGGCGGCGGGCGCGTCGTCCAGGGCCGCGATCAGCGCCTCGATCTCGGCCGGCCCGACCAGGGGGGTATCGCAGGGCAGGGTGACGAGGGCCTCGAAGCCGGCCGCCGCCGCCCAGGCGAGGCCCGCCGCGACCCCCGTCAGGGGGCCTTGGGCATGAGCGAGGTCGTCGGCGAGCACCGCCAGCCCGCGCGAGCGGGCCAGCGCCGCCGCCTCGCTGCCCGGCGGGGCGCTCACCGCGACCGGCCCGCGGCAGCCGGCCAGGGCCGCCAGGCTCCAGGCCAGAAGGGGTTTTCCGGTCAGGCGCGCCACCGCTTTTTCGCCACCGAACCGGCTGGAGCGCCCGCCGGCGAGTACCAGGCCGGCGAGGCGCGCGCCGTCCTTCCCCTGTCGCCGGCCCTCGGCCATCGCACCTTCGACTTGAATCGAACTTTCGACTAGAGTAGCCCGGTTCGGGGCCGGGCGCACCTATTCACCTTGGGTTCACCCATTCTCTGCAACACTCTTGGCCGATGGACGTTACCCAGCCAGATCTCGTCGGCGGGAGTCTCCGCGCGACGACAAAGGAGATACGATGACACCCAGACACCTCAGGAAAGCCGCCGGATTGGGGCTCGCCGCGATCTCGGCGGCGGCGATGATCGGGGACGCCACCCTGGCCTCGGCTCAGCCGGACCAAGGCTACGGCAACTCGGGCCAATACGACAATTCGGGGCGGGGCGACGACTCCGGGCCGCCCCAGGGGCAGTATGCCCCGCCGCCCCCCGGCTACGACGACCAGGGCGGCGCCACCTACGACGACCGCTCGCAGCAGACCGATCAGGACTATGGCCAGCGTTACGCCGCCTGGGCGGACCAGAACTGCATCGACCGGCGCAACAACAACACCGCCGCCGGGGCGATCATCGGCGGCGTCCTGGGCGCCGTGGTCGGATCCAGCATCGCCGGTCGCCGCGACCGCGGCGGCGGCGCCATCGTCGGCGGCGCCCTGGGCGCCGGGACCGGCGCCGCGATCGGCTCGAGCTCCAGCGGCGGCGGGGGTTGCCCGCCGGGCTATCTGGTCCGCGGCGGAGCGCCGGCGTTTGCCTATGGCGGCTACGGGCCGGGCGTTGTCTACGCCGGCCCCTCCTGGTACAACCCGTGGGTGTGGGCCGGGGGCCGCTGGGCCTATCGGCCGTACCGCTCCTGGTACTGGAATCACCGGTCCTATTGGCGTCCAGGCTGGCGCGGCCGGCCGTGGCGTCGCCGCTGGTAGGCGCGCCGCCAACGTCTGACAACAAGGGCCGCTCCGGCATCGGAGCGGCCCTTTTTTCTTGCCTTCGTTGACTGACCGGGCGACCATCGGCGCGATCACGGGCGCCAGCGGGCGGGGGAGGGGGGATTTAAGCTTTGACCGCCAGTGTGGTGACGCCGTTTCCAAGAGCCGACCGCGCGACGGGGATCGTCGTCACCCTGCTCGCGATCGCCGTCTTCATCAACTATGTCGATCGCGGCGCCATCGCCACCGCCGCGCCGCTGATCAAGGACGCGCTGAGACTCACCAATTCCCAGATCGGGGTGCTGCTGTCGGCCTTCTTCTGGACCTATACGCCCTGCCAGCTTCTGGCCGGCTGGATGGCCGAGCGGACCGGCGCCGCCCGCGTTCTCGCCCTGGGGCTGGCGGTCTGGGCTTCGGCCACCGTGCTGACCGGTCTGGCCGGCGGCTTCGCCATGCTGCTTGGCCTGCGCCTGCTGCTAGGGCTGGGCGAAAGCGCCTTCTTTCCCTGCAGTTCGAAAATGCTGGCCGAGGCCCTGCCGGCCCACCGGCTGGGGGGCGCCAACGGCGCGATCGGGGCCGGAGTGGCCCTAGGTCCGGCCTTCGGGACCCTGGCCGGCGGGCTGCTCATGGCGCATTTCGGCTGGCGGGCGGTGTTCATCCTGTTCGGCCTGGCTTCGCTCGTCTGGCTTTGGCCGTGGCTGGCGACCGCGCGGCGCGCCCAGGGCGACCAGGCGCCGCGATCGCCGTCCGGCCCGGCCCCCTCCTTCGCCGCCATCGCCCGCCGCCGCGCCGCCTGGGGGGCCGCCCTGGGCCATTTCTGCTCCAACTACGCCTTTTACCTGGTGGTGTTCTGGCTGCCGCTCTATCTGGTCAAGGGGCGCGGCTTTTCCCTGGTGAACATGGCCGAGATCGGCGGCCTGATCTATGTGGTCTATGCCGCCGCCGCGATGGCCGTGGGCTGGGCGTCGGATCGCTGGATGGCGGCCGGGGCCAGCGCCAACCGCGTTCGCAAGACCACCATGGTCGCCGGCAACCTGGGCGTCGCCGCCTGCCTGCTGGCCTGCGCCTTCGGCGGATCGGCGCTGGCGGTGGGAAGCCTCATCGTCACCGCCGTCTTCCTGGGCTTCCAGTCGCCGATGGTCTTTTCCATCGGCCAGACCCTGGCCGGGCCGGGCGCGGCGGGAAAATGGGTCGGGTTCCAGAACTGCGTCGGCAACGTCGCCGGCATCGTAGGACCGCTGGTCACCGGATGGCTGATCGACCGCACCGGCGCCTACGTCTGGGCCCTGGCGGCGGCGGCGGGCGTCTCTCTGCTGGGCGCGCTCGCCTGGGGGGTTATCCTCCCCAAGGTCGCGCCCATCGACTGGCCGGCTGCGAGCCTCGCCGAGTAGTGCGCGCCCTCGGATTGACCGCTCCGAATGAACGGGCCATTGTGGCGGAGGCGCGCAGGGTCGGGGTCGGATCGGGGGCGGCGAATGGATGCGCTGATGCGGCGGCGGATCGGCAGGGCGGCGGCGACCGCGCCGGGGTTGGCGATGCTGGCGCTTTGCGCGGCGTGCTCCACGATGAGCCGGCAAGGCCCGCCCCCGCCGCCCCCGCCGCCTCCGCCCTCCCCGCCGCCGCCGGTCGCCGCCGAGGCGATGGCGCCCGCTCCCGAGGCGTTTGGGGGCGAGAGGTCCGCGGTCTCCGCGGCCCCGGCCAGTCCGATCGAAATCGTGCGCTATATCGGGGTGGACCGCTCGCGCTGGCCCG
>JBBRPN010000067.1:0-14768 GCA_038227925.1 Caulobacterales bacterium | reverse complement strand
GTTGAGATCCTCGAGGTCGTGGACCCGCTCGCGAAGATAGGGATCGCGCGCCTGGCCCAGGCCCGCCCGGTGCTCGGAACGCACCCGCTCCACCGCCGCCTCGGCGGTGAGGCCCGAATGCACCGCCTCCTGCAGCGAGTGGTTCCAACTGCGGCTGTGGGCCAGCATCTTGTAGGTCTCGAGGACGTCGTAAGAAGGGCCCAGGATGCCCTCGTGGCCCTCGAGCATGGCGTCGATCTGGGCTTGCAGGCCGGTGATGGCGGCGGCGAGGCGGATTTCCTCGGCGGCAACATCGTCGGAGAGCAGGCGCCCGACCGCCACCGGCGCCTCATGCAGAACCGCCACGCCGAAGGCCAGACCGTCGGCGAACTTCGCGCCCTTGAGACGCTCGGGCCGGTGCGGCGCGATCTCGACGTCCTTGAGTTCCTCCCGCGACAGCAGGTCGCCGGCCGCCACCATTTCGGCCAGGACCATGGCGATGATCTGCAGATCCTCGACCTCGTCCTCGCCGTAGACGCGGCTGGTGCGGTTCTGCACCACTAGCACGCCGATCGCCCGCCCGCCTCTGAGGAGGGGAACCCCGAGAAAGGCGTGGAAGGGGTCTTCGCCGGTTTCCGGGCGATAGGAAAAGGCGGGGTGGCCGGGGGCGTCGGAGAGGTTGAGGGGCCGGCCGGCGCGCATGATCTCGCCCACCAAGCCCTCGCCCTGCTTCAGCCTGGTGACGTGGATGGCGCCGGGATCCAGGCCCTCGGTGGCGAACAGTTCCATCTCGCCGGAGGCGCGGCGCAGATAGATTGAACACACCTCAGCGACCATCGAGACGGCGATGGTCCGCACGACCGTGCCCAGCTTGGCCTGCGTCGGCGCGTGGCCCGCCATGGTCTCACGAATCTGCCGCAGCAGGCTGCGGGGTCCGCGTATGGCGAGGCCGGACGTGAGCATGGGGTTCGAGCGCCGCTCCCTTTCGGTCGAATTGGCGCCTATAGCAGGTTTTGCACCGCGCGCGCCCGACCGCTAGAGTTGGTCCAGTCCGTAGGCCGCGTGCAGCGCGCGCACCGCCAGCTCGGTGTAGGCGGCGTCGATCAGCACGCTGATCTTGATCTCGGACGTCGCGATCACCTGGATGTTGACGCCCTTTTCCGCCAGGGCGCCGAACATGGTCTTGGCCACCCCGGCATGACTGCGCATGCCCACGCCGATCACCGACACCTTGGCCACGTCCTCGTTCACCGCCATATCCTGAAAACCGATGGCCTCCCGCGCCGCGCGGACGACGTCCACGGCCCGCGCGGCGTCGCGCTTGCTCACCGTGAACTCCATGTTCGCCGCGCCCTCGCCGCGGGCGTGGCTCTGAACGATCATATCGACGTTGACGTTGGCGTCGGCCAGGCGCCCGAAGATTTCCGACGACACGCCCGGGTGATCGGGCAGGCCGAACAGGCTGATCTTGGCTTCGTCGCGGCTGTAGGCCACGCCGCTGACAATACGTTTTTCCACGATGTCCTCCTCGCCGCAGACGATGGTGCCGCCGCCTCGCGCTGGGTCGCCGGCGGTGAAGCTGGATAGTACCCGCACCGGCACGCCGTGGGCCATGGCCAATTCCACCGAGCGGGTGTGCAGCACCTTGGCGCCCACCGACGCCATTTCCAACATTTCCTCGTAGCTGATCGTGGCCAGCCGCCGCGCCTTGGCTTCGATGCGCGGGTCGGTGGTGTAGACACCATCGACGTCGGTGTAGATGTCGCAACGGATCGCCTTCAAGGCGGCGGCGATGGCGACCGCCGTGGTGTCGGATCCGCCGCGGCCCAGAGTGGCCAGCCTTCCTTCGCGGGTCACGCCCTGGAAGCCGGCGACGACGGCGATTTCACCTGCGTCGAGCGCGGCGGCCAGTCTGTCCGGCGAAATATCGTCGATTCGCGCCCGGCCGTGCGCGCCGTCGGTAACGATGGGAATCTGCCAGCCCATCCACGAGCGGGCGGCGAGCCCCATGTTGCGCAGGGTCATGGCCAGAAGGCCGGCGGTGACCTGCTCGCCCGACGCCACCACGGCGTCATATTCCTCGTCGGAGGCCTCGAGACCGCCCGCCGCCGAACCGGCGCCATCGGTCCAGGCCACCAGTTCGTTGGTTTTGCCGGCCATCGCCGAGACGACCACGGCCACGCGGCCGCCGGCGGTCACCTCCGACGCCACCAGGGCGGCGACGCGGCGGATGCGCTCCAGGTCGGCCACCGAAGTGCCGCCGAACTTCATCACCAGCCGAGACAAAGTTCGCCGTCCTTCCGCGCAAGACGGGCCGGGTTCTAGCGACGCCATGGCGCCGGGACAAGCACGCCGCCACGGGGTATGAAGCCGACATGCCGGCCGTCCCCCTCCCCTCTTCCAGCATCGATCCCGCCGATGTGGCCCGATTCTCCGCCATCGCCGCCCAATGGTGGGACCCGCATGGCAAGTTCGCGCCCCTGCACCGGTTCAATCCGGTCCGCCTGGCCTTTATCCGCGAACAGGCCCTGGCGCGGTTTGCCGGCGACCCCGGGGCCCACGCCCCCTTTCAGCGACTACGCCTGCTGGACATCGGCTGCGGCGGCGGGCTCCTGTGCGAACCCATGGCGCGCCTGGGTTTCAGCGTCACCGGCGTCGACGCCTCGACGCGCAACATCGACGTGGCGCGCGCGCATGCCGCCGAGGGGGGGTTGGCGATCGACTATCGGGTCGCCACGGTGGAGGCGATGCTGGCCGAGGGCGCGGCGCCGTTCGACCTGATCCTCAACATGGAAGTGGTCGAGCATGTGACCGATCCGGGCGCCTTCCTGCGCGACGGCGCGCGCCTGTTGGCGCCGGGCGGACTGATGGTCGTCGCCACCTTGAACCGCACCCTCGAAGCGCTGGCCCTGGCCAAGATCGGCGCGGAATACCTGCTCCGCTGGCTTCCGATCGGTACGCACGATTGGCGCAAGTTTATCACGCCCGAGGAGATGCGCGGTCACCTGGCCGGCGAAAACTATGTGATCGAGGGCCCGTTCGGCGTCGCCTTCAATCCGCTGAGCGGGCGGTGGTCGCGGTCGGCCGACGCGCGGATCAATTACCTGATGACGATCGGCCGGCTTTCGTCTTGATTCCGGCGCCGACCGCTATCGGCTCACCCACATGGTGCAAATCTACAACACTGGATTTCGTTTCGCGGGGAATTTGAGGTTTCGCGCGGGGAAACGCGCGATCTTGGCCGAATCTTGGCTTTGACGGACATTCTAACGGCGCATTTCCCGTCAATTGCGGTGATCGTAGCTGTTGATCTAGGAGTAGACTATAATGACCCTTCGCGGTATTATGTATATGTCCATCGCCGCCGCCGTCGCGATCCCTCTTTACGCTCAGGCCCAGGACTTCACGCCCACCGGCGACCGCGTCCTGAGCGACCCCACCTATCTGCCGCTTCAGGGCCAGTTCTTCGGCGACAGCAGCTACGGGTATGAGAGGGGCGAAAGTGATGTCTTCGACTCCACCGACGCCCGTTCGGCGACCACGCGTCACACGCAGAATTTCGTCCGACAGAATTTCGCCTATGGGGTGACCGACGCCCTCTCCCTGAACGTCGGCATCGGCTATGGTTTTTCCGGCGATAACCGCGTGGTTTCCGCCAACGGGACGACCACGACCCATCAGAGCGGCTGGGAAGACCCGAGCCTGGGCGCGACCTATCGCCTGCTCGACCAGCGCAATCATCCGGTGAGCCTGGATATCATGGGCGACTATTCGCCCGACGCCTTCCAGTCCAGAAACGCCACCCAGATCCGGGATGGAACCATCGCCCGCGGCGGCCCGGAAGTGGGTCTGGGCGTGGGCCTGGGACGGGAAACCCGGTTCTTCACCATCCGCGGCGTGTTCTTCGACCACTATTTCGGCAACAGCACGACCGACAATCCCAATGTCGGGGCCGCGAACACCACCAACGCCTATTGGGTCCCCTCGGTGGGCCTTCAGACACAGACGCGCTTCACCGATCGCCTATCGGCCAACGTCGGGGCCGATTACAACTTCAACGGCAGTCCGCGGGTGGTCAACGCGGCCGGGGTGCCGCACACCGCCAATCTCGGCGACTACCAGACCGTCAACGTGGCGCTGAACTATCATTTCATCCCCAACCGCCTGGTGGGTTCGGTCAACTACCACCACACTTTCCAGGATCAGACCAACGAGGCTTTCGCCGACCCGGCCCTCGACTTCTCCCGCGAGCGTTCCAGCGATGGGGTTGGCGCGGAGTTGAGATACGTCTTTAAATAGGCCGCCCGCCGCCCGGAGGCCGTCCTTGGGGCGACCGATCGCGGGCCTAGTTGATCTCTGACTTCTTGGGCGCTTGCGGCGGCAGGGGCGCGACCTGGACGCCGTCGGCGACCAGGGCCTTGACCTCGGCGGGCGAGGCCTCGCCGTAGATGCCACGCTCCTCCGCCTTGCCTTCGTGGATGGACCGCGCTTCGGCGGCGAAGCGGTCGCCGACATAGTCGAAGGTCGCCTCCACGTGGCGACGGACTTGGCCCATGACTTCCATCATCATGGCCCGCCGGCCGGGCGGCGTGTCATGGCCGTCGCGCCGTCCCGCCCCCGCCAGGGCCGGGGCCATGATCTGCTTGCGCACCGCCCCCGAGGCGCAGACCGGACAGGCGAGCAGGCCGCGCGCCGCCTGATCGTCGAAGTCGGCGGAGGCGCCGAACCAGCCCTCGAAATCGTGGCCGTGCTCGCAGAGGAGGGCGTAGCGGATCATGGGCCGGTGAAGGGTCGGGCGTTGGCCAGCGCTGGTACGGCGGCGCGAGCCCGGTCCACCAGAGCCAGATCGAGTTCCGCCGTCAACACGCAGGGCTCGTCATGGTCGGCCAGCGCCAGAACCTCTCCCCACGGGGCCACGACCATCGACCGCCCCCAGGTCGCCATCCCTCCCTCGTGCGTTCCGCCCTGGGCCGCGGCGAGCACAAAGGCACCCGTCTCGATGGCCCGCGCGCGGAGCAGGATCTCCCAATGCGCCGCGCCCGTAGGCCGGGTGAACGCCGCCGGCACGGTCAGAATCTGCGCGCCCGCCCGGGCCAGCGCCGCGTGGAGGGCCGGGAACCTCAGGTCGTAGCAGATGGTGAGGCCCAGCGTCGCGCCCGCCGCCGCCGCGATCACCGCCCGGTCGCCCGGCTCGTAGGCGTCCGATTCCCGGTAGCGCTCGCCGTTCGGCAGATCGACGTCGAACATATGCAGCTTGTCGTAGGTGGCGGCGACCGCGCCGGTGGGATCGACCAGGATCGAGCGGTTAGCGGCTAAGCCGTCCTCCCGCCGCACCAGCGCCGAGCCGATCAACAGCCACACACCAAGTTCGGCCGCCAGGGCGCGGTAGCCCAGCACCGCCTCGTCCTCGTCCGCCGGCGCCAGGGCCGCGAACAGGCGGGCGTGATCGCGTTGCAGGATGTTGCTGGCCTCGGGGGTGACGATCAGCGCCGCGCCGCCGGCCACCGCCCGCCGCACCAAGGATTCGGCCTGGCGCAAGGCCGCGCCCTGAGAGGCGGGGGTGCGAAGCTGGATGAGGGCGACCTTGAGCATCAACCAGCCAGCAGGCCGTCGAGCTCGCCCTGGCGCTCGAGTTCCAGAAGTTCGTCGCAGCCGCCGATGTGCCGCTCGCCGACGAAAATCTGCGGAAAGGTGCTGGCGCCCGAACGGGCGATCATTTCGCGCCGCCTCGCGGGATCGAAACCGGCTTCGACCTCGGTGACCCCCACCCCCTTTTCGCTCAGAAGGCCCAGGGCGCGGGCGCAGAAACCGCAGAACGGGCGGGTGTAGATGGTGACGTGGGCCATGGAGGTGTCGGCGTTCCAAACGGATTCGGGCGATCGCCCTTGTCTGGTTCATATAGCGCGTCCGGCCAAGGCTTTCACCCGCGCGATCACCGCCACGTCCACGCGGGCGGTGCCGGCCCTCTTCAGGGCGCGCGCGCAGCCTTCCACGGTGGCGCCGGTGGTCAGCACGTCATCGATCAACAGCAGCCGGCTCCCCTCGATCCGGCCTCGCCAGGACGGCGCGACCCTGAAGGCCCCGGCCACGTTGCGCCGTCGCCCCGATCCCGACTTGCCGCCCTGGCTCTGGGTGGGTCGGACCCGTGTCAAAGCGTCTGGCCAATAGGCGAGTCCCGCCTGACGGGCCAGCGGCCGGGCGATCTCGGCGGCCTGGTTGAAGCGGCGATGGAGAAGCCGCCAGCGATGGAGCGGCACGGGAACCACGGCGTCCAGCTCCGGCAGAATATCGGCGGCCGCCCGCGCGATCCAGCGGGCGAAGAGGCCGCAAAGGTCGGTGCGATCGGCGTGTTTCAGTTTCAGGATCAGATCGCGGGAGTGGTCGTCATAGAGACAGGCGGCGCGGCCATGGTCGAACGCCGGCGCGCGTCCCTGGCAGGCGGCGCAGCGGGCATGGGCGCCCATGTCGTATTCGAACGGCGCCCCGCACCCGTCGCAGAACGGCGCCTCGATGAAGGCGATGCGAGTCCAGGAGTCCGCCGTGAGGCCGGCCGACTGGACGGCCGATCCCCGCGTCGCTTCGTCCAGAGCCCTGGGCGGCAGCAGCAGGTCGAGCGCGCGGCCGACCGCGCCGCGCATCCGCGAGCCGGAAATCCACGGCATCGAGATTGGGCCCACGTCTCGCCCCTCCCCTTTCAGCATCGGTCAGTTTTGCACGGGGTCGCCGGTTGCGGTAGCTCTGATCGGCCGTCCATGACCGCTCCGCCCCGCCTCTTCGATCGCGACCTGCATCGCCTGCGGCTGACCCGCGCGGCGCGGGGTCCCGGCAAGGCCAATTTTCTCAAGATGTCGGCGGCCGAGGATCTCGTGAGCCGCCTGGAAGCCGTCAACCGCCGCTTTCCCCTGGCGGTGGACCTCGGCGCCCGGCGCGGCGCCTTCGCGCGGGCCCTGGCGGCGAGCGGTGGGGCGGCCAAGGTGGATTTTCTGGTCCAAGCCGATCTCTCCGGCGCCATGCTGGCCGGGCGGCCCGGCGCGAGGCTGGTCGCCGACGAGGAACGGCTGCCGTTCAGGGAGGCCGGCGTGGACCTGATCCTATCCGCCCTCGCCCTGCATTGGACCAACGATCTGGTCGGCGCGCTGATCCAGATTCGCCGGGCCCTGAAGCCGGACGGCCTGTTCCTGGCCTCGCTGTTCGGCGGCGCCACCCTGACCGAACTTCGCCAGGCCCTTCTGGAGGCCGAGATCGACCTTTCCGGCGGCGCGGGCCCGCGCGTCTCGCCGTTCGCCGACGCCGGCGACATGGGCGGCCTGCTGCAGCGGGCGGGATTCGCGCTTCCGGTGGTGGACGTCGATCGCCTGACGGTGCGCTACGACCACCCCCTCGGGCTGATCGCCGACCTGCGCGCCATGGGCGAGACCAACATTCTGGTGGAGCGGCCGGCCGCCGGCCTCACCCGCGCCATCCTGGCGCGGGCCTGCGAGATCTATAGTCAGCAGTTCGGCGTGGGCGGGCGCATCGCCGCGACCTTCGAGATCGTCACCCTGACCGGCTGGGCGCCCCATCCCGCCCAGCCGAGGCCGCTGAAGCCCGGATCGGCCAGGATGAGGCTGGCCGACGCCCTGGACCAGATCGAGCGGCCGGCGGGAGAGACGGCGAAACCCTAAAGAAAGTCGCGCAGCCACGCCACCAGCGGCGCGTCCGCTGGCGGCATGGGATAGTCGGCGAGCTTGTCCGGCCTGGCCCAGGCCAGTTCGGCGTGTTCGCGGGCGGTCACGAAACCTTCCCACCGTCGGCACAGGAAAAGCGGCATCAGCAGGTGAAAGGTCGGATAGGCGTGGCTGGCGAACACGAAAGGCGCCAGGCAGGCATGGGTGATCGTGACCCCCAGTTCCTCGTCCAGTTCGCGAATCAGGCAGGCTTCCGGCGTCTCGCCAGCCTCCACCTTGCCGCCCGGAAATTCCCACAGGCCCGCCAGTTGCTTGCCCTCGGGGCGTCGGCCGATCAGGACGCGACCGTCGATATCGACCAGGGCGCAGGCGGCGACGACGAGAGTCTTGACCACGGAAAGTCCGCCGATGCGTCTGTGTGCGGTGTAGCCAATACAGCGCGCCGAATGGCGAGAAAAGTCGTCGCCGCTTGACTTTGGCCGCCCGAACGCCGATTTGCCGCTCACGCTCCGCTTAAGTGCGGCGTTATCGGCGCTCCAGCCGCGTGAGGAACACCGCTTTTGTGTTCCAGCCTGTCGAGCGCCATGGAACCGTACCGATCGCCCGGCCACGCGGGGCGCTCCCCAAACCAAGAGTCGCTTCAGGCGAGACTCACAAGGTGTGAGCGCTCGCTTTTGGCGCATGCGAAAGATGAAAATACCTTGACTCATTTCAACGACCTCGGCCTCGCCAAGCCTCTGCTGAAGGCGCTGGCCGACAAAGGCTACACCGAGCCCACCCCGATCCAGGCCCTGGCCATTCCCACCGTTCTGGCCGGCCGCGACTTGCTGGGCATCGCCCAGACCGGCACCGGCAAGACCGCGGCCTTCGCCCTGCCGATCCTCCATTGCCTGGCCGCCGATCCCAGGCCCGCCCCGCGTCGCGGCTGCCGGGTGCTGGTGCTCAGCCCGACCCGCGAACTGGCCAGCCAGATCGCCGACAGCTTCCGCGCCTACGGCCGCCACCTGAATCTTTCGGTGGCCGTGGTGTTCGGCGGCGTCAAATACGGGCCGCAGGTGCGCGCCCTGGCCGCCGGCGTCGATCTCCTGGTGGCGACGCCCGGCCGTCTCATCGACCACATCAACGAGAAGGTGGCCAATCTCGCCGGCGTGGAGGTGTTCGTTCTCGACGAGGCCGACCAGATGCTCGACCTGGGGTTCCTGCCGCCGATCCGGCGCATCGTCGCCACCCTGCCCAAGGTCCGGCAGAACCTGTTCTTTTCCGCCACCATGCCCGGCGAAATCGGCAAGCTGGCCGGCGAACTGCTGGTCAATCCGGCCCAGGCGGCGGTGACGCCCTCGGCGACCACCGTGGTTCGCGTCGAACAGCGGCTGTTGTTTGTCGAATCCGACCGCAAGCGCCAACTGCTGGCCGAGCTGTTCGAGGATTCGAAAATGGCCCGCGCCCTGGTCTTCACCCGCACCAAGCGCGGCGCCGACCGGGTGGCCAAATATCTCGACGCCGGCGGCATCCGCGCCGACTCCATCCACGGCGACAAGTCCCAGGGCCAGCGCGAACGGGCCCTGGCCGCCTTCAAGGCCGGCTCGGTGCGGGCCCTGGTGGCCACCGATATCGCCGCGCGCGGCATCGACGTGGACGCGGTCACCCATGTGGTGAATTACGAACTGCCCAACGTCCCGGAGGCCTATGTCCATCGGATCGGCCGCACCGCCCGCGCCGGCGCCGCCGGGGTGGCGATCAGCCTGTGTTCGAACGACGAGCGCTCGCTGCTCAAGGACATCCAGAAGCTGACCCGCCAGACCATCCCCGCCTTCGATCGCCGGAACGACCGCTCGCTGGGCGCCCTGGCGGCGGTGGAGAAGACCACCATGCCCGAGCGGGCGCCCCAAAAGCCGCCCGTCGCCCGCGGCGCCGGCGCCCCGGCTTCGCGGGGCCGGCGCCGTGGGCGCGGCTTTGGCGGGGGGGCGCCCCGCGGTCATGGCCAAGCGAACCGGCCTCAAGGCGGCAAGCCCACCGGCGGCGCCCGCATCGAGGCGGCGGCCCGCTGGAGCCCGGTGGACTGATCGCCCGCCACCGGGCGGATCGCCTCTACCCAGCAGGGTTATATTTTTCCACAAAGGCCACCGCAGCCTTTAGCAACGTCAGGCGTACTTTCAACCCTCCCAGGTCGTGGCCGGCGCCCGCCATCGTCACGAACTCGACCGGTTTGGCCGCCGCCTTCAGGGCGCGCGCCATGCGCTGGCTCTGCTCGATGGGAATGACGGTGTCGTCGTCGCCGTGAAGGAGCAGGATGGGCGCGTCGGCCCGGGCCGCCAGACCGATCGGCGAAAGCGCCCGCATATCCGCCGCCTTGGCCACTCCCCAGTGGGCGCGCCAGCGGGCGACGGCGCCGGCGTCCGTCACTGTCTTCTCGACTCGCCACCGTTCGAGTTCCTCGAGGTCGAAGAAGCCGTTCACCGCCACCGCGCACGCATAGGGCCGTTGTTGCAGAGTGACCTCGGCGACCGCGACGTAGCCACCATAGTCGGACCCGACGATGCACACGCGTTTGGGATCGATCTGGCCTGTACGGGCCAGGGCGACCACCCCGTCGGCGATGTCGGTGAGCATCTTGCGCCCGAATTCTCCCTCGCCGGCCTGGCGGAACGCGGCCGAGTATTCCAGCGCGCCGCGAAAATTGGGGGTGAAGACGGCATAGCCCCGCGAGGCGAAGGCCTGCGCGGCGAAATTGAAACCCTCTCGCGCTCGCCCGCCGTTCGGCGCGGCGCGCGGCAGGACGACCAGCGGCAGGTTCCCGGCCGGCTTGCCGATCGGCAGGGTCAGCATGCCGTCGAGCGCCAGTCCGTCGGCGGCGGTGAATGAGATCGTCCGGCTCGGAGCGATGTCCGCGGGCTTAATGTCGGGACGGATCGGGCCGATGGGGACGGCGTTTTTCTTGGCGATGTTGACCAGCCAATAGGTCCCCGAGTCGTGCGGACCGTCGGTCAGCACGATCAGACGATTGAAAGTTTTGTCAAAGGAGGTCAGGTGGACCTGTTCGCCGGGAAATGCGCGGGCGGTCGCCGCGATCCGCTTTTGGAGCCCTTCGTCGAACAGTGCCGCGCCGGGCGACGCCTCGACGGTGACACCGATGGCCAGGCCTGTCACGCGGTCGTGGAACACGCTGACGCTGTCCTGATTTCCGGACAACGCCACGGCCTCGCCTTTCGCCACGACGTTCACCTCCTGGATCGGCGCCCCCACGCCAGACAGATCGTGCAAAAGCACCGTGCCGGCGGTCCGGCCAAGACCGGCCAGGAAGACCCCGTCGCCGGATATGCGGACGGTGTCCAAGGGCCGATCGGCGCCGCCTCCGGCGAAAAGCGTCCAAATCCCGGCTTTCGAATCGACGGTCGAATGGGCGACGATGTCCCCCGCGGCGTCGAACGCCCACTGGCTCGATTTGTCGGAAGAGCGGGCGAACAGGGAAGCCTCGCCGCTGTCGAGATCGACCCGGTAGAGGTCGGCCAGCAAGGTGGTGACCCGGCCATTGTCTTTCGCGGTCCCTCCCGCGAGCGGGATCGCGCCGAAAATGCCGTAGGCATGGCCGCTCTCTTCGACCGAACCGTAATAGCCGAACACCGCGTTCAGGAATTTCGTCGAGTGCTCGAATATGACTCTCACGGTCTTGGCGCGCAGATCGATGGCCGCGGCGCCCAAGACCTGCTGGCGGGAAAAGGGCGAAGGGTCCTTCCATCCCACGGTATCCGCGGCGAAGACCAGCAGGTGATCGTCGCCTACCCAATCGATCGAGACGATATTCTTGTCGCCCAACGAGGTGACGAAGTCCGCCGCGCCGTCGCTGAAGCGGACGAACAGTTTGCGCTCGCCGTTGTCGTTGGCGATCAGGGCGAAACGATCCCCCGACGGCGAGAGATCGACATGATCGAGGGCCGGCGGTCGCGCGTAAGCCTCCAGCGGGGGCGCGGCGCGAGCCGTGGCCGCCGACAAGACGGAAATGACCAAGGCGGCCACGATCGCACCGATCGCCTCGCCCCCTCGCGCCCGGATCGGCGGTCGCCGTCGAGCCGAAAGCCCCAGCTCGAGGGTCACGGCTTGGCCGGGGGCGCGACGGGGGCGGAGGCCGGCTCGGCGGCGGTGGCCGAGGGGGCGCGCGGGGCGGCGATCAGCACCTCGACCTTGGCATGGCGGCGCAGGTTGAGGATCAGATCCTTGACCTGGTCGTAGGTGAGGAAGCGGATGATCTGCGGCCTGGCCACGTCCAGGGCGAGGGGCGGCTCCTGGCGGCGGTCGTCCACCCTCGCCACCACCCAGCCGGCGCCGATCTGGAAGGGCCCCACCAGGGCGCCGGCCTTGGCGCCCTTCAAGGCGGCGGCGTAGGCCGGCGGCAGCATGTCCAAGGTGGTGGGGGCCAGCTCCCCGCCCTTGAAGCGGGTCGCGTCGTCCTTCGACCGCTCGGCGGCCAGCACCTCGAACGAGCCGCCGGCGGCCAGCAGCTTCTTCACCTGGGCCGCCTCGGCCGGACTGCCGAGCACGATCTGGCGCAGATGGATTTCCTCGGCCGGCGTCTCGTTCTTCACCATCTCGCGGTAGAGGCCGTTGATGGCGGCGTCGTTCACCGCCCTGCCCACCGAGGTCTCCAGCAGGAGGTCGTCGAGAACCCGCTCGCGAGCGGCGGCCAGGCGGCGTTGGGCGAGGGGCTCCTTTTCGAGACCCCGTCGAAGGGCCTCGGCGGCCAACAGCTTCTGATCGACCACCTCGTCGAGCACTTGGCGGAACGGTTGCGAGGCGGCGTCGAGGGGCTCGCCCGGCCCGATCAGGCCCTGGGCGACCGCTTCGCGTTTGACATCGCTGGTCCACACCATCTCGCCGTTCACCCGCGCCACCGCCTTGTCGCCCGGGTTCGGCGGATGCTCCGTGGCGGCCTTTTGGGTGCAGGCGCCCAGGACCAGAAGGGCGCCGAGCGCCAGGGCGGCGCGCCCCGTCTTCCCCACCGTCAGTCTTGCTTTCATGCCGATAGCTGTCCAAAGGCCCCAGGAGACGACGGCGCCATGGTCGCCAAAACGCGGCGCGTCAAGGCAAGGAGGTTGCCCGCCATGAAGTTCTACAATTCGATCGGACCCAATCCACGGGTGGTCAAGATGTTCATGGCCGAGAAGGGCCTGGATATCGCCCGCGAGGAGGTGGACCTGATGGCCGGCGAAAACCGCCAGGCCTCTTACGTGGCCAAGAATCCGGCCGGCCAGATGCCCGCCCTCGAACTGGACGACGGCTTCGTCCTCAGCGAGGTCACCGTCATCTGCGAGTATCTCGACGAACTGCATCCCACCCCGCCCCTGATCGGTTCGAACGCCATGGAGCGGGCCGAGACGCGCATGTGGACCCGGCGCATCGACCTCAACATCGTCGAGCCGATGGCCAGCGGTTTCCGCTTCTCGCAGGGGCTGCCGCTGTTCAAAAACCGCGTGCGCTGCATCCCCCAGGCCGCCGACGACCTCAAGGCCATCGCCCAGGAGAAACTTACGTGGCTGGACGGCTTGATCGCCGGCCGGACCTGGATCGCCGGCGAGCGCTTCACCCTGGCCGACATCCTCCTCTTCTGTTTCCTCGACTTCGGGGCCGGCGTCGGCCAGCCGCTGAACGCCGACAACAAAGCCGTCGCCGCCTGGTTCGAGCGGGTGAAGGCCAGGCCCAGCGCGGCGGCGAGCGGATAGGGGCGCGGGCTTCGGCCCGCGTTGACACTCCGCCTCGCCCTCCCTAAGTCTCGCGCGCGCTGAACGCGGCTGCTTGAAGCCGGCGACGGGCCATTTCGGACCTTAAGGCGCGGTGACCGCCGCCGCCCGCGCATCAGGCTTCAACCGGACCCACCTTCCCCAAATGCTCGATCTGAAAAAGCTCTTCGGTTCCTCCAACGACCGCAAGGTCAAGGCGATGACCGCCAAGGTGGCCAGGATCAACGCCCTGGAGCCGGCCATGGAGGCCCTCTCCGACGAGGCGCTGCGCGCCAAGACCGACGAGTTTAAGGCCCGCTTCGCCGGCGGCGAGACCTTGGAAGACTTGATGAACGAGGTCTTCGCGGTGGTTCGCGAGGCCGCCAAACGCACCCTCGGCCAGCGGCCCTACGACGTCCAGCTGGTCGGGGCGATGGTGCTGCACAAGGGCGGCATCGCCGAGATGCGCACCGGCGAGGGCAAGACGCTGGTCGCCACCCTGCCGCTCTACCTCAACGCCCTGGCCGGCAAGGGCGTGCACCTGGTCACCGTCAACGACTATCTGGCCAGCCGCGACGCCGAGTGGATGGGCCGCATCTACAAGTTCCTCGGCCTCAGCGTCGGGGTGATCGTCAATGGCCTCTCGCAGGGCGAGCGCCAGCGGGCCTACGGGGCCGACATCACCTACGGCACCAACAACGAGTTCGGCTTCGACTATCTGCGCGACAACCTGGTCTATGAAGCCGCCGAGATGGTCCAGCGCGGGCATCATTACGCCATCGTCGATGAGGTCGATTCCATCTTGATCGACGAGGCGCGCACGCCGCTGATCATTTCGGGGCCCACCGAGGACCGTTCGGAATTCTACCGGACCATCGACCTCCTGGTGAAGGAGATGATCAAGGATCCGGCCACCTTCGATCACGACGAAAAGCAGAAACAGGCCCTGCTGACCGAGTTCGGCTCCGAGACGATCGAAGAGACTTTGCAGGCGGCCGGTCATCTGGCCGACGGTTCGGCCGGGCTCTACGATCCGGCCAACATCTCGGTGGTCCACCACGTCAACCAGGCCCTGCGCGCCAACGTCCTCTATCAGCTCGACCGCGACTACATCGTGCGCGACGGCGAGGTGATGCTGATCGACGAATTCACCGGCCGGATGATGACCGGGCGGCGCCTCTCCGAAGGCCTGCACCAGGCCATCGAGGCCAAGGAAGGGGCCGACATCCAGCCCGAGAACCAGACCCTGGCCTCGGTGACCATCCAGAATTATTTCCGCCTCTACGACAAGCTGTCGGGGATGACCGGCACCGCCGCCACCGAGGCGCAGGAATTCCTCGACATCTACAAGATGGACGTGGCCGAGATTCCCACCAACCGGCCGGTCATGCGCCACGACGACGACGACGAG
>JBBRPN010000066.1:0-15019 GCA_038227925.1 Caulobacterales bacterium | reverse complement strand
TGATGGCGGTCTTGGCGAGAAAGCCTTCCGCCTTGGCGCGATCGAACCTCGGATGCACGCCGGCGACGTAGTCGAAAGCCTGGGAAACCCGCATCCAGCGCGGCAGAACGGCGACATCGGCGATGAAACAGACATCGGCCATGAGCCGGTCGCGCTCTTTCCACGGATCGCGCCCCAGCACTTTCAGGTCGCCTTGATGGGAGGTGAGGCCGAGGATGGCGTTCAGCGCCGTGCTCTTGCCGGCGCCGTTGGGTCCGATGAGGCCGAGGATGCGGCCCTCTTCGACGCGCAGATCGATCCCGTCCAGCGCCACCGTCGCCCCGAAGGCCTTGCGCAGGCCGCGGGCTTCTATGCATGGCATGGGCTCAGCCCTCCTTGCGGGCAGTGGGCGGGGACCCGCCGGTTCGCGGGGTCGTCAACAGTTCTTCCGGCGTCAGGCCGAGACGGCGGATGGTTGCGTGGATCGCCGGCCACTGTTCGGTGAGGAACCTCTGGCGCTCGCCCCGCAGCAGCGAAGCGCGCGCGCCGGCGTTGATGAACATGCCCAGACCTCGCCTCTTCTCCACAAGTCCGTCATCGACCAGTTGTTGGTAGCCTTTGAGGACCGTGAGCGGATTGACCCGATATTCGGCCGCCACATTGCGCACCGACGGCAGCGGATCGCCTTCGCCCAGTACGCCGTCGAGGATCATGGCGACGACCCGGTCGCGAAGCTGACGGTAGATCGGCTGACTGTCGTTCCACTCAGGGTCCATGATCTGTTTCGCCGCCGGACCGGCGCCCCTGGTCCGGTGTGGTGTGATGATGTGGTGTTGTAGTCAACCATATCACCAATTCGAATGCAAGCTTTTTTGTTTTCTTTTTAGTCGCCGCAATCGCGCCGGCATGGAAACGGCGGCGGACGATCGCGAAACGGCTGTGGTCGAAGCCGACTCTCGAACGACGGTGAGCAGGGCGCGATCGATCTCAGGCAGTCGCGGCCAGGTAGCCAACCACGTTTCGCCCGATTCGGTCCTACGCGCTTTTGGCGAGGTGCGCCCAATCGATATAGGCTGTGGGCGTGGACGGTGATCGGATCATTGAAACCCTACGGCGCCATGCGCCCGACATCCGTCGGCTCGGCGTGTCGAGCCTCTTTCTGTTCGGTTCGGCTGCGCGCGGCGAAGCGACGCCCTGCCCCTGTCGGCTCTCCCCGCCGGCTTCGAGCTCACTGGCCGCAACGCCCCCTGCCCCTGCGGGTCGGGCCGCAAGTTCAAGCACTGCCACGGGGCGCTGGTTTAGGGCCTTTCGCTAGGTGGTGTCGGGCCCGCGCAGCCGATGGAGTCTTTCCAGTTCCGCCGCGACGGCCCGCTCGCGGCCGTCGCTCGTCGCGCCGTAGATTGCCAAGCCGTGGGCGGCGAGCCCGACGCCCCATCCGGCCAAAGGCCATTGGAACCAGAGCACCTGCGGCGAGGTGAGTAGGTTCATGGCCGCCAGGCCGGTATTCACGATGATGTAGATCAACACGTGATTGCGAAAGCCGAGCTTGGCATCCGCGCGGCGCTCCGCCAGTCTTCGCAGATCGGCCTCTGTTTGCAGGTCGGGCATGTGCGGCCCTCCTATTGCGCCGCTCGCCAGTTGCCGTGGAAGCCGAAGGGCACGCGTCTCGGCATCCTGGCCGTGGCGATGGGGCCGGCGGGCAGATCCTGGGCGTCGAAGACCAGGAAGTCGCTGCGATCCTCCTCACCGCGATAGACCACCGAGATCACCCAGCCATCACCCTCCGCGGCGCCGTCCGAGCGGGGCACGAAGATCGGCTCGCCGGTGGCGTCGCCGATGGGCAGGTCGTGAGTGAGCCGCTTGCCGGTGGCCAGATCGAGGTGGGCGATGGTGTCGAAACCGAAGTCGCCGGGGCGTTCGGAATTTCCGGCGAACCAGCCATGGCGATACGGCAGGCCGGCCCGCCGCTCGTCGAACCTCGGAAACTCGCCGGCCAGGTCGTCAAGCGGTTGGCGCGCGATCTGGTTGGTCGGGCCGGCCAAGTCGAAGGTCCAGCGGACCAGCCGGGCGCCGGTGTCCTTGTTGCGCGTCCCATCGACGTTGGGAAACAGCGGCGCGGTCTCGTATTCCATCACGTCGGCGAAGATTTTGTCACCCTCTTCCCAGGCGTTCATCGGGTGAAAGACGTAGCAGGCCTTGGTCTCGAACCAGCGGATGGTCTCCACTCCGGCGTCCCGCGCCATCACCCCTACGAAGGCGCCCTTGTCCGGCTCCCAGGCATAGGCCGGGCCACCGGTCATGGCCCGCTCGAGGCTGCCGGTGAGCGGCAGGATGGGGAACAGCACATGGCCTTTGGTGACCATGAAATCGTGGACCATGCTCGAATAGGGGGCTTCGAAATCGTCGCGCCGCACCACCTGGCCGGCCGCGTCGGTGACGCCGTAGGAGACAGTGGCGTTGAGGGGCGCCTCCCCCGTCGAATAGCCGAACCAGGTCATCTCGCCGGTCTCGGGGTCGATCTTTGGGTGGGCGGTGACCCGGCCGCGGTACTGCTCGGCATAGCCGCGCGATTCCAAGGTGAGTGGGTCCATTTCGTAGGGCCGGTGGCCTTCCTCCAGCGCCAGCAGCCGCCCGGCGTGCCAGACGATGTTGGTGTTGGCGACGCCGCTGTCGATCGTCAGCACCGACGGATCGGTGGTCATCGGATTGCCGAACAGGCCGAACAGCCTGCGGCCGGCCGCGTTCTCGGCCCGCCATTTGGGGGTGCGGACATAGCGGTTGCGGTAGCGCACCTTGCCGCCCTCCACGAAAAAGCCGTGGATCATCCCGTCGCCGGCGAACCAGTGATAGTCGCTCCCCGGATCGACCTGGGGATTGGGTCCGTTGCGATAGAAGGCCCCGGCCAGACCGGCCGGGATCTCGCCCGTCACCTCCAGATCGAAATCGTCCTCGCCCCGGATCGGCGCGAAATTGCCGGTGAGATAAGGGTTGATGGGCCGCGATCCGTCCATGACGTCCTCCAGGCATGCCGGTTAAGTATTACGTTGTAAATTTATGGCGTAAGCGATAAACCGGCGCAAGCGAAATTTTTGCGAAGGACCCGCTCTTGCCGAAAAATCTTTCCGACCGGGACATCGCCGACTTCCGCCAGCGATTGTGCGAAGCCGCCGAACGCCTGTTCGCCGAGCACGGAACCGAGGCGGTGACCATCCGCCAGCTCGCCGCCGCCATCGGCGTCAGCCCGATGACCCCTTACCGCTATTTCAAGGACAAGGACGCCATCCTGGCCGCCGTGCGGGCGCGCGGTTTCGACCGCCACGCCGAAGCGCTGGAGCGGGCCTGCCGCGAGACGCCCCCCGACCGCCGGGCGGCGGCGATCGGGGCGGCCTATGTCCGCTTCGCCCTGGAAAATCCCGAGGCCTACAAGCTGATGTTCGACATCCGCCAGGCCAGCGAAGCCGACTATCCCGAACTGGTGCGGGCCGGCGCGCGCTCGCGGCGGACCATGACCCTGCATCTGCGCGACCAGATCGCCGCCGGGGCCCTGAAAGGCGATCCCGAGCTCATCGGCCACATGTTCTGGGCCGCCCTGCACGGCCCGCTGATGCTGCAGTTCTCCGGCATGCTGCCGGCCGCCTACGACGCCCGCACTCTCATCGACGCCCTGACGGCGGCGGTCGGCGCCGCGGTGTTCGAAGACCGAACGGCTTGACCGCCTCGGGGTCGCGCGGCCAGGTTCCGGCGACACTCGCGGAGATACCCGATGCCGAACATCAAACCCTTCACCGTCGACTGGTCCGAGGCGGCGGTCGGCGAGGTTCTGGAGCGGGTGCGCCGCTATCCCTGGCCGCCGGCGCCGGAGGTTCCCGACGGCTGGGCCTACGGCTGCGACGGGCGGTTTCTCAAGGGCCTGTGCGACTATTGGACCGACGGCTACGACTGGCGCGCCGCCGTCGCCGATCTCAACCGCTTCCCGCAATTCACCGCCCGCGTTGAGGATTTCGACCTCCATTTCCTCCATGTGGTCGGCGAGGCCGGCGGCAAGCGGCCCTTGCTGATCAGCCACGGATGGCCGGGCAGCCACCACGAGTTCTGGGGCGTCATCGACAAGCTCACCCATCCCTCGCGCCACGGCGGCGAGGCGGCCGATGCCTTCGATCTGGTGATCCCGTCCCTCCCCGGCTTCGGCTTCTCCTCCAAGCCGGCCCTGCCGTTCGGCCAGCGCGCCACGGCGCGGCTCTTCGACACCCTGATGACCGACGTCCTGGGGTATGACCGCTATCTCGCCCAGGGCGGCGACTGGGGCGCCCTCGTCACCTCATGGCTTGGCTTGGACCACGCCGCCCACGCCCGCGCCATCCATCTCAACATGATCGGCCTTCGCCCGGCCGGCGGCCCCCAGGGTCCCGAGGAGACCGCCTGGATCGCCCGCCAGAACGCCATGATGGACCTGCTGGGCGCCTATTTCCGGCTTCAGGCGTCCAAGCCCCAGTCCCTGGCCTGGCTGGGCGCCGGCAACCCGGTCGGCCAGGCCGCCTGGATCGTCGAGCGCTTCCACGACTGGCGCGACCGGCGCCAGAAGCCGTTCGAACACGTTTTCACCAGGGATCAGCTTCTAACCGACATCATGATCTACGTCATGACCGGGAGCTTCGCCACCGGCGCCTGGTACTACTGCGCCCTGATCGAGGAGGGCGGCGTGGCGCTGAAGGCGGGCGAGCGCTGCGAGACCCCAACCGCCTTCGCCAACTTCCCCGGCGAGGCCCTCTACACCGCCCCGCCCCGGTCCTGGGCCGAGCGGGCCTACAACATCACGCGCTGGACCGACCAGCCCCGCGGCGGCCATTTCGCGGCGATGGAAGAGCCGGACCTGTTCGTGGACGATGTGCGCGCCTGGGCGAGAACCGCCGCAAGCTAGCCGATCCATGACACCTTCGCCATGGGTCGATGGCGGCCCTCGGACGCCACCCGCCGGCGCGCCCTTGGTCACCTTTCCCTTGCCCACCTCCGAGCGGCGTCGCTACTGTTCTCCAAGCGGCTGGAGGTGGGTCGCCCAGGCATGCCCGACGTCTTCATCTCCTACGCCCGGTCCACCGAAGCGGAGGCTCACAGGATCGCGCAGGCCCTGCGTTCACTCGGCTACGACGTGTGGCGGGACGATGATCTGCCGGCCCACCGGGCCTACGCCGACGTAATCGAGGAACGGCTGGCGACGGCCAAGGCGGTGGTGGTGGTTTGGTCGGCCGAGGCGGTCAAGTCTCAGTGGGTGCGCTCGGAGGCCAACCGCGCCCGCGATGAGGGCAAGCTCGTCCAGTTGCGCCTGGACGGGGCGGCCCTGCCGATGCCGTTTGACCAGATCCAGTGCGCGGACCTGACTGGATGGTCCGGCGACGAGGGCGCGCCGGCCTGGCGCAAGGTCGTGGCCAGTGTCGCCGATCTGGCCGGCGGTCCCGGTTCCACCGCCGCTCGGGACGGACGATCCCCACCGTCCTTCCCCAAGCTCTCCATCTGCGTCCTGCCGTTCGCCAACATGAGCGGCGAGGCCGAACAGGAGTATTTCAGCGACGGGATCAGCGAGGACATTATCACCGACCTTTCCAAGATTTCCGCCCTCTCGGTGATCGCCCGAAACACCGCCTTCCAGTTCAAGGGCAAGGCGGTGGATGTGGGGCGCATGGCCAGGGACCTGAATATCAGCCACATCCTCGAAGGCAGCGTCCGCAAGGCGGGGAGCCGTGTCCGGATCTCCGCCCAGCTGATCGATGGGGCGGGCGGCGACCATGTCTGGGCCGACCGCTGGGACCGTGACCTCACCGACATCTTCGCCCTGCAGGACGAGATTTCGCAGGCCATCGTCGGAGCGCTCAAGCTCAAGCTGCTGCCGGCGGAGAAACAGGCCATCGAGCGGCGCGGCACGTCGAGTATCGAGGCTTACAACCTCTACCTGATGGCCCGCCGGCACCATTTGGCCAGCACCGAAACCGACTCGCGTCGCAACGAGACGATCGTTCGCCTGTGCGGCAAGGCCGTGCAGGTCGATTCGAACTACGCGGCGGCCTGGGCGCTGCTGGCCTTGGCGCAGACCTTGTTGTTCTACGCCGACGCCAAGGGAGAGGACGACGGTCTCGCGGCCGCGGAGCGTGCGCTCGCCCTGGATCCCGACTTGGCCGAACCCCGAGCCGTCAGGGCCAGGCACCTGGCCCATCACGGGCGTCTTGACGAAGCCCTGGCCGAGATCGAAGTCGCCCTGCGCCTCGCGCCCGAGTCCTTCGAGGTCAATACGGCCGCCGCCGTCCTGAGCTACCGCCAACGACGGCTCGAGGACGCGATCGGCTACTACGAAAAGGCGATGGCGTTAGTGGACGGTGACTTGGGATCGGCCGGCATGTTGATCAGCTGCTACACCGCGGCCCGCGACGACGCCGGTCTGCGGCGCGTGGCCAAGGTCGCCCTGACCCGCGCCGAAAAGATTCTCTCGGATGATCCGAGCAATACAAAGGCGATGGGCTTCGGCGCCAACGCCCTTGCGGTGCTTGGTGAGGGTGCTCGGGCCAGGGAATGGATCGACCGCGCGCTTCTGATCGATCCCGACAACCGGTCCATGCGCTATAACTGCGCCTGCGCGCTGAGCGCCCACCTTCGCGACATCGATGGCGCTCTCGACCTGCTGGGTCCCTTTTTTCGCGCGGGCACAGCGTAGTTTCTTGGTCCACGCGGCGGCCGATACGGATCTCGATCTCGTTCGCGGCGATCCGCGATACCTCGCCATGGTTCGCGCCGCCGAAGCGCGCCTGGCGGCGGCCGAGGAGCCGGGATCGTCAACGGCGTAGCGCGGGACACGGGAACCTTCCCGCGACTATTGAGGGCGGCGATCGCCTCGGGCGCCTGGGCCGCGCCGCTCATCGAGCCACAGGGCGATTTCCCCCAGGGCGGCGCGGCGGCCGCGCAGTTCCCAGGCGTTGCGGACCCGGCGGGCGAATTTTAGACCGCCCAGTTCGATGTCCAGCTCGTCGATCTGGCCCTCGAGCAGGGCGGCGAGATCGGTCAGGGTGCGGTCCGATCCCGCGCCCCGCGCCCCATGGCGGTCACGCAGGCTCAAGGCGCCCACGACCGCGCCGGCGCAGTCGGCGGCCTGGATGCGGATGTCGGGAACCGAGGTGATCTCGTAGAACTGGCCGCGGGTGATCGGGCCGACCGCGAACAGGGTCTCCCGCCCCTCGCCGTCCGCCCCGATGGCGCGCGAGCGGGCGTCGACGTCGATGCCGAGCCGGCAGGCGTCGGGACGAATCTCTCCGGCGGCCAGGAGTCCGGCGACCAGCGGATCGACGCATTGCGCCACATCGCCGCGCGGGCCGGCGCAATTCACCACCAGGGAGAAGAGCCTCCGCTCCATGGCCGAGGCGCCGCGCTTCACCCAGGCCGCCTCGACGCTCTCGGCGGCCGGGCGCAGATGGACAAGCCGGCCGGCAATGACGCTCATCAGGCCGGCTCGCTGGAATTCCTCCACCCTGGCGGCGACCTCGGGGGCGAGGCGGTGGCGATGGACATCCCACCACGGCCGCAGATGGCGCAGGAAGGCCATGCGCTCCTTCTGGCTCCAGCCGCGCCACAGGGCCTGGACGTAGGGGCGCAGGCCGTCGATCGCGGCGCGCCAGTCGCCCATGCCGCGGCGGCGAACTTCTCGCAGAACCTCCAGGGGCGAACCCTTCGGGGCGCGGGCGGGCGCCGCGAGCGGCGCGGTCTCGTCATGGCGGCGAGGCAGGAGGCCGCGGCGCGACAGGGCCAGAATGGGCGCGCCCGGCCGCCGCCCCTGGATGGAAAGGGCGATATCGACGGCGGTGAGTCCCGAGCCGAGCAACAGAATGTCGCCGCCCACCGGGGTGTCCGCCGGATCCCACGCCCACGGATCGGCGACGTAGCGGCCCGAGGCGATCAGGCCGTCCTCGATGTCGATGGGCGCGGGCGGCGGCAGATTGCCGAGCGCCAGGACGACCGCGTCGGCGATCAGGGCGCGGCCGACGCCCAGTTGCAGGCGCCAGCGCTCGCCCTCGCGGGCGACGGCGCGGACCTCGTCGTGTTCCAGCGACAGGCGCCCGGCCGCCCCTCCGTCGGCCGTCGCCTTGCGCAGGAGCGATTGCAGATACTGGCCATAGCGGTCGCGGGTGACAAAGGCCTTGCCCGGCTCGGCGACGCCGGCCGCCGCCAGCCAGTCGAGGAAGTGGGCGGGTTCCTCCACGAAGGCGCTCATATTGGTGGCGCGGACATTGAGAAGGTGATGGGGGCTGGTGGTGGAATAGGCCGCGCCGCGGCCAAAGCGCGCCCCGCGTTCGATGAGCAGAACGCGCGGCCCGTCGGCGGCCAGAAGCAGCCGCAGGGCGGTCAGCACGCCGCTGAAGCCGGCGCCGATCACGGCGACTGTCGGTCGGTCGGTCATGGGCGCTCTAATCTCGAAAGCGGGCGACGGGCTCAATCCTAGAAAAACTTGGCGGGCGGCGCGTTTGGCGGCAGTCTTAAAGAAAAACTAACAGGAGTTATCAGGAAATCTCACGATAGTCCCGGCCGGGGCGCGCCTCAGGAAAAGTGCCTGTGAGACCGGCGACCGGCTCCCTAGCATCTGGACTCACAGTTTTTGGGGGCCGCCGCGATGCATACGATATCACGACGAGGAATCTTGACCGGGGCGGCGGCGCTGAGCGCGCCGGGCCTGTCGTTCGCGGCGCCGGCGACCTCTCTGCTCAACGCCAGCTACGATCCGACGCGGGAGTTCTACAAGAGTTTCAACATCCTGTTCGCGGGCGACTGGAAGAAGCGAACCGGCCAGGACGTGCGGATCAACCAGTCGCACGACGGCTCGGGCAAACAGGCGAGGGCGGTGGTGGACGGGCTTGAGGCCGATGTCGTCACCCTGGCCCTGGCCTATGACATCGACGAGATCGCGGCCCGCGGCCTGATCGCCCGCGACTGGCAGTCGCGCCTGCCGTTCAACAGCACGCCCTACACCTCGACGGTGGTGTTTCTGGTGCGCAAGGGCAATCCCAAGGCCATCCGCGACTGGCTGGACCTGGTCAGACCCGGCGTTCAGGTGATCACGCCCAATCCCAAGACCTCGGGCGGCGCCCGCTGGAGCTATCTGGCGGCCCTGGCCTACGCGACCAGACACAATGGCGGCAACGAGGCCAAGGCCCTGGGTTTCGTCCGCGGGCTCTACCGGAACGTGCCGGTGCTGGACACCGGCTCGCGGGGATCGACAACGACCTTCGTGCAGCGGGGCATCGGCGATGTGCTCCTGAGCTGGGAGAACGAGGCGATGCTGGCCATCGACGAGGTTGGGCCCGGCAAGCTGGAGATCGTCCGCCCCTCGCTGAGCATCCTTGCAGAGCCGCCGGTGTCGGTGGTCGATAAGGTGGTCGATAAACACGGGACGCGCAAACTGGCTGAAGCCTATCTGCGGTTTCTCTACACCGACGCGGCCCAGGAACTGGCGGCGCGCAAACATTTCCGCCCCCGCAACGCGGCCGTGGCGGCGCGCTACGCCACGACGTTCCCGCACATGAATCTGGTCACCATCGCCAGCTTCGGCGGCTGGCGGAAGGCCCAGTTGCAGAACTTCGTCGACGGCGGCTCGTTCGACAAGATTTACCAGCCTCGCTGACATGGTCGCCGCCGCTCTTTCGCCGAGCGCGCCCGCGATCGGCGCGCGCAAGATTTCCTGGCTGGACCCCAGTCCCATGCCGGGGTTTCGCCTGGCGTTCGGCTTTACCCTCCTCTACGTCAGCTTGATCGTGCTTCTGCCCCTGGCGGCGTTGGCGGCGCGGCCGTGGGAGCATGGCGTCGATGGTTTCTTCGCCGCGATCCTCGAGCCGCGCACCCTGGCGGCGTTGAGGCTGAGCTTCACGGCCGCCGCCCTGGCGGCGCTGGCCAGCACGGCTTTTGGCTTGGCCGTCGCCTGGGCCCTGACGCGCTATGAATTTCCCTTCCGGCGGGCGGTGGACGCCCTGGTCGATCTGCCGTTCGCCCTGCCGACGGCCGTGGCGGGGATCGCCCTGGCGACCCTCTATAGTCCCAATGGCGAGATCGGCGCCGCCCTGGCGCACTTCGGGCTGAAGATCGCCTATACGCCGGCGGCGGTGTTCGTGGCCCTGCTGGCGGTGGGCCTTCCTTTCGTGGTGCGCGCCGTCCAGCCGGTGCTGGAGGATCTGGACGCCGCCTGGGAAGAGGCCGCCCAGACCCTGGGCGCCAACCCCGCGCAGATCGCCGTGTGGATCGTTCTGCCGGCCCTGGCGCCGGCCCTGCTGACCGGCTTCGCCATGGCCTTCGCGCGGGGGGCCGGGGAATATGGATCGGTGATCTTCATCGCCGGCAACATGCCGGGCGTCTCCGAAATCGCCCCCCTGGTCATCGTCACCAAGCTGGAACAGTACGACTACGCCGGCGCCGCGGCGGTGGGATTGGCCATGCTTTTCATCTTTCTCCTCGCCTTGGCGGCGATCAACGTCACCCAGATGGTGTTTTCCCGGCGGGGCGAGCCATGATCGGCGTCGCAGTCCGGCGCCCGGTGGACCGGCTCGGCCCGGCCGTCATCCTGCGCCGCCGCCAGATCGCTCAGATTGGCGTGGGCGAAGCCGCGCGCATAGAGCCAGACGGCAAGGTCCAGGGTAAGGTTGTCCGGCGGCGGCGGCTCGGCCAGGATGGCGCGCCATTGGCCGAAGCGCAGCAGGGTCGCCACCGGGGTGAAGGCGTAAAGCTCGCCGAACGGCGTCGTCTTGGCCAACTCGATGGCGTCCACCGCCTTGACCAGGCGGCGCGAGGCGTCGAGCGCGGCGCTCTGGCGGCCCTCCATCTCGGACGAGGTCCACAGGAAGTGGACGTTGTGGCCGTAGTAGCCGGCCGGATAGAAACCCTGGACCTTGCAGGCGGCGATATAGGCCTCATCGACCGTCGCGGCGCGTTCATTGACGCGCATGGCGTCGGCATACCGTCCGACCCGGTAGTAGATGTGAGAGGGCATGTGAACGATGTGCCCGGCGCCCGGCATGAGGGTCGCCAAGCGGTCGGCCGCCCCTTCGGCGCGCTCCGGGGTGGTCGAGGCCTCCACCGCGTGGATATAGAGATGCAACGCGCCCGGATGATCGGGTTCGCGGCCGATCACATTCTCGAGCGTCGCCACGATCTGCGCGCCATGCCCCTTCGGCGTCTTCCCGTCGGCCTCCCAGTAATCCCATGGCTGGGTGTCCATAATCGCCTCGGCGTAGAACACGCCGGCATCCAGATCGTCCGGATGGTCGCGCCAGAGCTTTGACATGGACCGGGCGTAGGCCTCGTTCAGGGCCTTTCGGTCGGCCTTGGGGTCGGCGCTGTAGCGCGAGGCGAGTGCCTCGATACACGCGCGCTCCTCGGGCGACGCATTGACCTCCAGGGCGCGGGCGCGGCCAAGCGCCTGCCAGGCCGGGGCCACCGCATCGTCCGGCATCGGAAGATTGATGTTGGGGCCGAGCGCGACGGCCACGCCCCACCAGCAGATGGCGCAGTCGGGATTCAGTCTGGCGGCTTCGCGGAACGAGCGGATCGCCTCGGCGTGGTTGAAGCCGAAGAGCAGGTTCACGCCCTGGTCGAAGAACATCGCCGTCGTCGCGTTCTTCGTCGAGATGGGGTGACGATGGGCGCCGAGGCCCTTGAACACCGGCGCCCCGGTCTTATCCGCCTGGCCGGCATAAACCGACGGCATGGTCGCCATGGGCGCGCCCATGTTCATCGCGCCCATGGGCATGACGCCGATCGGCGCCGCCGCCGCCGCCCAGGCGGGCGCGCCGGCCGCGAGGGCGCCCGCGAGCGCCATGCCGGCGAAAGGGATGACCCAATTCATGATGCCCGCGTTCCCCGTTTGGTTTCACACCCTCGCCAGGGCGCACCAAGGGCCGAACGCATCAAGATCGCGGTAAGGTGGCGAAGGTCTCCGCGTTCGCGGGGAAGAGCGGAGAGGCGGTGAAAATCGCGCCCTTAAGCCTTTTCCGCCTTCTCCGCCGCCTCGGAAGCGGCGCGGCTTTCGTAGATGTGATCGACGATGCCCCAGGCCTTGGCTTCCTCGGCGTCCATGAAATGGTCGCGGTCGAGGGTGCGCTCGACCTCCTCGAAAGTGCGGCCGGTGTGCTTGGCGTAAAGCTCGTTCAGCCGCCGCTTGGTCTTGATGATGTCCTCGGCGTGGCGCTCGATGTCCGAGGCCTTGCCCTGGAAACCGCCCGAGGGCTGGTGGAGCATGATGCGGGCGTTGGGCAGGGCGACGCGCATCCCCGGCTCCCCGGCCATCAGCAGGAAGGAGCCCATGGAGGCCGCCATGCCCATGCAGGTGGTGGCCACCGGGCAGCGCACATATTGCATGGTGTCGTAGATCGCCAGGCCGGAGGTTACGATGCCGCCGGGGGAATTGATGTACATGTCGATCTGCTTCTTGGGGAATTCCGATTCCAGATAGAGAAGTTGGGCGCAGATCAGGGCCGACACGCCGTCATCGACCGGCCCATTCAGGAACACCACCCGCTCGCGCAGCAGGCGCGAAAAGATGTCGAAGGCCCGCTCGCCGCGGCTGGACTGCTCCACCACCATGGGCACGAGATTGAGGGAATTGGCGGGGGTGTCGGTCATGCGAGGGTCCTTGGGGTTGGCGCCTGATATCGCCTCGCGCGCGGGGCGTTGCAAGGGCGGGGATCAAGCGATCGCCGCCGCCCGACGCCCCGTGCGTCACGCGATGCGAGAACGGTTCCTTCCCTCCTTGCGGGGGAAGGTGGCGCCCCCGGCTCCGAAAGGAGCCGGACTAGACGTCAGGATTTGGCGCCGGATGGGGGTGTTTCCACGGCGCCGGTTCGTTGACGCACCCCCCACCCCCAACCCCTCCCCGCATGGGGAGGGGAGCCCGTGAGTCGGGGGGCCGGACGCTACTTGACCTTCGTCTTCGCGGCCTTCGCCTTGGCTTTCGGCGCCAGGGTTTCGCCCTTGGTTTTCGCGGCCTTGGCCTTTTTAGCCGGCTTTTCAGGCGCGATGAACGACGCTGGCGGTTCGTCTTCCTTCAGCAGCTCTTCCTTGGAGACCGCCTTGTCGGTCACCTGGGCGCGGGCGAGGATCAGATCGACGACCTTTTCCTCGTAGAGGGGCGCGCGCATCTGGGCCTGGGCCTCGGGGTTCTGGCGCATCAGGTCGAAGGCCTGCTGGGCCTGGTCGCCGTAGCGCATGGCCTCGGCGCGCATGGCGTCGGCGAGCTCCTGGTCGGAAACCGTCAGGTTCTCGCGCCGGCCGATCTCGGCCAGCACCAGACCAAGGCGCACCCGCCGCTCGGCGATCTGGCGATATTCGGCGCGCAGGGCCTCCTCGCTCTTGCCCGCGTCCTCGGGCGAGGCGGCGCCTTCGGCGGCGTCCTTCTCGATCTGGCGCCAGATGGCGTCGAATTCAGCCTCCACCATGCGCGGCGGCAGGAGGATGTCGTGGCGACCATCCAGGGCGTCGAGCAGCGCCCGCTTCAGCCTGAAGCGCGAGGCGTCCTTGTACTGGTTCTCCAGGTTGCCGCGGATGGCGCCGGTCAAGGCCGCCAGATCGGCCAAGCCCAGGCGCTCGGCCAAGGCGTCGTCGGCCTTGGCGGCCTTGGGCGCGCGCACTTCCTTGACCGTGACCGCGAATTCCGCCGCCTTGCCCTTGAGGCGCGGGGCCGGATAGTCGGCCGGGAATTCCACCTTCACCGTCACCGCCTGGCCCGGCGCGGCGCCGAGAAGCTGGGCCTCGAAGCCGGGAATGAACTGGCCGGCCCCCAGAACCAGTTCGGCGCCCTGCGCCTCGCCGCCCTCGAAGACTTCGCCATCGACGCGACCGATGAAATCGACGACCAGCTGATCGCCGTCACGGGCCTTGACCGCCTTGCCAGCGCGGGGCTCGTAGGTGCGGTTCTGGGCCACCAGTTCGGCCAGCGCTTCGTCCACCTCCGCTTGCGGCGGATCGTAGGTGAGGCGGGTCAATTTCAGCGCCGTTACATCGGTGGGCTCGAAGTCGGGCATCACCTCGACCTCGAGGTCGTAGGCAAGATCCTCCCCCCCGGCGATGACTTTTTCCATGTCCGACGACGGCTTGAGATCGGGCCGCGAAGCGATGCGCAGCTTGTGGTCGTCGAGCACCTTCTGGGAGGTTTCGCCCAGGGTCTTTTCCACCACCTCGCTCATCAGCGCCTTGCCGTAGAGGCGCCGCACGTGGCCCGGCGGCACGTGGCCGGGGCGAAAGCCCTTGAGCTTCAGGGTCGGGGCGACCTCGGCGATGCGCGCGTCGAGAAGAGCGCCGAGTTCGGCGGCCGGCACCAGAACCCCGTAGCTGCGGCTGAGGCCTTCAGCGGACTTGTCGACGACCTGCATGAGCTTCATCCCGATTGGGCCAAACGGCGGCTTGAGAGCGCCAAACAAAACGCCGCCGCCAAGACCGGAAGGCCTGGCCGGCGGCGCGCAACGAGCGGCCCTTATGTCACGCCGGCGGTGGGCTCTCAAGCGCGGAGAAAGCCCACCTTCGCCAAGGCTTCGGAGGGCATCCTGCTTCGCCTCGATAGGGTGTGGATTTATCCCGCGAAGCCCGCGGGGCGAAGCAGGATGGTGCGGATGAGAGGATTCGAACCTCCACGCCTCGCGGCGCCGGGACCTAAACCCGGTGCGTCTGCCAGTTCCGCCACATCCGCGTGGGGCGAGCCGAGGCTTAGCGCGGAGGGCGCCGGCGGGGCAAGGCGGGCGTCGGCCCGGGGGCCGAGCTTTGGCCAGGACCGCTGACGCCGATTTGGAATCCAGGCGAAACAAGGTCATAGCTCACGTTGACGCGACAGCACCCTTCGCCCCGCCCATTTGGAGTGGTCATGCGATGCCGCCCGCCGCCCCATCGTCCTGTCAGAGTCTGACTCATAACTCGGCACGGGGTTCTACGGCCTGACCAGTCGGCGTGTCAGCCGTCGGATATGGGCGATGAAGATCCAGGCGATGGCGCTCTCGATTGTGGTCTCGAAGTCCTTGGCGAGCCTGTGGCAGCG
>JBBRPN010000065.1:0-15048 GCA_038227925.1 Caulobacterales bacterium | reverse complement strand
GGCTGGATGACGAGGTGGCGGCGCCTCGTCCGCGACTATGAGGCCCGCCTCGACGTCTCCGAGGCCATGATCCTCGTCGCCATGGGCGGCAATCTGCTACGCCGAAACGCTCACCCGTGATTTTCCAAACGGACTCTCAGCTATTTGAGGATGAACAGGTTCGAATCGTTGATAGCATTGGGTGTTTTCTCGTTCCAAATCAATCTGCCACGGTCTTGGCCGAGAGTCTGCCGATTGCGGATTTACAAGGAATGGTCTTTGGGAACATGCCTAGAGACGGTGGCCATCTTATCCTCTCTGGCGAAGAGGCGACCGTCGTCCGATCCGATCCCGATGCATCTGAATTCATTCGCCGTTACATCGGCTCGCAAGAATTGATCGATGGAGTTCCCAGATACTGCATTTGGATCGATGACGACCGGATTGAGCATGCACTGGCCAACGACGATATCGCACATCGATTGGATGCGGTTAGGATGGAGCGCCTTGGCAGCAAAGCGCCCTCAACGCAAAAATTCGCGGCGCAGCCTCATCGGTTTGTGCAGCGGGCAGGAACCGCCAAACGACACACCATCGCAGTTCCGGGGGTTTCTTCGGAGAATCGGGATTTTCTCCCCTGTGATCTTCTGGGGCCAGACTCGATAATCTCGAACAAGAATTTCGGTTTATACGACGCCCCCCCTGGAACCTCGCCCTCATCGCCTCCCGCCTCCACTGGGTGTGGATCGGGACGGTCTGTGTGCGACTTGAGATGCGTTTTTCCTATTCCAAACCCTCGGCTGGTACACCTTCCCGGTGCCGCCGCTGACCGAGCGCAACAAGGCCGACCTGACCGCCCGCGCCGAGGACATCCTGCTGGCGCGGGAGGCGCATTTCCCGGCCACCATCGCCGATCTCTATGATCCGCGGGCCATGCCCGACGACCTGCGCGCCGCCCACGAGCGCAACGACGAGACGCTGGAGCGCATCTATATCGGCCGCCGCTTCCGCAACGACACCGAGCGGCTGGAAAAGCTGTTCGACCTCTATACCACGATGACGGCGGATATGCCGGTGAAGACGCCTGGCACCGCCAAGGATCGTTAAACCCGTTCCTTCCACCGCTCGATGCGATCCAACCGTTCGTTGCCGGGACCGGCGGTGTCGACGCCGCCGCGCGACCTCGCGTCCAAACAATGGCTCTTGAGTTCGCCTTCAAACTCTAGTCTCGGCGCCTATTGGATATTCGTCCCAGGTTCGTCCCTGAAGGACCCGCCCCGTCGCCTTTTTGCGCCGTCCGCCCCATTGTTTGAAGAAGAAGGCCACCCCTTGGTCGCTGCATAGTTCGCGTATGTCCTCGACCCACGTTTCCGCCATGGAGCGCGCGCCGGGGCCGCTCTCTCCGCCTACAATCGCCCAGTGAATGCCGATCATATTTGCATCCGAAACCCGGCCGAGTAGAGGTTCGAACGAGATGAAACGAATGTAGGCTGGCGTATCCCGAAGGAAATCAATGCGGCCCACGTAATCCTGGCTTTCAACGGAAGTTCCAAGCCAGACATTCTCAAGCACGGGGAACCCATCGCCACTCAGCGCATCGCGCATGCGCTGTGGCCGCTTGGTCAAGATTTGAAACGTATGCCACGGCGAGTCTTCCATGACCCGCCAAACCTGACGGATGCGGGATACTGGCACGTCGTCCTGAAAAAGGTCGGACATTGAATTAACGAAGATTCTAAGGGGTTTTTTCCATTTCAAGGGGGCAAGCAGAGCGTGTTCGTCAAAATTTATCCGGCCCGTCCAGACAGACCGCCCGCCCGACTTTCGGGTCGTGCCACGGTATTTTTCTATCCCCATCGCCGCTAGCCGGGCGGCCATGCGCTGGGCGTAACAATTGGTGCAACCCGGCGACACCATGGCGCATCCCGCGACCGGATTCCAGGTCGCCTGCGTCCACTCGATATCGGATAATCCAGCCATCTCAGCGTCGATCCGTTCGTCGTGGCAATTTGACGGCGCTGGAAGCCAACTTGTTCGCCAATTTTATCGCCGCTTCGCTCTTGTTGGTGCATATGATGAACAGGTGGTAAAGCACGACCCCCCTCGAATTTTTCATTTCGAGCTGCTGGTCGCAGACATAGACGAAGATAGATTTCAGACGCCCCAGCACGAATTGCCGAAGACCTTCGGTATTCACGGTCTTTTCGACTATGGGGTCCATCACCGAAAACAAGTCGGCCGCCGCCGAGGTTTTATATGACCTCTGCCGCCAATCGCATGGGCCCAGATGGCTATCGATCCGCGTCGCCCACTCTTCTGGTATATTGCCGTCCCGCGCCAGCATCCGGTTCAGGGGGCCGGTGGGAAACAGCAAGGCGATATCGACTTTGGTAACGGCAAGGGCTTGCAGCGTTTGCCACACGATTTGCATACCATAAGGGTCGATAAAAATCGCCGCGCGGGTCTTCCGCCAGTCCGTCTCGGTGGCGATGTCTCTTAAGACCCGATTGGCATCGCCATCGCGGATATCGATCAAGCGCTTTGGAAAGTCGCCCTTCAATCGCTCCAACGCCGCTACGTGTTCTGGTGATTTGTCGATGAAGACATAACGATCAAACGGCGGTTCAATGGCCAGCGCGAGCCGAACAGAGCCGTCCTTGGCCTGCGAGATATCCGTGCCGTCATCGGCAAAGAGCGACACCGAGGTGTTGCTCACGGCTTGTCGTGAGTTGGCGCGCTCGCCCGTGCCCGCGAATGCGTCGATATACCACCGCACAAAAGGGAATCTTGGAGAGGGCTGGTTCTTGAGCGCTTGCGCATAGGCGGCGAAATATCGCCGCATCACCTCAAGTTTGTCGTCCGTCCAAGATCCACCATGAACATGCATGCGCCCACCTCACGGTTCATGATATGTTCTAGCGTGCGACGGGGAACTATCCGGTTGACGTAGCATAAGAGAGGGTATAGGGTAGCCTCAATCAATGAGGTTTCCGATGTCCAAGACCAATCTCCGCTCCCGATCTATCACGATGAAGACGCCGCCCGCGCCCATCTGGAAAGCCTGTTGTGGCCCGATGGCCCGACGTGCCCGCGCTGTGGCGTTCATGGCGCGCGGATCACGAAGCTCCAAGGCAAGAGCACCCGGCCTGGCGTCTATAACTGCAAGGATTGCCGCAAGCCGTTTTCCGTCACGGTCGGCACGGTCATGGAGCGCTCGCACATCCCGCTTTCCCAATGGGTGTTGGCGGCTCATTTCATGTCTTCGCACAAAAAGGGAATGTCCACCCTTCAACTGCAAAGGGACATGGGCCTGGGCTCTTATGAGTCCGCGTGGTTCCTGTTCTATCGCCTCCGCGAGTGCCCCAAGGGCGAACGCGGCCCGTTGGGCGGCGAGGGTAAGATCGTGGAAGCCGATGAAACCTACGTCGGCGGCAAGGAAAAAAACAAACACGCCAATAAGCGGTTACCGCGCGATCTGGCCGCAGACGCCAAGCGGCCTGTTTTGAGGCTCATTGAACGCGGCGGCGAAGCTCGCTCTTTCCACGTCGCCAATGTCACCGCCGCAACGCTGCGCCCAATCATCGTCAAGACAGTTAGTCGCAAGTCGCACCTAATGACAGACGGCGCGATCCTCTACACTCGGCTAGGTCAAGAGTTCGCGGCTCACGGCGCGGTCAACCACGACGCGGGCGAATATGTCCGCGACGGCTTCATTCACAGCAACACCGCAGAAAGCTATTTTGCGATCCTAAAGCGCGGCGTGTTCGGGACGTTTCACAGCGTGAGCGAGGCCCATCTGCATCGCTACTTGACCGAGTTCGATTTTAGATACTCGACCCGCCACATGGACGATAACGAGCGCGCCGCCACCCTACTCGCCGGGGCCACGGGCAAGCGCTTGATGTATCGACAGCCTGCGGGAGCCGCTTACGCTTAAGCAAAAGGCGCGGCGCATCATGGCAATGCGGCGTATTGCAAAACGCTAAGAGCCATACTCCATATATACGGTCACGCTTCAAAAATCGCAGAATGTGGGATTAAGCGCCTTGACTCTCCGTAAGGTCGGAGTCTCCATGCGAGATTGTGACGCTTTGAGAATCACAAAGGCCGCCGGAAGGCTACCAACCCTTCCAACGGCCTTTGCTCTTGGCTCCCCGCTTAACCTGGCTGGGCTGCGGGAAACGGTGTTCAGACTCGGGGACGATAACCCCTAAAGGCGCCAAGTCAAGTCCAGCGATCTGCTTCCCGAGAAAGGGAAACTGGACCATGACTACGAAAACACCACCGGCGCCGCCGGTGACAAACAAGCATCTCAAGCACATCGCGGGGGAGGGCCTCGAACGGCCCAGCTCCCTCAAAGCGGCCGAAGTCAGGTCGCTTGCGGGCGCGGTCCTGACCCGGATCGAGCCGAGGAAGGGCGGCCGGTAGCCGTTCCCTCACCTAGCCTCCCCTGCCCGCGCTCACGCTTTGGGCGCGGCTGGGGGGGTGTCTTAAGCAATCTCAGCAACAGCGCGTCGCGGCGCTGGTGATCAGTCTGACCTTTTGCCTCGGCATCGTCGTCCATCGTGGTCATCCACCTATGGTAACCCTAGCCTACCCCAGCAGGGACAAACCTAACGTCTATCGCCCCGTCGGTCATTGTATCTATTGCGGCGGAAATGGCGATATCGGCGGCCTGTCCCGTGAGCATATTATCCCGCTCGCCCTCGGGGGCGGCCTCATTTTGCCGAAATCTAGTTGCGCCACATGCAGCGCCATCACCGGTCGCGTCGAGAGCGTGTGCTTAAACAACCACCTTGGGCCATACCGCAAATTTGCTGGTTATCGGAGCAATAGACGCGGGAAGGCCGGTAGGAACCGGCATAAGTCCATCCTGCGAGACGGTAAAATCCTATTAACCGTCGATCCGTCACCGGCTCACCTTCGTCTTCCGGAATTTTACGAGCCCGATATTCTACTTTCCTCCAAACTTCGACCGATGCCTTTGTTGATAAAAAGGCACGAAATATTACTAGAATCTCGTCGTTCATTCCGGACTGCTTCGGAAGAGATGGTATATATTGAACAACAGCCATATGACCTACTAATATTTGCGCGCATGCTTGCGAAGATTGGCCACTCGTTTGTATGCGGGGAGATTGGCGAAGAAAATTTCGATTCACTACTGGAGCCGCTTATACTTGGCTTTGATACCACCTTCGTGGGCTCTGTGATCGGCCAATCGATGTATCTGCCTAACGCCACCACCCTGAAATCAGGGCGCCACGCCATCGGCGTTCATTTCCTGCCGCCTGGATTTGAGCCCTCGACAATCTGGGTTGTTGCAAGGATACGTCTATTTGCTGCACAGACATGTCTTGTATATTCCGTCGTAGTGGGAAAATTCACGCCGACGCGAGACTTTTTAAACTGGCGTGGACTCTCAACACTAGGTTCCACTGGATTAGAACTTTTTCAACGGCGGTTCGGTATATCTCCCGATCCCCCTCCGACATAAGCGCCCATGACTCCGTCGGGGCGCACCAAAGGGTCTCCAGTGCTGCCGATAGATGCTCCGCAAGCACCTCTATTGGATCGGTCTCTAGCGCCGGCCTATCCATCGAATCATGCCATTTCATTCTCGCTACGTCAACCGGATAGTTCCCGTGCGACGGCGTCAGTAGCAAGCCGTTTCGATCCCAAGCCGCGCGGCGTGGACGGCGGAGGCTTGACACGGCCGCCGCCGACAACGATGTATCTCATTCGCGATACAAGGAAGCCGTCATGGCCGCGACCAGTGAAATGCTTCACGTCCGCATGGACGGGCGTCTGAAGGAGGAAGCGACGGCGACGCTCGCCGCCATCGGGCTCTCCGCGTCCGACGCCGTGCGCCTGCTGTTCCACCGCATCGTCGCCGACCAGGCGTTTCCGCTGGAACTGAAGGTCCCCAACGCCGAAACCCGCGCGGCGATGGAGGAATCGCGCCAGATGATGGCCGAGGGCCGGGCGCGCTTCTCCAGCGCCGAAGAGATGTTCGCCGAACTTGACCGCCAAGTCCGCTAAGCGCGCGCAGCACCCGCGCGCCTGTGATTTCGCGAGGGCGTTCACCAAGGACTGGGAACGCCTTACCCGCTCGGGTCGCTACGACATGCGCCGCCTCAAGGACGCCGTCCTGTTGCTGGTCGCGAACGATGCGCCGCTCGGGCCGGAATGGAAGGATCATCCACTCAAGGGAACGTGGCAGGGCACGCGCGAATGTCACGTCGGCGGCGACTTCCTCCTGGTTTACGAGGTCGATGAGAAGGCCGGCAAAAGCGGCACGGTCAATTTTCTCCGCGCCGGAACCCACGGCGAGCTGTTCGACGAATGACCACCCCGCCCGTCCCCTCCGTCACCCTGCGCACCGGCCAGACCGGCGCCTCGACCCGGCCCAATGAAATGGGCATGCGGGTGATGCAGGAGCGCGCCTATGGCCGGCGCGGGGAACAATACCTGTTGATCAAGTCGCCGCCGGCGTCGGGCAAGTCGCGGGCGCTGATGTTCATCGCGCTGGACAAGCTGCACAACCAGGGGCTGAAGAAGGCGATCATCGTGGTGCCCGAGCGGTCCATCGGCGGCAGCTTCGCCGACGCGCCGCTCACGCAATTCGGCTTCTGGGCCGACTGGACCGTCAAGCCGCAATGGAACCTGTGCAACGCGCCCGGCGCCGATGAGCCGCGCGTGGCCAAATCCAAGGTCAAGGCGGTGGGAGAGTTCCTGGCCTCGGACGACCGGGTTCTGGTCTCGACCCACGCCACCCTCCGCTTCGCCGTCGAGGAACTGGGGGTGGCGGCGTTCGACGACTGCCTGATCGCCGTGGACGAGTTCCATCACGTCAGCGCCAATCCGGACAATCGCCTGGGCGCCCAGCTCGGCGAACTGATCGCCCGCGACAAGGCCCACATCGTCGCCCTGACCGGCTCCTATTTCCGCGGCGACGCCGAGCCGGTGCTGAACCCCGGCGACGAGGCCAAGTTCGAGACCGTCACCTATACCTATTACGAGCAGCTCAACGGCTATGAGCACCTGAAAGGGCTCGACATCGGCTATTTCTTCTACGACGGCTCCTATCTGGACAGCATCATGGCGGTGCTCGATCCGGGCCTGAAAACCATCGTCCATATTCCCAACGTCAATTCGCGCGAGAGCACCGCCGACAAGATCAAGGAAGCCGACTGGATTATGGACGCCCTCGGGACGTGGGAGGGCGAGGACGCGGCGACCGGCTTTCACCTGATCCGGCGCCCGGACGGGACGCTGCTGAAGGTCGCCAACCTGGTCGAGGACGGCGCCAAGCGCGACAAAGTGATCACCGCCCTCAAAGACCCCGCCCACGGCGGCGACCGCGATCACGTGGACATCATCCTGGCGCTCGGCATGGCCAAGGAGGGATTTGACTGGATTTGGTGCGAGCACGCCCTGACGGTGGGCTATCGCTCCAGCCTGACCGAGATCGTCCAGATCATCGGCCGCGCCACCCGCGACGCGCCGGGCAAGGCGCTGGCCCGCTTCACCAATCTGATCGCCGCCCCGACCGCCGTTCAGGGTCAGGTCACCGACGCACTCAACGACACCTTGAAGGCCATTGCCGCCAGCCTGCTGATGGAACAGGTGCTGGCCCCGCGCTGGGACTTCACGCCGCGCGACAGCGGGCCGAAGGCGGGCTTCGACTATGGCTCGGAGGGCTACAAGGAAGGGGGAACCAACCTCGGCTTCAACGAGACGGAGGGAAAATTCCACGTCGAGATCAAGGGCCTGGTCCAGCCGGCTACCGACGAGGCCAGGCGCATCTGCGCGCAGGACCTCAACGAGGTCATCGCCAAATTCGTCCAGGACAAATCGACCGTCGAGCGCGGCATGTTCGACGATGAGACGGTCCCCGAGGAACTGACTCAGGTGCGCATGGGCAAGATCGTCAGGGAGAGTTACCCGAACCTGACCGACGAGGACCGGGAGGCGGTCCGCCAGCACGCGGTCGCGGCGATGAACCTGACGCAGCAGGCCAAACAGGTGACGCTGGCCGCCGAAGACGGGGCGGGTGAGGCCGCCTTGGGCAATACCGCCTTCATCGACGGGGTGCGCCGGTTCGCCCTCAGCGTGCGCGAACTCAACATCGACCTGATCGATAAGATCAATCCGTTCGGCACCGCCTATGCGGTCCTGGCCCGGACGATGGACGAGCCCATGCTCAAACAGGTGCAAGCGGCCATCAACGCCAAGAAGGTGAACCTAACCTATGAGGACGCGCTCGACCTGACCAGACGGGCGTTGCGGTTCAACACCGAACGGGGCCGGGCGCCGGACATCACTTCGGCAGACGCCTGGGAAAGGAAGATGGCCGAGGGGGTTGTCGCTCTCGCCCGTTACCGAGCCCGGCAAAAGGCCGCCGATGGCTGAGCTGTCTCCCGACGAAATGCTGGCCGCGCTGGGCGTCGAGGTCGAGGCCCGGCCCGTCAGCGCCCGCACGCCGCGCGAGGAGCGCGTCATCGCCGGTTTCGAGGACATCGTGCGGTTCCGCGAAACCCATGGCCGCGCGCCGCGGCACGGCGAAGGGCGGGACATTTTCGAGCGCCTTTACGCCGTGCGCCTGGACCGCCTGCGCGCCCTGCCCGATTGCCGCACCCTGCTGGCCGATCTGGACGCCCACGGCCTGCTGGGCGCGCCCGCCGAGGGCGCCTCGCCCGATGACCTCGACGACGACGCGTTGCTGGCCGAATTGGGCGTGGGCGCCGCCGAAGCCGCCGGGGACGACATCACCGTGCTGCGCCACGTCGCTTCGCATGAGGAAAAGCGCGCCGCCGAGGAGATCGCGTCCCGCGCTCCGTGCGCCGACTTCGCCACGTTCAACCCGCTGTTCAAGAAGGCCAGCGCCGATCTGGACTCGGGAGCCCGTCGGGCGCTGCCGTTCGCGCTCGGCGAGGGCATCAAGACGGGCGAGTTCTTCATCGTTGGCGGTCTGACGGCCTATGTCGCCGAAACCGGGGAAACGGTCAAAGCGCCCAATGGGGAAAGCGACGCCCGGCTGAGGGTGGTCTTTTCCAACGGGACCGAGAGCAATCTTTTGCGCCGGTCCCTGCAACGCGCCCTCTACAAGGATGAAACCAGCCGCCGCATCACCGAACCCGCCGCCGGTCCGCTGTTCAGCGGCGTGTGGGAGGACGGCGATGTCGCGAGCGGGTCTATGTGCTGCGCAGCCTGTCGGACCATCCCTATGTCGCCGCGCACCGCGACCTGATCCACAAGATCGGCGTCACCGGCGGCAAGGTCGAGACCCGCATCGCCAACGCCGCGCACGAGGCCACCTATCTGCTCGCGGATGTGGAGATCGTCGCCACCTACAAGCTGGCCGTCGTTGACCGCGTGAAGCTGGAAGGCGTCTTCCACAGGATATTCGCGCCGGCGCAGCTCGATCTGACCATCGCGGACCGGTTTGGCAATCCGGTGCGGCCCAGGGAATGGTTTCTCGTTCCCCTGCACGTCATCGACGAGGTGGTGGGGCGTGTTCGGGACGGCTCGATTGTCGGGTTCGTCTACGACCGGGCGACGGCATCCCTTAAGGAAGCTGGGGCACCCTGGTGATCTACCGGGCCGGATCGATCCGGCACAAGGAAAACCGCGAATGGCCAAGATCCACGTCGTGAGGAACGCCTATGAAGCCGACGTGGTGGCGGCCAAGGTCATCGATGCGGCCGAGGCCGACATCCTCGTCTTCCTGGAACCAGGTGGCGCCCGAGCCCTTGGCGATACGCGCTGGTGCTACGCCGGGAAATTCCAGGCGACGACCAAACTATTCTGGGCCGGCCGTGACGACCCGGACGCCCTCAAGGTCTTCTTCGTCGAGGAGGAGTCCGAGGCGAAATGGGTGAAGGACCATGTCCTTCGCGGCCAACTCTGACGCGGCAGTTCGGCCTGAAATAAACCCGCCGTCGCCTCACCACGCCCCGACATTGGGCATCGACGCCCATGGCTCGGCGGGGGCGAGGGCCGCGCCCTGCTGGAGAAGTTCGATGGAGACGCCGTCGGGGGAGCGGACGAAGGCCATGTGGCCGTCGCGGGGCGGGCGGTTGATGGTGACGCCGCCGTCCATCAGCCGCCGGCAGGTCGCGTATATATCCTCCACCTGATAGGCGAGGTGGCCGAAATTGCGACCGCCGCCGTAGGTTTCCGCATCCCAGTTGTGGGTCAGTTCGACCATCGGCGCGCGCCTGTCCTTGGCCGCCTCGGCGTCCCCCGGCGCGGCCAGGAAGACCAAGGTGAAGCGGCCGGCCGGACTGTCGATGCGCGATACCTCCTCGAGCCCGAGCTTGGCGCGGTAGAAATCCAGCGCTTTGTCCAGATCGCTCACCCGGACCATGGTGTGCAGATAGCGCATCGCCGTTACTCCTTGTAGGCCGCCGCCGTGGAAGATCGGATTAACACGAATTAATCCCCCAACGTCACCCGTGGTCAAAGAGGCGGTTCAAGGAAGGAAACGCCGCCGCGCCGGAACGGGCGGCGCAAACCTTTCCGCGTATTCATTTGTCCTTGGCCGGCGGCGCATAGCAGAAATCCAGCCGTTCGAGCCGGCTGAAGGGAAGACCAAGCCCAATGCGCGTCAAGCCCGCCTATGGGGTGGTGGCCGCGATCGTGGCGGTGGTGTTCGCCTATCTGCTGGCCCGTCCCCTCCTTGGTCGCGGCGACAAAAACGCCGATGCCGCGAAAGCGGCGGCGAGCGCCGCCGCGCCGTCCATGCCCCTGGTGCGGGTGAGCCTGACCCCGCAATCCGAGCACACCTACCTGGTGACTTTTCGCGGCCGCACCCAGGCGGCGCGCACGGTGGTGGCGCGCTCGGAGACTTCCGGCATCGTCGCCGCCACGCCGGTGATGCAGGGCGCCTTCGTGCGCGCCGGAACGGTGCTGTGCCGCCTGGCGGTGGACGCGCGGGCGGCGGCGCTGGATCAGGCGCGGGCGGCCATGCGGGCCAGGCAACTGCAGATGCAGGCCTCGGCCAATCTGGCCGCCAAGGGGTTCCGCTCCAAGACCCAGGTGCTCACCGACCAGGCCGATCTGGACGCCGCCTCGGCCGCCGTGCGGGCCGCCGAGGTGGCTCTGCGCCAGGTGGACATCGTCGCCCCGTTCGCCGGGGTGTTCGATCATCGCGACGCCGAGGTCGGGGCCTATCTTTCGCCCGGCCAGGCCTGCGGCACGGTGATCGAGCTCGATCCCCTGCTGGTGGTGGGCGACGCGCCCGAGACGGAAGTCGGAAAGCTGAGGGTGGGGGCGCCGGCCGTGGCCACCCTGGTCTCCGGCCAGACGATCGCCGGCCATGTGCGTTTCGTCGCCCGCGACGCCGATCCGGCCACCCGCACCTACCGGGTCGAGGTCACCGCGGCCAACCGCGGCGCGGCGGCGCCCTCGGGCCTGTCGGCGCAGGTCAGGATCGGGGCCGGGGTCGGGCCGGCCCATCTCATCCCGGTCTCCGCCCTGGTGCTGGACGCCGGCGGCCGGCAGGGCGTGCGCCATGTGCTGGCCGGCGGCAAAGTCGCCTTCGCGCCGGTCACGGTGCTGGAGGAAACGCCGGGCGGGGTGTGGGTCTCGGGCCTGAGCGGCGAGGTCCGGCTGATCGTCGTCGGGCAGTCCTATGTGTCGGAAGGCCAGAGGGTGCGGGTGGCGTCCGGGCCGGCGACGGCGGGAAGCTCATGATCGCAGCCTTGATCGACGGGGCCATCAAGCGCCGCAAAGTCCTGCTGGCCGTCACACTGGTCCTCAGTCTGTTCGGCCTCTACGCCTATCTGACCCTGCCGCGCGAAGCCCAGCCGGACATCACCGTGCCGTTCATCTCGGTGGTCGTCCCCTATCCGGGGGTGAGTCCGGAGGACGCCGAGCGCCTGCTGGTTCGGCCGCTGGAGCGAGAGCTAAAGACGATCCAGGGCCTCAAGGAGATGAACGCCCGCGCTTACGGCGGCGAGGCGGTGGTCCTCTTGGAATTCGAGGTCAATTTCGACAAGAACAAGGTGCTGGAAGACGTCCGGGCCAAGGTCGATCTGGCCCGCGGCCGCTTCCCGCCCGACGCCCTGCCGCCGGTCATCGAGGAGGAAAACATCGCCGACGAGCCCTCCCTGGGCATCGTCCTGGCCGGCCAGGCGCCCGAGCGCGCCCTGGACGCCACCGCCCGCGCCCTCAAACAGCATCTGGAGACCCTGCCGGGGGTCCTGCGCGCCGACGTCTCCGGCGGTCGCGAGGAAATGCTGGAAGTCACGGTCGATCCGGTGCGGATGCAGGCCCTGGGCGTCAGCACCTCGCAGCTCGCCGACGTCATCGCCCGCAACAACCAACTCGTCCCGGCCGGCGACCTGATCACCCGCCAGGGAACCTTCGCGGTGAAGCTGCCGGGGGTGGTTCAGAGTCCCGACGACATTCTGCGCCTGCCGATCAAGACCAGCGGCGACAAGGTGGTCACGGTGGGCGACATCGGCCAGGTCCGGCGCACCTTCAAGGAGCCGACCTACATCACCCGCTTCAATGGCGCGCCGGCCTTCACGGTCGAGGTGGTCAAGCGGCCGGGGGCCAATGTGCTCGACACCGTAGCGGCGGTGAAGAAGGCGGTCCAGGCCGATGCGAAGCATTGGCCCCCCACCATCCACGCCGACTACACCTTCGACGACAGCGAGTTCATCGCCCAATCCCTGGGAATATTGGAATCGGGCCTGATCACCGCGACTCTGCTGGTCATGCTGATCATCATCGCCACCCTGGGAATCCGCCAGGGCCTGATGGTCGGGGCGGCCATTCCGGTCTGTTTCATGCTGGCCTTCCTGATGCTCCAGCGGCTGGGGATCACCCTCAATCAGATGGTGATGTTCGGCATGGTTCTGGCGGTGGGCATACTGGTCGATGGCGGCATCGTGGTGGTGGAGTACGCCGACCGCAAGATGGCCGAAGGCATGGACAAGCGGGGCGCCTTCGCCGCCGCCGGCACGCGGATGTTCTGGCCGGTGGTCAACGGCACCTTGACCACCCTATGCGCCTTCGTGCCGTTCCTGTTCTGGAACTCCATCGCCGGCAAGTTCATGAGCTATCTGCCGATCACCCTGTTCTTCGTGCTCGGCGCCTCGATCGTCATCGCCCTGATCGTCACCCCGGCCCTCGGCTCCCTGGTCGGCCGCAAGCAGGGGGCCGATCTGGAGCATCTGGCCGAGATCGAGAAATCCGAGCACGGCGATCCGCGCACCATGGCCGGCTTCATGGGCTGGTATGCCCGCGCCATCCACGCCGGCGGCCGCCATCCGTGGATCGTCACCGGCGCGGCGGCGGCCACGGCGGTAGGGATCGTGGCCCTGTTCGCCATCCAGCCGCACCCGGTGCTGTTCTTCCTCGACCAGGATCCGGACCACGCCGCTGTCTATGTCAAGGCGCGCGGCAACCTTTCGGTCGAGGCGCAGGACACCCTGGTCGCCCAGATCGAGCGCAAGCTCGGCGGCATCCCCGGCGTCAAGTCGATCTACACCCGCTCGGGACGCAGCACATCGGGGGGCCAGTCGGCGCCGCCCAACGACTCCATCGGCCGCATCCAGCTTGAATTCGCCGATTTCCGCGTCGAGCGGGCACTGCACCTGACCGGCCGCGATATCGTCAAGGTGATCCGCCGGCGCATCGGCGAGACGCCCGGGGTGCTCACCGAGCTGCGGCTGCCGCAAGACGGACCTTCGCAAGGCAAGGACATCCAGGTCGAACTGCGCGGCCCCGATCCGGACACCCTGAGCCGGGCCGCCGACCTCGTCCGCGCCAAGCTGGCCGCCGATCCCCAGATTATCGAACTGGAGGACAGCCGCACCTCGCCGGGCATCGAGTGGAACTTCACCGTCGACCGGGTGGCGGCCGGCCGCTACGGCGTCGATGTGCAGACGGTGGGCCAGGCCATCGAATTCGTCACCGACGGCGTGCTGGCCGGCAAGTTCCGCCCGGTGGACGCCCAGGACGAGCTGGACATCCGGGTGCGCTTTCCGCCCGAGGCGCGCAACATCGCCGCCTTCGACCATCTGACCATCGCCACCCCTCAGGGGCCGGCCCCGCTGAGCTATTTCGTCAAGATGACTCCGGCCCAGCAGGTGACCTCCATAGTGCGCCGCGACAGCCAGCGGCTGGTGGTTGTCCAGGCCAACGTCAGGGGCGTGGCGGCGAGCCAGAAGATCGCTGAGCTCAAGCCCTGGCTCGCCAAGGCGCCGCTGGATTCCTCGGTGCGCTGGAAATTCCGCGGCGCCGACGAGGAAACCCAGAACGCCGGCCTGTTCTTCATCGTCGCCATGGCGGTCACCCTGTTCCTGATGGCGACCATCCTCTTGTGGCAATTCAACAGCTTCTACGGCGTGTTCGTCACCCTCTCGGCGGTGGTGCTCTCGACGGTGGGCGTGCTCCTGGGCGCCGATCTCAACATCGCCCACACCTTCGACTATATTTCGGCGATCATGATGGGCACCGGCATCGTCGCCCTGGCCGGGGTGGTGGTCGGCCACAACATCGTGCTGGTGGACACCTATTATCAGCTACGCCGCAGCGGCCATGAGGCCGACGAGGCGGCCGTGCGCGCCGCCACCCAGCGTTTCCGGCCGGTGATGCTGACCACGGTGGTGACGGTTATCGGCCTGCTCCCCCTGATGTTCCAGCTCCATCCGGACTTCCGCGCCGGCGGTTTCGACTACAAGGCCCCCGGCTCCGAATGGTGGGTGCAGCTGTCGGCCACGGTGGTGTTCGGCCTGACCTTCTCCACCCTGCTCACCCTGTTCCTGACCCCGGTCGCCCTGGCCGCGCCCAAGACCCTGGCCGACGGCCTTCGCCGGTTGCGCGATCGCTTCGGCGGGCGGCGGCCGGGTCAGGCCCTCGCCGGCGGCGAACTCATCCGGCCCAGGCCGGCGCCGATCGCGGCGGAGTAGCGGCGCTTTCCCCGCGCGTCTGCCGCCGCCACAGCGCCGCGTATTCGCCCCCGGCGGCCAGAAGGGCGGTGTGGTCGCCGCGCTCCACGATCCTGCCGCGCCGGATGACCAGGATCTGGTCGGCGTCGGCGATGGTGGAGAG
>JBBRPN010000064.1:0-15906 GCA_038227925.1 Caulobacterales bacterium | reverse complement strand
TTCGTCGATGACCGCGAAGACGGCGACCGGCCGCTGTCGGCGCCCCTGACAGGCGGCGCCACGCGCCCGTTCGCCGACCCGCCCGGCTGGATCTCCCACGATTTCGCCATAGATCCCAGGTCGGGGAAACCGACCTACATCGCCTCCCTCGACTTCGACACCGACATCGAGTTGTTTCACTTGACTCGGAAATAGGCGGCGGTGGGTCTGAATCGCTTCCCTCACCGATACTCCGCTTCCTCAACCCCGGCGCCGGCCACCCGAGGCGCGGCGACCCGAATCCTGGCCGCTTGATATTTGGCGACGGAAGCCGGACACTCCAAAGCTTCCGCGAGGCTCGCGGCTCATCCCAGGGAGGAGGATCGATGTCACGGATTCAGCGGGTTTTCGGCAGGGTGCTCGTGGGGGCGACCCTCGCTCTTTCGGTCTCGGCGCCGCTGAAGGCGGAACTCCCTATGGCGGCCTCATCCGGGACGCGGCGGGCAATTTCTACGGCGCGACCAGTGGCGGCGGCGCCAGCCACTGCGATTTGGGTTGCGGCGCCATCTTCAAGCTCAGCCCCCCCGGCGCCGTAACCGCGCTCTATACTTTTACGGGCGGGAGCGACGGCGGCAAACCCCATGACACCTTGATCGCCGATGCGGCGGGAAACCTGTATGGCACGACCCTTCGCGGCGGCGCCCATAATTTCGGTGTCGTCTTCAAGCTGACGCCGGGCGGTGTGGAAACCGTGCTCCATTCCTTCGCCGGTGGAGGCGACGGGGCCGAGCCGACCGCCGGCCTGATCATGGACGGCGCCGGCAATTTCTACGGCGCGACCACTGGAGACGGCCGGCTCAACGCCGGCACGGTCTTCAAGCTCGCGCCGGACGGGACTCAGACCGTGCTCCACGCCTTCAGCCCGCAGCGCGATGGGGCTCGCCCGCTCGGCGGCGTAATCATGGACAAGCACGGCAATCTCTACGGCGCCGCCTACAACGGCGGCGACAACAGGCGGGGCGGTATTTTCAAGATCAGGCCCAATGGCAAATTTTCGGTGCTCTATTCTTTCACCGGCGGCGCCGATGGATCCGGCCCGGAAAGCGACTTGATCATGGACAGGCAGGGCGCCCTTTACGGCGTCACGATGCAAGGCGGCGGTCCGTGCAATTGTGGCGTGGTGTTCAGGCTCGCGCCGGACGGTACGGAGACGGTGCTGCATAGCTTCACCAACTTCGATGGCTCTTCCCCAGGGGCCGGCCTGATCATGGGCGAGCGGGGAAACCTCTACGGCATCACCTTCTTCGGCGGCCGGCACGGTGTCGGGACCGTTTTCCAACTTTCGCCGGATGGGACCGAGACAGTCCTGCATAGCTTCGCCGGAGACCACGCTAGCCCGCCCGATGGCGTGTTACCTGCCGGGCGCCTGATCCTCTACATGAACAAGCTGTACGGCACGACCGCCAGCGGCGGCCCCACCACCAGCGGTTGTCCCGCCGGTTGCGGCACCGTGTTCGAGGTGAAGAAGGCGAAATAGCCGCCGGCGACTCGAAGCGTGGCCGCTTGATATTCGGCGGCGGAAACCGGACAGTCCCAAAGCTTCCGCGAGGCTCGCGGCTCATCCCGAGGGAGGAAGATCGATGTCACGGATTCGGCGGGTGTTCGGCAGGGCGCTGGCGGGGGCGGCGCTCGCCCTTTCGGTCGCGGTTCCGCTGGTCGCCGCCGCGCGGGCGCCGGATGTCGTTTACAACTTCACTGGCGGCAGCGAAGGTAGCCACCCTGTCGGCGGCCTCATCATGGACAAGGCGGGCAATTTTTACGGCACGACCAGCGACGGCGGCGTCAACGGCGGTACTTGCGTGCAGGGTTGCGGTGCCGTCTTCAAGCTCAGCCCCCTGGGCGTCGCGACCGCGCTCCACACTTTTACGGGCGGGAGCGACGGCGCCCGCCCTCAGGATACGTTGTTCGCGGATGCGGCGGGAAACCTTTATGGCACAGCGAATATCGGCGGCGCCCATAATCTCGGTGTCGTCTTCAAGCTGACGCCGGGCGGCGTGGAAACGGTGCTCTATTCCTTTGCCGGCGGAAGCGATGGGTCAAACCCCTACGCCGGCCTGATCGCCGACGCGGCCGGCAATTTCTACGGCACGACCCTCCACGGCGGCCCATCCGACCTCGGCACGGTCTTCAGGCTGGCGCCGGACGGGACCGAGACCGTGCTCCACGCCTTCACCGGCGGCCGTGATGGATCTGGTCCGTACGGCGGCGTGATCATGGACAAGCACGGCAATCTCTACGGCGATACCCTCCTCGGCGGTCCTCGCAACGCGGGTGTGATTTTCAAGATTGCGCCCAATGGCAAATTTTCCCTTCTGTATACTTTCACCCGGCACGCCGATGGGGGCGCCCCGCATGGCGGCTTGATCCGGGATAAGCAGGGCAACCTCTATGGCGTCACGACGGAAGGCGGCAGGACGTGGGGTGTGGTGTTCAAGCTCGCGCCGGACGGTACGCAGACTGTGCTGCATACTTTCGCCGAATCGGACGCTAACTCAGAGGGTAGCTTGATCATGGATCAGCAGGGAGACCTCTTCGGCACCACCGAGGGCGGCGGCGCTGACGGTCTCGGGAGCGTCATCCAGATCTCGCCGGATGGGAAGGAGACCGTTCTGCATAGCTTCACTGGGATGGTGAGCCGTCCTTTCGATGGCCTACAACCCTTTTCGAGCCTGACCAAGCACATGAACAAGCTCTATGGCGTGACCACCCAAGGCGGAAACGGCAACGCCTGCGCTTCCGGCTGCGGCGTCGTGTTCGAGGTGAGGAAGGCGAAATAGCCGCCGCCCCTCCACCCTACCGATACTCCGCCTCCTCCACCTCCCGCCGGCCGCCGGCGACGGTGACGATGAAGCCCGCGACCACATCCAGCAGCACCATCAGGGTGATGAGGAAGAAGGTCGAGGTGGCGCAGGCCGGGGCGAGCAGCAGTTCGACAAGGCAGGCGACGAAGAGGGCCATGGAGAGCGAATGGTTGATGAGGGCGATGCGCCGGCTGGCCGCCGACTTCAGAAGCTCGATGAACAGCACCACCAGAGCGGCGGCCACCATCAGGTCGGCGGCGCTCACCGGCCACACGCCGCCCGGCGCGGTGGTGAGCTGGAAGAGCGGCGCGGTCAGGCGGGCGTGGGCGTCGTGGGCCTCGAGGCCGCCGCCCAGGGTCAGGAAGTAGAGATTATAGGCCGCCACCGGCAGGACGGGCAGCGGCGCGGCGGCGATAAGGGCCATCCTTCGTCCTAGTCGGCGAACTTGGGACGGCCCTCGAAGCCGCCGGCGGCGCGCAGGGCGTCGGCGTCCATCAGCTTGCCGTCCATCATCACCGTGCGGGTGTGACGCAGATCGCCGATGTCGCGCGAGGGATCGCCTTCCACCAGCACCAGATCGGCCGCCTTGCCCACCGCGATCGAGCCGGTGCGCCCATCGGCGCCGACCAGGCGGGCGGTGGCGAGGGTGGCGCTGGCCAGGGCCTGCGCCGGGGTGAAACCGGCGGCGACGTAGAGTTCGAGCTCGCGCACCAGCTCCAGCCCCGAGCCGTCGGTGCCGGCCACGATGGGGACGCCGGCCTTGTGCAGGGCTTCGACCAGGGCGGCGAGCTTGGCGAAGCTGGCGCGGTAGTCGGCCCGCGTCAGGTCGGCCGGCACGGTGAAGCCGCCCTGGCGAAAGCCGCGCTCGACGGCGGGGGGCAGGGTGCCCACGAACGGCGCGTAGGCCGGCGAGAGGTCGCCGTTCTCCGGCACATAGAGGCTCTCGGCCACCACCAGGGTCGGATCGACGGTGATCTTGCGCGCCGCCAGGGTGGCGATCAGCGATTTCATCGGCTCGGCGCCCAGGTCAACGTCCTTGGCGTAGCGCCCCGGCCCTTCGAAGCGCGCCATGCCGTTGGAGACCTTGACCACGGAGTCGGGCATGGCCTGCATCATCACGAAATAGATGTGGGTGATCTCGTCATAGCCGTCGGCGATGGCGTCGGCGGGCCGCATGCCGGCCGGCAGATGGCCGTGGACGTGCAGGCCCAGCCGATGCGCCTCGGCGGCGGTGGCGGCCACCCAGGCCGGGTTGAAGGAGCCGTAGATCTTGATGGCCACGAAGCCGTCGGCCTTGGCCTTGCGGACGATCGCCAGGGCCTCGTCCAGGGAGGTGGCGACGCTGGCCACCTGAGCGGTGTTGGGACCCTTGCCGTCGATCAGCACCGAGGGATAGACCCGCGGGCTGAGCAGCTCGCCCCTGGCCCGCCGCGCCGCCCGCGCCGGGGTCAGGGCGTTGACGTTGCCCGGATCGCGCACGGAGGTGACGCCCAGCGACAGCAGCATCGGACCGCTGGCGTCGTCGCCGAAATGCATGTGCGAGTCCCACAGCCCCGGCGTCAGGGTCTCGCCCTTGCCGTCGAAAAGTTGCGCGCCGGCCGGCGGCCTGACCCGCGCCGCCGGGCCGACGGCGACGATGAGACCTTTGTCGACCACCACCGTCTGATCGTCGGCGAAGCGCGCGCCGTCCACGAAGGCGCGGACATGGGTGAAGGCCACCGGCCCGGCCGGCGTTTTCAGCAGCGCCTTGACCAGCCCCGGCGAGCGCGCCGCCAGGGCGTCGTCCTGCGCCTTTTCCAGGCGCGGCTGATCGGCCTCGTAGCCGGCCGGAATCCACGACAGGCCGCCCACCAGGGCGAAGAACCGGCCCTTGTCGTCGGCCCATATGGCCACCGGGGTGTTGAAGAGGCCGGTGATCGCCCAGGCGGTGACCGTCTTCCTGGCGGCGCCGTCGCCGACCTCCAGGGTGGCGAGGGGCTCGGCGCGGGCGCGACCGCCCGGCAGCAGGGCGAGCGAATGGCCGGGCGCGGCCAGCAGGCCTTCGAAGGCGTCGGCGGCGAGGTCCACCGGGCCGCCGAAGGCGATGTACATGGCCGGCGAGGCGTAGGGCGCGCCGCCGGCGTCCACCGGGCTCTTCCAGCTCGCCTTGCCGCCGGCGACGGCGAAGCTCTCCGCCGCGTCGCCGTTGGGCGTAACCCCGCGCACCCTGGCCGCGCTCAGCATGCCGTCGGCCCCAAGGCGCGCCACGCTGTCGGTCTCGAACGCCTGGCCGCGCAGCAGTAGGCTCTCGCGTCCCAGGCGCGCGCCGTCGGGCGCCGTCCAGCGCAGCGATTGGCCGTGCTTGCCGGCCGTCGACATGATGGTGAATTGCCGCGCGTCGGCGGGCGGCTTGGCCAGATCGGCCACCGGCGTCTGGGCCGCCGCCGCTCCGGCCAGCAGCAGAGCGATGAGCGCGATCGCGATGCGCATGAAACGCCTCCCCGTTTTTTTGTGACGCTCCAGCCTGTCAAATTCCGCCGCGAAAAGGAAGGGGGACGATCGCCGTCCCTAATCCTCATCCACCCCGCCGGGGTCGCGGGCGCGGGCGCGCAGCCAGAGGAGGCCGGCGAGGTCGGGAAGGGCCGGCCACAGGCGCCCCCAGTTGGTGTATTTCGACCGGCCGCCCAGGCGCGGGCGATGGCTCACCGGCCGGAAGGCCACCTGGTAGCCCTCGCGCAGGAAGAGGGCCGGCAGATAGCGGTGCATGTGATCGAAATAGGGCAGGCGCAGGAAGGCGTCGCGGCGGAAGGCCTTGAGGCCGCAGCCGGTGTCGGCGGCCCCGTCGCTGAGCAGGCGCCGGCGGACGGCGTTGGCCCAGCGCGAGGCCCAGCGCTTGGCCGCCGGATCGCGCCGGCTCACCCGCTCGCCGGCGATCAGGCCCAGGCTCGCCGGCCCGGCCGCCAGGGCGCGGGCCAGGGCCGGGGCGTCGGCCGGGTCGTTCTGGCCGTCGCCGTCCAGCATCACCACGATGGCGGCGCGGGCGGCCAGCACCCCGGTGCGGATGGCCCGGCTCTGGCCGGCGTTGCACCGGTGGGCGAGCACCCGCAGCTCCGGGATTTCCCCCGCCACGGCGGCGAGGCCGGCGCGGGTGGCGTCGCGGCTGGCGTCATCGACGAACACGATCTCGAACGCCTCGCCGACGAAGGCGGCGGCGATCTCGCCGGCCAGGGGCGCGGCGGCGGCTTCCTCGTCGAACACCGGCACGACGATCGAGAAGTCGGGCCAGATCTCTGGAGCGGCGGGCGGCGTCATGCCTCCTCATAGCGGAAAAGCCCGCTGGAGCGCTTTCCGCAAAAGTGGATTCCACTTTTGCGATAAGAAAGCGCTCAAATGTTAGAGAAAAGAGCCTGTCTCGATCGGGTTGATTGAACCCGATCGAGACAGGCTCTGGCCAAACATCGTGCTAACACGGCGTCCATGACTCTCGAGGAGCGTCTGGACGGCTGGGGACGAGGCTGGCGCGGCCCGCTGCTGGCCGCCGTCGTGGCCCTGATCGCCGGCCTGCCGGGCCTGATCGCCCTGCCGCCGCTCGATCGCGACGAGGCGCGATTCGCCCAGGCTTCGGCGCAGATGCTGGAGAGCGGCGACTTCGTCACCATCCATTTCCAGGATACGCCCAGGTTCAAGAAGCCCGTCGGTATCTATTGGCTGCAGGCCGCCGCCGTCGCGACCCTCAGCCATGTCGAGGATCGCCAGATCTGGGCCTGGCGCATCCCCTCGCTGCTGGGGGCCATGCTGGCCGCCGCCGCCTGCGCCTGGGGAGGGGGCGCCTTTCTCAGGCCCGGCGGGGCGCTCGTGGCCGGGGCCATGCTGGGGGCGAGCCTGCTGCTGTCCACCGAAGCGGGAATCGCCGCCACCGACGCGGTGCTGTGCGGCGCGGTGACCCTGGCCATGGCGGCCCTGGCCCGGCTCTATCTGGCCGGGCGCGGCGGGCCGCCGGCGGGGTGGCGGGTAAAGGCCCTGTTCTGGGCCGCTCTCTCGGTGTCGGTGCTGGTCAAGGGGCCGATCGGGCCGATGGTCGTCGCCCTGACCCTGGCGGCCCTGTGCCTGTGGGAGCGGCGGGCGGCGTGGCTGAAGACCCTCGGCTGGGGCTGGGGCCTGCTGCTTGTCCTCGCCGTGGTCGGCCCCTGGGCCACGGCGATCACGGTGGCCACCGACGGCGCCTTCTGGGGGGCGGCGATCGGCGGCGACCTGGCCCCCAAGCTCATGGGCGATAAGGAAGGCCACGGCGCGCCGCCCGGCTTTTATCTGCTGGCCCTGCCCCTGCTCCTGTTTCCCGCCTGCCTGCTGCTGCCGGCTGGGGCGGTGGCGGCCTGGCGGGCCCGCGCCGAGCCGGCCGTCCGCTTCGCCCTGTGCTGGCTCGTCCCGTCCTGGCTGGTGTTCGAGTGGGCGCCGACCAAGCTCGTCCACTACACCCTGCCGCTATTCGGCGCCCTGGCCTGGCTGATGGCCCGCGCCCTGGCCGAACCGGTGGGTCGGGCGAGCCGGTGGATCGGGGCGATTCTGGTCGGCCTGGCGGGCGCCGCGATCGCCGCCGCCGGGCCGCTGGCCATGGCCGGGCTGCACGATTGGAGCGGCGCGGCCTGGGGCTGGTCGGCGGCTTTCCTCTTTCTCGCCGCCGGCTGCACGGCGGCTGTCCTGTTGCTGTCCAAAAGCGCCACGCGCGCGGTAGTGGTGGGGGTCGGTTTCAGCCTCGCCGCCCACGGCGTGCTAGCCGCCGCTCTGGCCCCGACCCTGCGTCCCCTGTGGCTCTCCAGCCGCGCCGCCAGGGCCCTGGCCGCCGCTGGCCTCAGCCCCAGCCAAGGCCTCTCCCCCGGGCCGGTCACGGTGGCCGGCTACGAGGAGCCGAGCCTGGTCTTTCTCCTCGGCACGGCCACAGAGCTGGGCGACGCCGAGGACGCCGCCGCCGCGATCGCCGAAGGCCGCCCCGCCATCGTCCAGGGCCGCCTGGACGGCGCCTTCCACGCCGCCCTGGCCCGCGACGGCGCGACCGCCCTGCGGGTTGGCGAGGGCGCGGGCCTCGACTATTCGAACAACCGCTCCGACATATTGAGAATCTACCGGCCGCCGCCAGAACAGGTCTCCCCATGAGCCGCGCCATCGAGATCGTCGAAGTCGGCCCCCGCGACGGGCTGCAGAACGAAAAGGCGATTCTGGAAGCCTCTGAAAAGATTGAATTCATTCATCGCCTGGAAGCGGCCGGGGCGAGGCGCATCGAGGCGGTCTCCTTCGTCAATCCCCGCCGCGTGCCGCAGATGGCCGGGGCGGAGGAAATCATGGCCGCCCTTCCCCCCAGGGCCGGCCGCTCGCGCATCGGCCTGGTGCTCAACGAACGCGGTTGGGAGCGGGCGGTGGCCGCCGGCTGCGACGAGGCCAATGTGGTGGTCTGCGCCACCGACGGCTTCGGCATTCGCAATCAGGGGGCTTCCGTGGCCGAGCAGGTGGCGACTCTGGGGGCCATCGCGGCGCGCCGGAGGGCCGAGGGCGGACCGCCGATTTCCCTCACCATTTCAGTGGCTTTTGGCTGTCCGTTCGACGGTGAGGTGTCGGAGGAACAGGTGATGGCCATCGTCCGCGAGGCCGCCGAACTTGGGATCGGCGAAATCGCTTTGGCCGACACCATCGGCGTCGCCGACCCGTGGACGGTGTGCCAACGGATCGAGGCGGCCAGGGCGGCGGCCCCGGACGCCCGCCTGCGCATGCACTTCCACGACACCCGCGGGGCTGGCCTCGCCAACGCCTTCGCCAGCGTCGAGGCCGGCGTGACGGTTCTGGACGCCAGTTGCGGCGGCTTGGGCGGCTGCCCCTTCGCCCCCGGCGCCACCGGCAACATCGCCACCGAAGATCTGGCCTATATGCTCCACCGGGCCGGCTTCGAGACCGGCCTCGATGTGGAAGCTCTGGTGGCCGCCGCCCGCTGGATCGGCGAAAAGATCGGTAAATCCCCAGTCTCGGCGCTAAGCCGGGCGGGAGGATTTCCTCCCTAACGGCAGGCCCCGCTCAAGGGACGCGAACCGGCGAGGGGGCGGCCGGCCTCTAGCCGCGCGGCCCCTTCATCCCCATCTAGCTTGAGCTGATCGTCGCCGATCTGATTTTGGCGACGGTGTTCCCCGCGTAAATCTCGACCGCGGCGCGGGAACAAAACAGCGCCGAAACGCCTCTTGAAGCATCAGCCGTCCGCCGCAGTGGAGTCCCCCATGAGAATTGCTCAAATCGCACCGCTCTATGAAGCCGTCCCGCCCAAGCTCTACGGCGGCACCGAGCGCGTGGTGGCCCACCTGTGCGACGCGCTGGTCGATCTGGGCCATGAGGTGACCTTGTTTTCGAGCGCCGAGGCGGTGACCCGCGCCGACCTCGTGGCGGTTCGCGATCAGGCGATCCGCCTCGATCCAGCCCCGCTCAAATCTGATCTCGCCGCCCATCTTTCCATGCTGAGCGAAGTGCGCCGGCAACAGGATCGCTTCGACATCATCCACTTTCACGTGGACATGATTCACTTTCCGATGTTCGAGGCCGTCGCGCCGCGCACGATCACCACGCTGCACGGCCGGCTGGACATAAAGGATCTTCCGGAGGTTTATCGCCGCTGGCCGAAATACCCGCTGGTCTCGATCTCGGATTCGCAGCGCGACGCGCTGCAGTTCGCCAACTGGGCCGGCACGGTCTATCACGGCTTTCCCAAGACTCTTTATCGCTTCGAGCCCAACCCGCGCGGCTATCTCGCCTTTCTGGGCCGGATGTCGCCGGAAAAGGGGCCCGACCGGGCGATCGCCATAGCCAAGCGCCTGGGCATGCCGCTGAAGATGGCGGCCAAGGTGGACGCCGCCGACAAGGCCTATTTCCAGGAGGAGATTCGGCCGCTTCTCGATCACCCCTTGATCGAATTCATCGGCGAGATCAACGACGCCGACAAATCCGAATTCCTCGGCGGCGCCGAAACCCTGCTCTTTCCCATCGAGTGGCCCGAACCGTTCGGACTGGTGGCCATCGAGGCGATGGCCTGCGGCACGCCCGTCGTCGCCTATCGCCATGGGGCGGCGCCCGAAGTGGTCGATGACGGGGTCACCGGTTTCGTGGTCGATGGCGAAGACGAAGCGGTCGCGGCGGTTCGCGCCGCCCAGGCCCTCGATCGGCGTGAGGTGCGGCGGCGCTTCGATCGCCGGTTTTCGGCCACCGCCATGGCCCGCGGCTATCTCGATCTCTACGCCGACCGTCTGGCGCGGCTGCCCTATGCGTCGGAGCTTGCCCCGAATCGTCGCGAGGCGGACAAGACCCCGGCGTTCGCTCAGAGCGCCTAAAGCCCTGGGGCCATGGACGACCTCGCTGGACTCGCCGTTTTGGAACCCGACGAGGCCGTTCAGGCGGACGAGCTTGGGCAATTGCTGTCCATCAAGGACGGGGACGCCTTTCTCGTGGCCGACGCCTGGGGCGATATCCTGGGCGGCGCGGACGGCCTGTTCAGCAACGACACCCGCATCCTGTCGCGGTTTCGCCTGCTGATCGGCGAGAAGCGACCGTCGAAGCTCAGTTTCGGCCTGTCGCGCGACAATGCCGATTTCACCTTCAACGGGGCCAACCTGGCCCTGCCGCCGGTGGGGGGGCGGGCGACGCCGCGAGGGGTCATCCACGTCGAGCGCAAGCGCTGCCTCCATGGCGGGCGCCTGTTCGAGCGGTTGCGGCTGACCAACTTCGGGCTCGATGAGGTGATGCTGCCGATCGCCTTCGAATTCGTCGCCGACTTTCGCGACATGTTCGAGGTGCGCGGCATACGGCGCGCGGCGCGCGGCGTGTTGTCTGCGCCCAGGCTGACCGGCCGCGGCGTGGTCTACGGCTATCGGGGTCTGGACGGCCTTGAACGCGGCGGCGCGGTGATGTTCTCCGAACCGCCCTGGCGACTAACGGCGGCCCGGGCTGACTTCATGTTCGCCGTCGCGCCGGGCAAGCGCATGGACCTCTATGTCGAGGCGGGTCCAGGGGAAAAAGAGCCGCCCGCCCGCGATCGCTTCGTGGAGGCGATCGGCGCCGCCCGCCGGCTCGTGCGCGAGATCAAGGATCGCGGCGCGCGGCTGACGGCCGCCGACGGCGCCTTTGGCGCGTGGCTGGAACAATCGCGCGCCGATGTGGCCGTCCTCACCACCACCCTTTCCACCGGTCTTTATCCCTACGCGGGCATTCCATGGTTTTCGACCCCGTTCGGGCGCGACGGCATCATCACCGCCTGGCAGATGCTGTGGCTGGATCCGTCCCTGGCCAAAGGCGTTCTGACCTATCTCGCCGCTCGCCAGGCCACGGCGACATCGGCCTTCGGCGACGCCGCTCCGGGCAAGATCATGCATGAAACCCGCCGCGGCGAGATGGCGGCGCTGAAGGAGATTCCCTTTGGCCTCTACTATGGCGGGGTCGATACCACGCCGCTCTTCGTCGCCCTGGCCGGCGCATATCTAGAACGCACCGGCGATCTGGCGCTCATCCGACGCCTCTGGCCGGCCCTGATCTCGGCGGTCCGCTGGCTTGACGACTATGGCGACTCCAACGGCGACGGCCTGATCGACTATGCCCGGGCCGCCGACAGCGGCCTTTCCAACCAGGGATGGAAGGATAGCGTCGATTCGGTCTTCCACGACGATGGGCGCTTCGCCCCCGGCCCGATCGCGCTGGTGGAGGTTCAGGGCTATGCGTTCGCGGCCTGGCGGGCCATGGCGGCAATGGCCGCCCGGCTGGGTGAGCCGGGGTCGCAAGGATGGTCGGCCCGCGCGCAAGTCATGCGCGAGACGGTCGAAACCCGTTTCTGGATGGAGCGCCGCGGGTTCTATGCCCTGGCCATCGACGGCGAGGGCGACCTCTGTGGCCCGCTGACATCAAATCCAGGGCATCTGCTGTTCGTCGGGCTGCCGAGCGCCGAGCGGGCCCGCAGAGTCACCGAGCGGTTGCTGTCGGCGAAGTTCGACAGCGGTTGGGGCATCCGCACCCTGGCAGTGGGAGCGACCCGCTTCAACCCCATGTCCTATCACAACGGTTCGATCTGGCCGCATGACACCGCGCTGGCGGTGGCGGGCATGGCCCGCTATGGCGAGCGAGCCGGAGCGGCTAAACTCCTCTTCGACCTGTTCGAAGTCTCCAAAAGTTTCGAGATGCGAATGCCTGAACTTCTGTGCGGCTTCGTCCGTCAGGCCGACGAGCCGCCCATCGCCTATCCGGTGGCCTGCATGCCGCAGGCGTGGGCGGCGGGTTCGACCTTTATGATGTTGCAGGCCTGCCTTGGCCTTTCCATAGACGCGGACCGCCAAGAAGTGCGCCTGGTGCGGCCGACCTTGCCGGCCGGCGTGGATCAGTTGTCTCTCACCGGCCTGGGGGTGGGCGGCGCCTATGTCGATATCGACTTCCAACGCCTCGGCGGCAGGATCGCGGCCATCCCCGGGCCAAGTTCGGATCGGTCGGTGTCGGTGGTGATCGAGGGGTGAGGCCGGGTCTCGCGGATGCGGATCGAATGGGGACGCGCGGCGTGGCGCGGTCACTTTGCGGCGGAGGATCGGATTGTTGACATCGGCGGCAGTCTCCAGCGTTACCGACGATGCCTTGCCGGCGCCGCCGATCCCGCGGCTGGCGCGGATCGCGCTCTTCGCCGATCTCGACGGTACGCTCGCCCCCATCGAGGCGACGCCCGACGCCGTGAAACCCGACGCCTCGCGCCGCCGACTGTTGGACGCGCTCGCTCGCGCCCTGTCCGGGCGGTTGGCGGTGGTGAGCGGTCGGACGCTGGGAGATCTCGATCGGGTGCTGGAGGCGCGCGTTCCCGCAGTGGCGGCTGTCCACGGCCTGGTGCGCCGGACCGCGGAAGGGCGGATCATCGCCTCGGGCGACAGGGCGCGGATCGGCGAGGCGCTGAAAGCCTTCCTCGCCTTCGCCGAGACCGACCGCGGGCTCTTGGTGGAAAACAAGGGCGAGGCGGTCGCCCTGCACTACCGCGCCGCGCCCGCGTCGGCGGGGGCCTGTCGGGCGCTGGCGCGGCGCCTTGGAGCGAGCCTGGGACTGAGGGTCCAGGAAGGTGACATGGTGGTCGAACTCAGAGCCCTGGGACCCGACAAGGGCGGGGCGGTGGCGGCCTTCATGGCCGAGGCCCCCTTCACTGGTTTCACTCCGGTCTTCCTCGGCGACGATCTGACCGACGAACACGGTTTCGAAGCGGCGAGCGCCTTGGGCGGCTATGGCGTGATCGTCGGGCCTCGCCGTCCCACCGCGGCGCGGTATGCGTTTCCCGATGTGGCCGCCACACAGACCTGGCTGCGTCGGTCGTTGGAAGCGAATTGAGCGATGCGCGATCTCGATCTCGCGCCCATCGGCAATTCCGCCATCAGCGCCCTGATCGACCGGCGGGGCTGTTTCGTGTGGTGCTGCGCGCCCCGCGTGGACAGCGATCCGGTGTTCTCGAGCCTTTTGGCCGGCGACGCCGCCAATGGACCCGACGCCCTGGGCTTCTGGTCGGTTGAAGTCGCCGGGGCCGCCGACATCCGGCAAGCCTACCTGCGCAACACGCCCATCCTGCGCACGGAGATCACCGACAGCGCGGGGGCGCGGGCCGAGATCATCGACTTCGCGCCGCGCTTTCGCCTCTACGGCCGCGGCTACCGGCCCACATCCTTCATCCGGCTCGTCCGCCCGTTGACCGGGGCGCCGCGCCTGACCGTCCGCCTTCGGCCCGCCGTCGATTGGGGCGCGGCCCCGGCGCGCGCCACGTCCGGCTCCAATCACATCCGCTACGCCGCCCAGGATCTGACCCTGAGACTGACCACCAATCTCCCCGTCTCTCATATCCTGGAAGAGCGGATGTTTCGCCTGGAGGAACCGGTCGCCTTCTTCCTGGGGCCGGACGAACCGTTCCGGGGCGAGGTGCTGTCTACCGCCAACACCATGCTCGAGGACACCGTCGCCTATTGGCGCGAATGGGTGCGCACCCTGGCCATTCCTCTCGAATGGCAGGAGGCCGTGATTCGCGCCGCCATCACCCTGAAACTTTGCGCCTATGAGGAAACCGGGGCCATTGTCGCGGCCCTAACCACCTCCATCCCGGAATCGCCGGACAGCGGTCGCAATTGGGACTACCGCTACTGCTGGATCCGCGACGCCTACTATGTGGTCCAGGCGCTCAATCGGCTGGGCGCGGTGGACATTCTGGAGCCCTATCTGGGCTATCTGCGCAATATCGTCGATGCGGCGAACGGCGGCCACATCCAGCCCGTCTATGGCGTCGGCTACGAGCCGATCCTGAAGGAGCGCATCGTCGATTCCTTGCCGGGCTACCGCAACATGGGGCCGGTCAGGGTCGGCAATCAGGCGCACGAGCACATCCAGCACGATGTCTATGGCCAGATCGTGCTTTCCAATGTCCAGGCCTTCTTCGACGAGCGCCTTTTGCGGCCCGCCACCCACGCCGATTTCGAGGTGCTGGAGCGGGTGGGCGAGCGGGCCTTCGCGGTGTTCGACAAACCGGACGCGGGTCTTTGGGAACTGCGCACCCGCTCGGCCGTCCATACCTATTCGGCCGCCATGTGCTGGGCGGCCTGCGACCGCTTGGCGAAGGCGGCCGAGAAACTCGGCCTCGCCGCGCGCGCGCTCTTCTGGAGCGAAAGGGCCGACGTCGTTCGGGCCGCCATCGAGGAAAAGGCCTGGAACGCGCGGGTGGGCCATTTCGCGGCCACCTTCGGCGGCGACGAGCTGGACGCCAGCCTGACCCAACTGGTCGATCTGCGCTTCCTGACACCCGACGATCCGCGGCACCGCGATACCTTGAAGGCGATCGAGAAGCATCTGAGGCGCGGTTCGAACCTCCTGCGTTACGATCGGCCGGACGATTTTGGCGCGCCGGAAACGGCTTTCAATTTCTGCACCTTCTGGTTCATCGAGGGTCTTTATCTGATCGGCGAGGTCGAGGAGGCGCGCCGGCTGTTCGAGGAAATGCTTTCGAGGCGAAACCACGCCGGGCTGCTCTCGGAGGATGTCAGCCTCAGCGACGGCGCCTTGTGGGGGAACTATCCGCAGACCTACTCGCTTGTTGGACTGATCAACTGCGCCGTGCTGTTGAGCCATCCGTGGAGTTCAGTGCGATGAGTCGCCTGATCGTCGTCTCCAATCGCGTCAGCGCGCCGGAAAAGCCGGGGGATGGACCGGCGGGCGGCCTGGCGGTGGCCCTGTCGGCGGCGCTCAGGGAATATTCGGGTTTCTGGTTCGGCTGGAGCGGCGAGACCGTCGAAACCTTCACCGGCGAGATCCACACCCGGCGGGTGGACGATGTCACGGTCGCGACCGTCGATCTCGACGAAGCCGACTACCAGGAATACTACAACGGCTACGCCAACGGCACCCTTTGGCCGCTGTTCCACTACCGCATCGACCTGACCGCCTACGACCGTTCTTTCGGCGAAGGCTATGACCGCGTGAACCGGCGGTTCGCCGAAACCCTGGCGCCCCTGATCGAGCCCGACGATCTGATCTGGGTCCATGATTACCACATGATCCCGCTGGGACGGGAGCTTCGGCGCCTGGGCGTCACCAATCCGATCGGCTTCTTTCTGCACATTCCCTGGCCCGCGTCCCAGCTTCTCACGACATTGCCGCGGAACCGGCAACTGGTCGAAGCCCTGTTCTCCTACGATCTGGTGGGCTTTCAGAGCGAGGAATGGCTGTGGGCCTTCGAGTCCTACGTTCTGGGCGAGGCGGGCGGCGGCTGGGGCCGCGACGGGCGCCTGGAGGCCTTCGGCACCAGCCTTCGCGCCCAGGTCTTCCCGATCGGCCTGGACGTGAAGGAATTTCAGGCGCTGGCCGCCTCGCCGGTGGCCAACCGCGCCTACGATCGCATGGTCGCGGCGAGCGTGTTCCGGGCCCTGATCGTCGGCGTCGATCGCCTCGACTATTCGAAAGGCCTTGAGGAACGGCTGCTGGGCTTCGAGCGATTCCTGGAAGACAATCCGGAGCTGCGCCGCGAGGTGCTCTATCTGCAGGTGGCGCCGACATCGCGCGGCGAGGTCGAGGC
>JBBRPN010000063.1:0-16144 GCA_038227925.1 Caulobacterales bacterium | reverse complement strand
GGTCACCGCCGCCAATATGGTGCCCGGGTCGGCGCCGATGACGGCGCAGGCCGGCAGGGCGTCCGGCTTGCCGGCCGCCTTCCAGCGCCGGTGATGCTGGGCGCCGCCACGGTGCGCCAGCCAGCGCATGATCGTCCGGTCGCGCCCGATGACCTGCATGCGGTAGATACCGAGGTTGTAGTCGTCCTCACGGGTCTCCGAGGGGCCCTTGGTCACCACCAGGGGCCAGGTGATCAGGGGCGCCGGCTCGCCCGGCCAGCAGGTCTGGATGGGCAGGGCGCCGAGGTCGATGTCGGCCCCGGTCAGCACCACCTCCTGCACCGGGGCGGTCTTCACCGTCTTGGGTCGCATGCCCATGACGGTGCGGGCGAGCGGCAGCAGGTCCCAGGCTTCCTTCATGCCGCGCGGCGGCTCGGGCGCGCGCAGGAAGGCCAGCAGTTCGCCCACCTCGCGCAGGTCGGCCCCCGTCTCGCGCGCCTTGTCGCCCAGGGTCACGCCCATGGCCACCCGCTTCACCGTCCCGAAGAGGTTGGCGAGGCACGGGATCGGCGAGACCTCGCCGTCGGCGCGGATCGGCCGCTCGAACAGCACCGCCGGGCCGCCCTGGGCGAGGAGGCGGGTGCAGATCTCGGTCATCTCAAGGACGGTGGAGACCGGCTCGTTCACCCGGACCAGTTCGCCCTGGGCCTCCAGGGCGGCGATGAAATCGCGCAGGTCACGATAGGCCATGGCCGATCCGTAAGGCCGCGCCTAGAATTGTCCAGCCATGAAACAAATCGATCTCGACGACCTGCCGCCGCGCGCGGCCATTGCCCTCGGCGGCCTCGCGGCCGGCGAGGAACTGGTGCTGGTCCAGGGTGGCGTCGTTGTCAGTCACCTAAAAGCGGTTGGCGCGCCGCGGGCGCCCAGCGAACCGCCCGACGACCTGCCCGACCAGGACCGCCTGAAAGAGGTCATGGAGCAGTTCAACGCCATGATCCACGACGAGTTCTAGGCCGCCGTCTTGCGATGGGCCGGGGCGGTTTCGGCGAACAATAGGATGGCGACGAGCCCGGCGGCCGCCGCCGCGGCCAGATACCAGGCGGGGGCGAGCGGGTTGCCGGTGACTTGGATGAGCCAGGCGACGGCGAACTGGGTGGTGCCGCCGAACACCGCGACGGCGACCGCGTAGAGGGTCGACAGCACGCCCGAGCGAATCCTGGCCGGCAGCGATTCGGTAATCGCGATAAGCACCGAGGAGGCGGAAAGGCACAACGGTATTTGCAGAACCGCCGCCGCTCCGAACAGGGCCGCGGCGGTGCGGAAGTGGGCCAGAACCCAGAAGGCCGGAAGGGTCGCCACGACCAGGAACAGCCAGGGCCACGTCATCACGCGCTTGCGGCCGAACCGGTCGGAGAGCCACCCGCCCACCGGGTCGAACAGCACGCCGCAAAGGCCCAACACCACGGTGGCGCCAAAGGCCAGATTGGCCGGCATGTGCAGCGTCTGGCCGGAATAGGTGGTCATGTAGGTGAGGACGTAGTTGGCGACCATGGCGCTGGCCAGCATCACCAGGCCCAGGACGGCCAGACGAAGATAGGGTCTCAGGCTCGGCGCCGGCCCGCTGTCGACCGGGCGGAGATCAAGAGTCTCCGGCAGGCCGCGCCGCAGGATCAGGCCGAAGGGCACGATGGCCGCGCCGATCAGGAAGGCGACGCGCCAGCCCCAGGCATCGACCTGGCCGGCGCTCAGCAGATTGGCCAGCGTCACCCCCACAAGGCCGGCGACCAGGACGGCGGCGTCCTGGGTCATGTACTGGAACGAAACATAGAGGCCCCTTTTGAGGGGTGGGGCGGCTTCGATCAGATAGGCGGTGCTGGGCCCCACCTCGCCGCCCAGGGCGAAGCCCTGAACCAGGCGAAAGCCGATCACCAGGATCGGCGCGGCCACGCCGATCGCCGCGTAGGAAGGCGTCAGGGCGAGGCCCACGATCGAGGCGCCCATGAGCGCGAACGACAGCAGCATGGCCGGCTTGCGGCCGACCCGGTCGCCCATCATGCCGATCACCACGCCACCCACCGGCCGGGTCAGGAAGCCGGCCCCGAAGGTGGCCAGCGAGGCCAGCAGGCTCGAGGTCGGATTGTGCGAGGGAAAGAAGACGCGGCCGATCTGGGCGGCGAAGAAGGCGTAGGTGAGGAAATCGTAGAACTGCAGGGCGTTGCCCACCGCCACCGCCGCCACGTGCCGGGCCGGCAGGGACGGCGCGGCCATTCCGCCCGCGCTGGTCTCCAAGACCACTTCCGCCATGCGCCCTCCAGCAATGCGGCTTGTGATCGGGACCCTAGGGTGGACCTGGGCGCCTGTCGAGCGCCGCGTCATGGGCCTTGACCGCCGCCTTGCGCGCGATCTTGCGCCAGCGGCGCTCAAGAAAAGCGCGGAAGGAGCCGGGATGCAGGAAGGCGATACGGGCGAGGACGCAGGGATAATCCTTGTAGTGGGCGGTGAAGTGGAAGGTGGTGGGTTCCGCCTCCATCAGCATTTCGCGCTCGTCGAAGCCCACGCCCATGAGCACCACGCTGGCGTCCTCGCGGCGCAGGCGGGTGAAGAACTTTTTGTTCACCAGGAAGGAGGGCCGCCCGTAGGAGGTCCCTTCCGCCACGCCGGGAAAGGACAGGCAGATGTCGCGCATCTCCGCTTCGGTCATGGCGCGGCGCTCCTCCTCAATAGGCCAGGGCAACGCCGTCCTTGCGCATCTCGCTGGCCGCGGCGTAGCGGCCGGGCCAGCGCTCGATGGCCTGGTAGCCGCCGAAACTCCCGTCGGAAGAGCCGAATTGCCAGCCCAGCGCCGCCAGGCCCCGCCGCGTCGCTTCCGGCGCCCCGGATTCCAGATGCAGCGTCCCGAGCCCGTGCTGCGGCTCTCCGGTCGGCTCGGACGAACCCTCGTGATGCCAGCGCGGCGAATCTCCAGCCTCCTGCAATCCCAGGCCATAGTCGATGCGGCCCACAATGATCTGGGCCTGGCCCTGCGGCTGCATGTCGCCGCCCATGACCCCAAAGGCCATCCACGGCTCGCCGCCCCGCGTGGCGAAGCCCGGAATGATGGTCTGGAAGGGCCGTTTGCCGGGCGCGTAGGTGTTGGGCCGGCCCTCGGTCAGGTCGAAAAGTTCGCCCCGATCCTGGAACATGAAACCTAGGCCATCGGGCGACAGGCCCGACCCCATGCCCCGGTAGTTGGACTGGATAATGGAAACAAGCATGCCGTCGGCGTCGGCGGTGCAGAAATAGGTGGTGTCGCCGTGGCTGGGCGCCTCGCCCGCGTGGACAGGGGTCAAGATGCGGTCCGGGCGGATCAGCTTGGCGCGCTCGGCGGCGTAGGCTTTTGAAATCAGCCAATCGACGGGCGCCTTGGCGAAATCGGGATCGGCGAAGTAGCGGGCGCGGTCCTCGAAGGCCAGGCGCTTGGCCTCGATCTGGGTGTGCAGGCTGGCGGTGGACTGGAAGCCCAGAGCCCTCATATCGAATAGTTCGAGCATGTTGAGGATCTGCAGGGTGGAGAGGCCCTGGCTGTTGGGCGGCAGGGCCCAGACATCGACGCCGCGATAGCTGGTCGAACGAGGCGCCACCCACTGCGAATGATGGGCGGCTAGATCGGCCTTGGAGAGCCAGCCGCCGATCCGTTTGAAATAGGCGTCGATGACATCCGCCACCTCGCCGCCGTAGAACCCTTCTCGGCCGCCTGCCGCGATCAGACGATAGGTGTGAGCCAGGGCCGGGTTGGCGAACACCTCGCCCTCGGTCGGCGTGCGGCCCTCCGGCGCCCACACCTTCTTGAAGTTCTGGGTCTCCTCGATGCCGGCGTCCGGGCGGGTGAAGACGCGGTAGGAGGCGGCTAGATAGTAGGCGATGGTCTGGGGAACCGGCGCCCCCTTCTGGGCCAGTTCGATGGCCGGGGCGAAAAGCTCGGCCCACTTCAGGCGGCCATACCGCTGGTGCAGGGTCCACCAGGCGTCCACCGCCCCGGGCGTCGAAACCGAGGTGGCCCCGAACGGAGCGATGAGGCCGTCTTTGGCCCGCGCCCTCTGGGTCTGAAGGCTGAGCGAGCGCGGCGAGCGGCCCGAGCCGTTGAGTCCCACTACCTTGCGCGTCTTTGGATCCCACAGCATGACGAAACAGTCGCCGCCGACGCCGCACGAGACCGGCTCCAGAAACCCCAACGCCGCGTTCGCCGCCACCGCCGCGTCCACCGCCGAACCGCCGGCCTTCAGGATATCGATGGCGGTGAGAGTCGCCAGAGGATGGGCGGTGGCCGCCGCGCCGTGCACGCCCCACACTGTCGAGCGCGAGGCGAAATTGGCCCCGGTTATGCGGTCGCCGGCGTGGATGTCGGAACGGGTCAGGTTCGGGTTGGCGGGCATGGCGGCCAGAGTTGGCGGCGCGGCCGAGGACGCCGCGGCGGCCATCGGCAGAGTGGCGAGAAAGGTGCGGCGGCGCATGGCGTTTCCATCGGTGATGAACGCGCCACTATAGGCCGCCCTCGCCCGTCACGTCACGGACCACACCGCCAGTTCGTTGCCGGAGGGGTCTCGGAAGTGGAAGCGCCGGCCGCCGGGGAAGGTGAAGATGGCGCGGGCGATCGTTCCGCCGGCGGCCCCCACCTTGGCCTCCATCGCCTCCAGATCGTGGGCGTAGAGCACCACCAGCGGCTTTGCCGGCGCACCCTCCGGGGCGGCGGTGAATCCCCCATCGGTCCCCTGGCCCTCGAACGCCGCATAGTCCGGGCCATAGTCGGTGAAGGCCCAGCCGAAGGCGGCGCCATAGAAGGCCTTGGTGGCGGGAAGGTCCGTTCCCGGGAATTCGACGTAGTCGATCTTGCCGTCCTCGCGCATCGCGTCGCCTCCTCACTGTTCGTCATTTGTTCTAAGCTTACGCCGACGAGGCGTCAACGCCATAAACCTGCCCCCTCCAGGCGGAAAACCGCTCCTCCGCCTCATCCGCGCCGATCCTCGGCTCGAACACCCGGTCATAGCGCGTAAAGGCGCGAGCGTCCTCCGGTGACAGCAGGCCAACGCCCCTCCCGGCACAGAGAGCGGCGCCGGCGGCGGTGGCTTCGAGAGTGGCGTGGCGGCGGAGGGGACGACCTAGAAGGTCGGCCTGGATTTGCAGGAAGGATTGGTTGGCGGTGAGGCCGCCATCGACGCCGAGAACTTCGGGCGGGACGAAGTCGGTCAGGCCGAAGACATGATCGAAGACCTCGCGGACGCGGAAGGCGACGCCTTCGAGGGCGGCGCGGGCGATGTGGGCTTGGCTGACGGCCGCCGTGAGGTCGGTCAGGCGCGCTCGGCGGGCCGGGTCGCCGTAGGGGGCGCCCAGGCCAATCAGGGCGGGAAGGAAGGCGGCGCCGCCGGTATCCGCCACCGAGGCGGCGAGAGCTTCGAACCGGACGTGGCTCCCTAAGCGGCAGGCGCTCCTCAGCCAATCGAGGGCGGCGCCGGCGCTCAGCACCATGCCCTCGAGGCAGAAACGCGTTTCGCCGGCCGCACGGGAAAGCACGAACGGCGGGGCGGTGGGGCTCTTGAAGATGAACTCGGTTCCGGTGGCCACGTCCAGGGCGGCGGCGGTGCCGTAGGTGACCTTGGCCGTCCCGGCGCCGCCGCCGTGGGCGATAAGGGCGCTCTGCTGGTCGGCGATGTCCGCGGCGATCGGAACCGCGGCGCCGAAGGCCTTCGCGGCGGTGACGCCGATCGGCCCCCAGGTGTCGACCAATCGCGGGAACAGGGCTTCGTCCAGGCCTTGATGGGCGATGAGCGCGCCGTTCCAACCCATGGTCGCCAGATCGAGATAGCCGGTGGGCCATGCCTGGCTGGCGTCGGTGACGTGGACGGCGCCGCCGCTGAGCTTGAAGATCAGGAAGCTGTCGATATTGCCCCAAGCCAAGCGATGGCGAGGGGCATCCACGCCGGCCACGACCGCCTCCAGCTTGGCAGCCGCTTGTTGCGGGGCGAGGAAGAAGCCCGCCGCCAGCAATTGGCGCGCCCGATCGGCCCCGCGAAGATCGCTCCAAATGACCAGGGGCGACAGCGGAGCGCCAGTAATCCGGTCCCAGACCACGATGCTGGTCCGCTGCGAGGTGACGCCGATGGCGGCGAGGTCGCCCGGAGTACGGCCGGCGCGGTCCAGGGCCGCCTCGATCGCTCGCCGCGTGGCGCGCCACACCCGCGCCGCGTCCTGCTCGACCCAGCCGGGCCGGCGCGCGCGGGAGGTCAGGCGCGCCGATGTGATCGCTTCCACGACCCCGCCCGCCGTGAACACCGCCGCCCGCGAGGTGGTGGTGCCGACATCGATGGCCAGCAGCAGTTCAGGCATCGGGGATCAGTACGCCGGGATTCATGATGCCGTTCGGGTCGAGCGCCGCCTTCACCCGCCGCAACAGGGCCACTCCGGCGGCGCCCAGCTCCCGCTCCAGATAGTCCCGCCGCACCCGGCCGATTCCGTGGTGATGGGCGAGGCTGCCGCCATGCGCGTCGGTCGCCTCCATGATCCGCCGCCAGCAATCGACATAGACCGCCTCCATGGCGGCGGGATCGGCCACCTGGACGGCGAAGGTGAAATAGAGATTGAGACCGCTGCGATAGGCGTGGGAGCTGTGGGCGGAGCCGGCGAGGCAGCCCTCCACCGCCTTCAGCGAGGCGGTCGCGTCGTCGTAGACGGCCGCGATCTTGTCCCATCCGGCGGAAATCTCCACCGTATCGAGGACGATGCCGCGCTCAAGAAACTGGCTCCACGACGGCACATGATTGCGCTGTTCCAGCCAGCGATCGACGATGTCGGACGGCGCGGTGGAGACGCCGACCTTGGCGGCCAGGGCGGCGACGGCGGCGGTCTCGGCGGCGACCAGGGCGGCGGGGCCTTCGTGGACCATCAGGACCAGGCAGGCGCCGGCCCGCGCGTCGAGACGCTGGCTTTCGCGCTCGTCGTATTGACGAACCACCGGCGGGCGCCATCCGGACTGGATGATCTGGCGCTGGAATTCGAAGCCCATACGCATGTCGCTCGCCTCGAAGGCAAGGACGGCGCGGGCCTCGGCGGCGCGGCGTAGGGAGAAGGTGACGCCGGTGATGACCCCCAGCGTCCCTTCGGATCCCAGCATCAGATGGCGCAGATCCGGGCCCGCCGAGGCTCGCGGCCCCTTGCCCAGTGTGACGAAATCACCGTTGGGCAACACCGCCTCGATGGAGTGGACGATGTCCTCGATATTGCCGTAGGCGGTGGAGAACTGCCCCGAAGCGCGGGTGGCGATCCAGCCGCCGACGCTGCTCACCGCCACCGACTGCGGCCAGTGGCCGATGGTGAGGCCCTGGGCGGCGACCTCGTTTTCCGCCTCCAGCCCGTTCTTGCCGGCCTCGAAGCTCGCCAGCAGGTTCAGCGGATCGATGAAACGGGTGACGTTCATCGCCCCCATGTCCTGCACGATGGCGTCCGCCGAGGCCACCACCCCGCCCACCACCCCGCTCCCCAGGCCAAAAGGGATGACCGGGACGCGGCGCTCGTTGGCGAAGCGCAGCGTCGCCTGGACGTCCTCCACACCGGCCGGCCGCACGACGCAGGCGGGCGACGGCGCCGGCGTTCCGGCGTGATCGCGCACGTGGCTCAACATCCAGTAGTCGTGGCGGCAGGCCGCGCGGGAGGCGTCGTCGGTCCGGACCTTCGCCTCGCCGAGCAGTCGGGCGAGGGCGTCTGGCGTTGAAAGCGTCATGGATCGGGCTTCCTCTCCGGCGGCGCCTCTCAGGACGATGCAACAACTTTCTATGCGTCCCGCGGAAACCTATGGCAAACCATCACCGCGCTTTGAAGGACGGCCCGGGACTGCGTCACTTTCCAAATCTGGTCAGGTTGACAAGGATGGCGTCGATCACGCGCGGGGGCTATCATTGGCTGTATGTGGCGGCGAAAAACTAACCAACCAGAGAAATCGCTTCGCGAACAATTAGTCGAGGCATGCGAAAAGGTAGCCGATCAAATTTCAGTGATGGCAAGCACTCCGTCTTATAGAGCGGACCCGACAAAGATGACTGGCGGCGAAATCGCGATCAGAGAACTCCGAAACGAGCTTGCGCAACTCGAAGAAGCCCTCGCCAACTTGGAGCCAGACGATACCTAAGGGTCCCCGAGGCCAAAAGAGCCCCGCCGACCTGATCGGCAACGCCGTTCACGTCATGAAGATGCTGGCCGGCGAGGCGGGGTTGGTGGTCAAGCTGCGCGAGAAACCTGGAAAGATGCGCCTGCTTGCCGAGCGCGATAGTCTTCGGGAATCTCGCTATCTCCGAACGTGGGCCGAAGCGGCGCGCCGCGCCCGCCCCGCCCTTTTTCCCTCGTGAACCAGCTCTTGCCGTCCAGGCATCGTGTAGCTACATTGAGGTCACAGCAGGGATTTGCGACATGATCGCCGACACCGTCGTAAGGGCGCGGATCGACAGCGACACAAAGGAGCGGGCGGCGGCGGCGCTCGGCGCCATGGGGCTATCGATCTCCGACGCCATCCGCCTGCTGCTACTTCGCGTGGCGGAAGAGCGTCGATTGCCGTTTTCCGTTCGGGTTCCCAACCCGGCCACCGCCAAGGCCATCGACGAACTGGAACAGGGCAAGGGTAAGGTGTTCACCGACGCCGCAGCGCTCTTTGAGGACTTGGGCCTCTGACGTGTTCACGCCGATCCGGTCGGGCGCGTTCAAACGCGATGTGAAGCGGGCCGAAAAACGCGGCAGGGACATGGCCAAGCTCCGCGTCGTTCTGCGGCTGCTGATCGAAGGCCACCCGCTGCCGGCCTCTTACCAGGATCATCCGCTGAGAGGCGGCTGGAAGGGATATAGGGACGCCCACATCGAGCCCGACTGGGTGTTAATCTACCGGATCGCCGGCGACAAGTTGCGCCTGGCCCGCACCGGCGCACACGCCGACGTGTTCGACGAATAGCCTCAGGCGTTCTCGAGCGGGGCTAAGCGCAAAGCGCCCATATCGATTCGGCGCCTGGCGCGGCAGGCTGCGACCTCCTCGGCGATCCGCGCCTCCGTCCAGCCTAGCAGCGGAGCCATGGCGCCGGCGGCTGGGGCCAGAGCGGCGAGACCGCCGTCCAGGTCGAACCAGGCGCGACCGGCGCGGCGGACCCAATAGTCTTCGAGGGTGAGGGCGCCTTCGATCAGCACCGAGTGGGCCGCCTCGGCCGCGGGTCCGCCGGGGATGGCGTGGATGTCGCAGGCCGCGTCGCCGCCGATCATGGCCTCGTCGGCGGTGCGGCAGGGCTGATGTTTGCGCCCGAGCGCCGATTCCACATGATCGACCACCCGCTGCGCCATCTTGCGATAGGCGGTGAGCTTGCCGCCGGCGATGGAGAGGACGCCGGCCGGGCCGGTCCACAGCTCGTCGCGGCGGGAGATGTCGGAAGCGGCCTTGCCTTCCTCGCCGACCAGGGGGCGCACCCCGGCCCAGGCCGAGACGACATCGGCGCGGCGAAGCGGCGGGGTGCGAAAGCGCGCCGCCGCGGCGGCCAGCAGATAGTCGGCGTCCGCGCCGGTGATCGCCGGCCAGGCGCTCGCCTGGGACTCGAAGGTGTCGGTGGTGCCGATGTAAGTGACCGCAGCCCGGGGGACGGCGAACACGCCGCGCCGGTCGGCGGCTACCAGAATGACGGTGCGCTCGATGGGCAGCGCCTCTCGCGCGACGACCAGATGGATGCCCCGAGTGAGGCGCAGGCGTGGGGCGGCCTCGGCGCTCTCCATGGCCCGCACCGTGTCCACCCACGGGCCGGCGGCGTTGACGATGACCCGGGCGGTCAGGCGCGCGCGCCGCTCCGCCGCGCCGGGCAGGGTTTCGGCCACCTCGAGGCCGACCGCGCGGCCGCCCTCGACGACGATGCCCTTGGCCTTGGCGTAGTTGACCACCAGGGCGCCATGCGCGGCGGCGCTGCGCACATTGGCCAGGGTCAGGCGTGCGTCGTCGGTCAGATATTCCGGATAGACCACGGCGCCGGCCAGATCGTCGGCCGCGATGGCCGGTTCGCGCGCCCGCAGTTCGGCTTGCGACCACACCTCATGGCGCCGGCTTTTAGGGACGCCCCCCAGCTTTTCAAAGGCCCACAGGCCGGCGCGCAGCTTGGCGATGGCGGCGGCGTTTCTGGCCGGAATGACGAAGGGCGTCCGGCGCGCCAGATGCGGGGCGATGGCCTCTACGATCTTGCGCTCCGAGGCCGCCTCGCGGACCAAGGCAATATCGCCTTGAGCCAGATATCTGAGGCCGCCATGGATCATCTTCGATGACCGGCTGCTGGTTCCCGAAGCGAAGTCGCGCGCCTCGACTAGGGCCACGGCGAGACCCCGCATGGCCGCGTCCCTGGCCACCCCCGCGCCGGTGATCCCGCCGCCGATCACCGCCAGATCGAAGGCGCGCTCCTCCAGGGCGTCGAACAGGGCGTCGCGGTCGCGCAGATCGAGGGCGGCGTTTTTCACGGGCGGGACTCTACCGGCGGCGGGGCGGCGGCGTATAGGGTCTCGCGCACGGAGAGCCGCCAGGAGATTCACTCGACCATGCCCGCCAGCAACCCCCTCGACTACGCCACGGCCACCGCCGGTGGCCTCGCTGAAGCCCTCGCCGCGCGCAAGGTGAGCGCCGTCGAACTGTGCGACGCCGCGATCGAGCGCATCGAGCGTCTGGACGGGCCGATCAACGCCGTGGTGGTGCGCGACTTCGAACGCGCCCGCCAGGCCGCGAAGACCGCCGACGCCGCCCTGGGGCGAGGCGAGCGGCGGCCCCTGCTGGGCGTTCCGATGACGGTCAAGGAATCGTTCAACGTCGCGGGCCTGCCTACCACGTGGGGATCGCCCGCCTTCAAGGACTGGATCGCTCCCGCCGACGCGGTGGCGGTGGCCAGGCTCAAGGGCGCGGGGGCGGTGATTCTCGGCAAAACCAACATCCCGCCCTTTCTCGCCGACTGGCAGAGCGTCAATCCGGTCTATGGGCGCACCAACCATCCCCTCGATCCCGGCCGCACCCCAGGCGGCTCGTCGGGCGGAGCGGCGGCGGCCCTGGCGGCCGGGATGGTTCCCCTTGAATTCGGTTCGGACATCGGCGGCTCGATCCGGGTGCCGGCCGCCTTCTGTGGCGTGTTCGGCCACAAGCCCAGCTACGGTCTCGTGCCGGGACGCGGCCAGTCGGCGCCGGGCCAGAACGGCTGCGCCCCGCCGCTGGCGGTGGTCGGGCCGCTGGCCCGCACCGCCGAAGATCTGGCCCTGGCGCTGGAAATCGTGGCCGGCCCCGACGAGGACGAGGCGGTGGGCTATCGCCTCGACCTGCCGGCGCCCCGCCATGGCCGCGTGGCCGACTTCCGTGTGCTGATGATCGATGAACATCCCTCCGCCGCCCTCGACGGCGAGATCCGCGCCGCCCTCCATCTCCTGGCCTCGAACCTCGAGCGCGCGGGCGCTTCGGTGGCGCGGCACAGCGACCTGGTCCCGGACCTCGCCGCCGCCCAGGCCGCCTACGCGACCCTGCTGTTCACCGCCATATCGCGCGGCGGCCCGCCGCAGCCCGATCCGCTCTCGGCCCACGCCTGGCTCGACGCGCTGGATTCTCAGCTCGCCGTGCGCCGCCGGTGGGCGGAGCTGTTTCGCGCCTTCGACGTGGTGCTCGCCCCGGCCTTTGGCGTCGTCGCCTTCCCCCACGACGAGGGCGACTTCAACAGCCGCGTTCACACCATCGACGGCGTCGAGACGCCCTATGGGGCCCAGGTCGCCTGGCCGGGCATGGCCACCTTCGCCAACCTGCCGGCCACCGCCGTTCCGATCGGCGCGACACAGTCCGGCCTTCCCATCGGCGCGCAGATTATCGGCCCCTATCTGGAAGACCGCACGCCCCTGGCCTTCGCCTCAATGATCGAGCGGGCGTTCGGGGCGAAAGGCTGAAGGGTCAGCGCGAACCGCCAAGCCCGCGCCCTCTCTCCGCCTGGAGGGCGTCGAACGCCCTCTGCTGAAGCGGCGTGAGCTGGGCGTAGAAGCGCTTGGTGGCGTCGATCCGCGCCACCGTCATGGCGCGCATCTCATCCATCCCGGCCAGCATCATGTCCAGCCGTTGCGGGGTAGGCAGGGAGGCGGTGGTCTCTTCGCGCCGCCGCATTCGCTCCATTACCCCGGTCGGCGGGGTCATGGCCTGGACGAAGGCCTGCAACGCGCCGTCCTGATCGGGACGCAGGCGCAGGGTATCGCGTAGGCGCTGGGCCTGGGAGGCGGGGGTGATGGGCGGCGGTTCGCCGTTCGCCCTTGGAGGCCCGGGTGGCGGACCGTACTGGTCCTGAGCGAACCCGGCAGCGGGGACCGCCAGCGAGATGGCGAGAGCGGCGAGCAGAAAAAGGCGCGGCGAGGATGTCATGAACGGCTCCGTTGGCTGAGCGATCCTATATGCCCCGGCGTGAATGTCGCCTGAACACGCGCCCCGCCTCACGACAGGGCGTTGCGGCAGGCGCCGGCCATCGCGAAGGGCGTCAGAGCGACCGCGGCCAGGGTGTAGGCGGCCAGCAGGGCGAAGGCGGCGCGCCACGGCAGGCCCGCTTCGAAGGCGATCACCGCCGCGCCCCCGAAGATCACGGGCGCCGCGAGCAGGGGTAGGACGATGACGGCGATCAGTAGGCCGCCGCGGCGGCTGGCCAGGGCCAAGGCCGCGCCGGCGCCGCCGACAAAGGCGAAGGCGATGCCGCCCAGAGCCGCCGCCGCCGCGATCATCGCCGCCGCGGCGGGCGGCGCGCCCAGCGCGATGGCGGCGAAGGGGGCGGCGAGGGCCAGTGGCGCGCCGGCGGCCAGCCACTGGGCCACGCACTTGACCGCCGACACCGCCTCCAGCGGCAATGGCCCCAGGGCGAGAAGATCAAGCGACCCGTCCTCGAAGTCGCGCTCGAACAGGCGCTCAAGGCTGAGCAGGCTGGCCAGGACCAGGCTCACCCAGGTGACGCCGCCGGCCACCGACGTCAGGCGCGCGGGCGAGGGTCCCACCGCCAGGGGCAGCATGGTGGTCGCCGCCGCGAAGAAGCCCAGCGCCAGCAGAGGCCCGCCGCCGCGCCCCCAGGCCAGGGCCAACTCGCGGCGCAGAAGGACCATAAGGGCGTTCATCCGCCGATCTCCACCAGGCGCGCGGCGATGGGCAGGGTGTCGTGCACGGCCGCCAGAATGAGCCCGCCGCCTCGCAAATGTTCGCCCATCGCCTCGCCCAGGAGGGCGCGGCTGGCCCGGTCCAGCGGGGCGAGCGGCTCGTCCAGCAGCCACAACGGCCGAGGCGCGGCGATCAGGCGGGCCAGGGCGAGGCGGCGACGCTGTCCGGCCGACAACACACGCACCTGAAGATCGAGTAGCCGGCCAAGGCCCAGGCGCCCGGCCGCCGCCAGAGCGCCCGCCGCAGTCCCGCCGGTCCAGCACGCCTGAAAAATCAATTCATCACGGGCCGTCCGGTTGGTCTTGAGGCCGTCCTGATGGCCGATCAGATGGCAGGCCCGGCGGCGCGCCTCGTCGGGCTCGATCTCCCCGGCTTCGCCGAAAAACCGCACCGCCCCGGCCAGCGGTCGAATGAAACCGGCCACGGCGCGCAGCAGGCTGGTCTTGCCCGCCCCGTTCGCCCCGGTCAGGGCCAGCGCCTCGCCCGCCGCCACGCAGGCGCCAAGTCCGGCGAACAGCAGCCGCTCGCCACGCTTTATGGCCAAGTTTTCTAAATCGAGTTGCGTGATCATCGCGTTCCGCGCGCATGGACGCGGGTCGGGCGCCGGTCTATGACAGCCCCGGCCGCACGGGGACGGTGCCGCGCGGGACGGAACCTGTGAGTCCGCCCCGATCCGCGCACGATCCTCCGAACCGATTTTCGGACGGCCTGGAACTTGCAAAGGACTTCCCCGACATGCCCTCCATCGACAGCCTGAAAAGCCGACGTCAACTGATGGTCGGCGAACGGACCTACGCCTATTTCAGTCTCCGCGCCGCCGAAGAGGCGGGGCTTTCCGGCATTTCGCGCCTGCCGGTGTCGATGAAGGTGCTGCTGGAAAACCTGCTTCGCAACGAGGACGGCGCGGGGACCGGCAGGGCCGACCTGGAGGCCTTCGCGGCCTGGATCGAGAACAGGGGCGCGACGCGGCACGAGATCAGCTTCCGCCCGGCGCGGGTGCTCATGCAGGACTTCACCGGCGTACCGGCGGTGGTCGATCTGGCCGCCATGCGCGACGCCCTGGCGGCGCTGGGGGGCGATCCGGCGCGGATCAACCCTCTCAACCCCGTCGATCTGGTGATCGATCACTCGGTGATGGTGGACTATTTCGGCACCCCCAAGGCCTTCGCCGAGAATGTGGAGAAGGAATACGACCGCAACATCGAGCGCTACCGCTTTCTGCGCTGGGGATCGTCGGCCTTCAACAACTTCCGCGTCGTGCCCCCCGGCACCGGCATCTGCCATCAGGTGAATCTGGAGAACCTCGCTCAGACCGTGTGGACGGCCGAGCCCGCGGAGGGAACCGACGGGGAAGTCCTCGCCTATCCCGACACCCTGGTCGGCACCGACAGCCACACCACCATGGTCAATGGCCTCTCGGTCCTGGGCTGGGGCGTGGGCGGCATCGAAGCGGAGGCGGCCATGCTCGGCCAGCCCATCCCGATGCTGATTCCCGAGGTGATCGGCTTCCACATGACCGGGGCCCTGCCGGAAGGCGCCACGGCCACCGACCTGGTGCTGACCATCACCCAGATGCTGCGCAAGAAGGGCGTGGTCGGCAAGTTCGTGGAATATTATGGCGAGGGCCTCGCCAGCCTGACGGTGGAGGATCAGGCCACCATCGCCAACATGGCCCCTGAATACGGCGCCACCTGCGGCTTCTTCCCGGTCACCCGGGCCACCATCGACTATCTGGCCGCCACCGGCCGCGCTCCCGAGCGGGTGGCGCTGGTGGAAGCCTACGCCAAGGAGCAAGGGCTGTGGGTCGAGCCGGGCGTGGAGCATCCGATCTTCTCCGACACCCTGGACCTCGACCTTTCCACCGTCCTCCCCTCCCTCGCCGGCCCCAAGCGGCCGCAGGACAGGGTGCTGCTCACCGACGCGGCCGCCACCTTCCGCGCCGCCCTGCATGGCGAGTTCGGCAAACCCGAAGACACGTCGGCGGCCCGCGTGCCGGTCCAGGGCGAGACCTACGATCTCGGCGACGGCGACGTGGTGATCGCCGCCATCACCTCCTGCACCAACACCTCCAATCCCAGCGTCCTCATCGCCGCCGGCCTGCTGGCCAAGAACGCCGTCGCCAAGGGGCTGAAGGTGAAGCCGTGGGTGAAGACCTCGCTGGCCCCCGGCTCCCAGGTGGTCACCGACTATCTGACCAAGGCGGGGCTCACTAAGCCGCTGGACGCGCTGGGCTTCAACCTGGTCGGCTATGGCTGCACCACCTGCATCGGCAATTCCGGTCCCCTCGCCGAGCCGATCGCCAAGGCGGTCCAGGACGGCGACCTCGTTGCCGTCTCGGTGCTGTCGGGCAACCGCAACTTCGAGGGTCGGGTCAATCCCGACGTGCGGGCCAACTATCTGGCCAGTCCGCCGCTGGTGGTGGCCTATGCCCTGGCCGGCTCCATGCTGATCGACCTGGCCACCGAGCCGCTCGGCCAAGGTAAGGCGGGCAAGGATGTGTTCCTCAAGGACATCTGGCCCACCAACCAGCAGATCGCCGACATCCAGCGAAAAGTGGTCGGCAGCGAGATGTTCGCCGAGCGCTACAAGGACGTCTTCAAGGGTGACAAGAACTGGCAGGCGATCGAGGTTTCCGGCGGCCAGACCTATGCCTGGGAAATGGGCTCGACCTATGTCCAGAACCCGCCCTATTTCGAGGGCCTGACCATGACTCCCGAGCCGATCGCCGATATCGTCGAGGCGCGCATCCTGGGCATTTTCGGCGATTCCATCACCACCGACCACATCAGCCCGGCCGGCAACATCCGCAAATCCTCGCCGGCCGGCGAATATCTCACCGGCCATCAGGTCAGCCAGGGAGACTTCAACTCCTATGGCGCTCGGCGCGGCAATCACCAGGTGATGATGCGCGGCACCTTCGCCAACATCCGTATCCGCAACAAGATCACGCCCGAGATCGAAGGCGGGGTGACCCGTCAT
>JBBRPN010000062.1:0-16787 GCA_038227925.1 Caulobacterales bacterium | reverse complement strand
GGGCATGGACCTGGGTTTGCAGCGCGTCCACCTGGGCCTTCAGCTCCAGTTCCGTGGCGCTGGGGCCGGCCGGGCGGGCGTGATGGCGGGCCGGCTTGGCCTGCGCGGTCGCGCCGAGGCCGGCGACCAGGAACACACCCACGGCGGCGCCGCGGGCCAGGCAGGCTCTGTTGGTCATCGCTGAATATCCCCTCATTTTCGCGGCGCGGCCCGGAATCGCCGTCGCCGCCGATGGGGAGGCGCTACCGGGATTTTGTGACAGTCTCGTGTAGGCGCGATCGGGGAAGAAAAGGGGCGACCGCCCTCACGCCTCGCCGCCTCACGCTTCGCCGCTCAGGGACACCTCCGCGCCTTCGCAGTCGAGCACCCGGGACAGCAGGGTCCCGTGTTCGTCGCGCGGGGCCTCGGCAAACCGCAGCCCGGACGCCGCCCTCGCCGCGTGGACGCCCGGCAGGTCGGGCGTGGTGAAGCCGAGCTGCACGCTTCCAGCCGGATGGGCGTCCGACGCCGGATGCAGGGCCAGGGTGACCTCGCCGGTGTCGAACTCGCTCCAGAACGGCGAGGCGAACCGCACCGTCAGCCCGAAGGTGTCGCGCCAGAAGGCGACCGCCCGATCCATGTCGGCGACGAACTTGATCGCATAGGTGAACTTCGCCTGCATTCCCTTAGGTTCTCCCTTGGCCGTGGCGCCAAATATATTCCTCTTTCCCCGCGAAGGGGAGGGGAGCTCTCTCGACCGTCCGCGCCCGCCGACGCGGCCGGGCTGGACAGGCGTGATCGGCGAGAGGACAGTTTCGCCGACGGTTCCGGCCTTTGGCCGGCGTTTGAGGAAATCGCGGCGCGCGCCGTCCGCGACCGCACGAATCAGAGAGGCCTATCATGAAGAGTGCAATGCGCTTGATCGCCTTGACAGTGGTCCTGGCCGCGACCGCTCCAGCCCATGCCGCCGCGGCGAAGTACAACGCGGCGAATATACCGCGCGTCGCCACGCAGAGCGGCGTACAGCCTGGGGTGATCAGCGGGAAGCTTGCCTACTATTACACCAGAGGACTCGGCGCCGATCGCTCGGTGAACGTCCTTGCCTTCACCACTCCATCGACGGGTATTTACTGTATCCAACCGTCGTTTCAGATGGGCTTGGGCGGCGTATTTCCCCTGGTGTCGATCGAGCGGTCGGCATCATTTGGAGAATCTCTCGTCGCGTTCTGGGTGGACACCAAGTCCTTCTCGGATTGCCCGGCGAAGAACCTTGAGGTCCAGACGTACGACATCAGCACCCCGGGCACACCAGCGCTCACCGGGAACGCGGCTTTCGATCTCGTTGTTCCCTGACATGACGCTACCGCCCGCATGGATCGTGGGCCGCCGGACGACCGCCGGTCGCGCGGAGCGTGTAGGGCGATTCCTCCCGCCATGAACGGGAGGCGATTGGCTAGCCGTCCGCCGCGTCCGGGTCTGCCCAGCCGGCGGCGCGGCGCCAGCGGTCGGCGTCGCCGGCGGCGGCGGTGAGGGTCAGGGCGCGGCGGGCGCAGAGGTTTGCCCAACGCCGCGCGCCGCCTTCGGCGGCCAGTCGCGCCTCGACATCGTAAAATCCGATCAGCGCCCGGCTGGCGGCGAGCGCCAGGGGGCCGTGGTCGGCGATCACCGCCCCGCCGACGTGGGCGAACGGGGCGGCGTTCACGCGGCGGCCCCCGGCGCCGGCGAGTGCGCCGCCGAGCCCGCCAGATCGAACGCCGCCGCCAGCACCCGCCAGGCGCCCGGCGCGAGAACCTCGTCGAACACGCCCTCCAGCACCCGGCGCCCCGCGCGCGCCTCGTCGAAGGCGCGGTGGCGGGCGACGTCGAGCCGGTCGATCCGGCGGCCCCAGTCGGCGAGGCCGGCGGCCATGGCCCCGGCCAGATCGGTCAGGCGCTCGACATCACCGCGGGCGAGGCGCGCGTCCTGTTCCACGCTCTGGGCGCACTCGGCGAAAAAGGCCTCGGCGTGGGCGTCGAAGGCGCGCAGAAGGGCGCCGCGCGGATCGGACGGGGACATGGCGGAACTCCGTGGAGAAGGCCGGCTGATTATTGCAAAATGAAATACTAAGGTCAAGTAGGAATTGCATATCGCAATATGCGGACTTTGTCCGGTCGAGCTTGAGAATCGCCGCGCTTGGCTCCACAAGCGGCGGATGGAAGCGGACGGAGTATCGGAGGCGGCGGAGGGCCCCGATGCGCGCGCCCTCTTCGGCGCCTTTCTGGCCATCGGCCTTGCGGGCTTCGGCGGCGTCCTGCCCTTCGCGCGGCGCGGGCTGGTGGAGTCCCGCCGCTGGCTGACGCCCGAGGATTTCAACGAGACCCTGGCCCTCTGCCAATCCCTGCCGGGACCCAATATCGTCAATCTCTCGGTGGTGGTCGGCTCGCGATTCGCCGGAGCGCGCGGGGCGCTGGCGGCGCTGGCCGGCCTCGTCGGCGCCCCGGTCGCCATCGTCATCGCCCTGGGCGCCCTCTACGGCCGGTTCGGCGCGGTGGGCCGGGTTCCGCAGGTCATGGCCGGCCTCGCCGCCGCCGCCGCCGGCCTGGTGGCGGCGACGGCGATCAAGATGGCCGCCCCCCTCGTCGCCCGCCGGCCCGTCTCGGCCGGGGCTTTCGTGATTCTGGCCTTCGCCGGCGTCGGCCTCCTCGCCCTGCCCCTACCCTGGGTGCTCCTGACCCTCGGCCCGGCCGGCGTCGCCGTGGCCTGGAAGCGGCGCCCATGAAGCCGCTTTCCGACACCCTGATAACGCTCGCCGTCCAGTTCGCCATCCTCTCCCTGCTCGCCTTCGGCGGCGCCAACGCGGTCATCCCGGAAATCCATCGCCAGTCGGTGGCGGTCCACCACTGGATGAGCGATGCCGACTTCGACGGCCCTGTTCGCCCTGGCCCAGGCCGCCCCGGGCCCCAATTTCATGATCTCCACCCTGGTGGGATGGAAGGCGGCGGGCCTCACCGGGGCGCTGATCGCCACCGCCGCCCTGGCCGGCCCCTCGTGCCTGCTGGCCTTCTTCGCGGTGAAGATCTGGGATCGCCATCGCGCCGCCCCCTGGCGCGCCGCCCTCCTGGCCGGCCTGGCGCCAGTGACCGTGGGCCTGGTGGCCGCCAGCGCCTGGCTGCTGGCGAGAGCCGCCGACTCGAGCTGGCGTTTGGCCGCCGTCACCGCCGTCACCGCCGCCCTGGCTCGCGTGACCCGCCTCAATCCCCTGTGGTTCCTGGCGGCGGCCGCCGTCCTGGGCCTGGCGGGGGCGTTTTCGTAGGCTCGCGGAAGGGGGAGGCTACCCCCTCTCTTCCTTCACGCGAAAGGTTTTGAGCACGTCGCGGGCCTGTTCGCGGCGATCCTCGGGAATTTCGGCCCAGATATCGAGGATGTCGGTGGAGACGTCCTCGGGATCGATTTCCAGCAGATGGCCGGGGCGGGTGCCGAGGACCGGAGCGATCTTGCGCAGCCATTTGTCGGAGAGGCGCCGCTCGCCGGCCTCCAGCAGGGAGATCACCGCGCCGGTGGTGCCGATCGCCTCGGCGAGCTTGGCCTGGGTCATGCGGCGATATTCGCGCCAAGCCTTCAGATAGTTGGGCTCGGGATTCTTGGGCATGATGCATTATGCAAAGTCTGGGGCCAAAAATCGTCAGGCAAAATGCAAAAATTTTAGCTTGCGGTATAAATTGCAATATGCAAATTGTCGCGGCATGCCCTATGTCGCCAAGCGTCTTCCCTCCTTCCACGCCCGGCCCCTGCCACCCGCCCCGCCGGTGGAGATCGCCGGCGCGCCCCGGCCGTGGCTCACCCGCTTTGCCGGCGAGTGCGCCTTTCCGGTGGACGGCGAGGGCTGGACGACGCGGGCCTGCTGCAATCCCTGCGCCGGCGCCGTCTATTGCCCGGCCCACCTGGCCCGCATGTTCAGGCCCGCCTGATCGCCATGGCCCGCAAACGAAAAGCGGCGCGCCCCGCCGACCCGATGGCCATCGCCCGGCGCCGCGCCGCCGAACGGCTGGCCGAGCGCGATCCGGCGACCTGGGGCGTCAACGAGGCCGCCCTGGCCCTGGCCACCAACGCGGCGGTGACCGCGCGCCAATCTCCCCCCGGCCGCGCCCCGCGCGTCCGCCGCCAGGACGTCTTCGACCGCCTTCTGGCCCGCGGCGGCCTGGCGCAAGGCGCTCTGGACGCGGTGCGCCGCCTGCAGGACGACATCGCCGTCCTGCACCGCACCCTCGCCGGCGGCGGCGATCTGTCGCCCCGCGTCGACCGCTCCCCCGATCCCCAGAACTTCACCGACGCCCGCCGGCGGGCCGGGGAGCGGATCGAAGCGGCCCTGGCCTTGGCCGGACCCGCCAGCGCCCGCCTGCTCGCGGCCCTGTGCGAGAGCGATATGGTGCTCGGCCGCGCCGCCGACTGGCGCGCCGTCGTCGCCAGGCAGACCGCCGAGCGCCTGCCCGACGCCCAGGGGGCCGTCCCGCGCGCCGCCTGCGAAAACCTCGCCGGCGCCTATGCGATGATCGACCGGAAAGGGGGAAGGGCGGGGTAGGGCGTCTTACCGCCCCCGCGCCGCCCGCCACGCCGAGATCGCCGCCCTGGGTTCGTCGGTCTCGTAGGCGCCGGCGAAGGCGTCGATGCCGGCCGCGATGGCGTCTTTCAGCGGCAAAACCTCCCAGGCCCGGATCAGGGCCTTCTGCAGGCGGATGGCGCGCGGGCCGCCGGCGAGCAGGGCGGCCAGTCGGGCCTCGACGGCGGCGTCGAGCTCGGCGGCGGGAACCACCGCCGTGACCAGGCCGATGGCAAGGGCGGTCGCCGCGTCGAAGGTCTCGCCCAGCAGCAGCATCTCTCGCGCCCGCCCCCAGCCGACCAGGCCCGGCAGCAAGGCCGCCTCCACCACCGAGGAGATTCCCAGCCGCACCTCCGGCATGCCGAACACCGCCGTCTCGCAGGCCACGCGCAAATCGCAGGCCGCCGCCAGCTCCAGCCCCGCCCCCAGAGCGTAGCCGCCGATCCGGGCGATCACCGGCGCCGGCAGATCGCGCACCGCCGCGCAGCAGGCGTGGACGGCGCCGATAAAGGCCCGCGCCGCCGCCGGCCCCTCGATCGCCGCCAGTTCGTCCACATCCGCCCCGCCGACGAAGGCCCGCTCTCCCGCGCCGCTCAGCACCACCACCCGCAGATCGTCCTGGCCGGCCAGGGTCGCGAACACCGTCACGAACTCCCTCATCAGGGCGGCGTTCAGCGCGTTGCGCTTGCGGGGGTTGTCGATGGTCACGAACGCGACCGCGCCGCCCTCGCGGAATTCGCGGCGGATGCGGATATGGATGGACCCGGGGTCGGTCATGGATGGCCTCGCATTGGCTCGTGGATCACCGCTCTAACAGCCTCGCGCCGGTCGGTCGCCGTCTTGCCCGCGCTGCTTGACTCGCGCGCCCGCCGCGCGGACAGTCGGCGGGTGCTTTGAGTAAGGATGGCTGGCGCGTCTCGAGGCCCGGTCCGAGGCGCGATCGGCAAGTCTTTGCATGACAGACCGTGGCTCGCGTCGGACCCGGGGACTCATGCCATGACCGCCAAGACCATCAACACCTACATCGCGGCGGGCTACACGCGAGCGACGTGCTGGTGGTCGAAGCCGGTTCGGCCTTCATCGGCTCGATCGACGGCGGCGGCGGGACGCTCGTCCTGGCTTCCGGCACAGGCACGCTCACCGGGCTGCTGGCCGGCGGCAGCGTGACGGTGTCGGGCAGCATGGCGCCCACGACGTTCGGCGATTTCGCCACGGTGGAGATCGGCGCGGGGGCGACGTTCAGCTCGTCGGGCGCGGTGACCATCGCCGCCGGCCAGACCCTGATCGACTCCGGTTCCCTGATCCTGGGCGGGGCCAAGACCACGGTCGCCAACGCCGGCCTGATCGAGACCAGCGGCGCTGGTGTTCTCACCGTCAAAGGCGCGGTCAAGAACACCGGCCTGCTGAGCGCCGATGGCGGAACCCTGACGGTGAACGGGGCGGTCACCGGCAAGGGCGCGGCGACCATCAATGGCGGGACGCTCGATTTCGCCTCCGCCTTCAACGAGGCGGTCACCTTCAAGGGGACGACCGGCGTTCTCGAACTGGCCCAGTCGCAGGGATACACCGCGAACGTCAGCGGGTTCTCCAAGAGCCGCGGCACGTCCCTGGATCTGGCCGACATCGCCTTCGTCGGCGCGGGCGAGGCGACCTACTCGGGAACCAAGACCAGCGGGGTGCTCACCGTCACCGACGGGACCCACACCGCCCACATCAACCTGGTTGGCAACTATCTGAAGTCCACCTTCATCGCCGCCAGCGATGGCCACGGCGGGACGATCGTCCACGATCCCCAGGCGCCGCCGCACCGGCTCATCGCCGCCATGGCCCGACTGGTCGGGGGCGGGGTTGGCGCGGTCCACCCCACCGCCGAAGCCTGGCGTTCCCCGCCGCCGATGCTCGGCCGGCCCAGGGTAGCGCTGGCCTGACAGCCGGCGCCTTGCCCGCCCGCCGGCCGGCGACGTAGGGTAGTCCCATGGACGATACCCACGGCCATCCCGCCTTCCGCGACGCCTCCCTCCCCTTGGAAACGCGGGTCGGCGATCTCCTGGGCCGCCTCACCTTTGAGGAGAAGGTCGCGCTGATGGCCGGGGCGGCGGCGTTCACCCTCGAAGGGGTCCCTCGCCTTGGCGTTCCGGGCGTCCGGGTCACCGACGGGCCCACCGGGGTGCGTTCCCAGGAGGGCGAGGCGGCGTCGGTCTTCCCCGTGGGCGCGGCCATGGCCGCCACCTGGAATCCCGACCTGGTGCGCGAAGTCGCCGGGGCCATCGCCCGCGAGGCTCTGGCGCTGAACAACCAAGTGGTGCTGGCGCCCACCGTCAACATCGTCCGCACCCCCCTTTGGGGCCGCAACTTCGAGACCTATTCGGAGGATCCGTTCCTGGCCGGCACGCTCGGGACCGCCTTCGTCGCCGGCCTGCAGGGCGAGGGCGTGGGCGCCTCGCTCAAGCACTATGCGGTGAACAACCAGGAAGAGAACCGGATGACCGTCAGCGCCCAGGTGGACGAGCGCACCCTGCGCGAGATCTACCTGGCCGGCTTCGAGAGGGCGGTGAAGGCGGCGGGGCCGTGGACGGTGATGGCGTCATACAACAAGGTGAACGGAACCTACGCCAGCGAAAACCCCCATCTGCTGACCGACGTTCTCAAGGGCGAATGGGGCTGGGACGGGGTGGTGGTCTCCGACTGGGGGGCGGTTCATTCCACCGCGCCGGCCGCCAACGCCGGCCTGGACCTGGAAATGCCCGGCCCGCCGCGCTGGTTCGGCGAGGCGCTGCTAGCCGCCGTCCGGGCCGGCGAAGTTCCCGAGGCGCGCATCGACGACGCGGCGCGCCGGATGGTTCGCCTGATCCTGCGCACCGGCGTCCTCGACGGCGGGCCGGCCCCGGCCGGGGAACTGCGCTCGGCCCGCCACCGCCAAGTCGCCGCCCGGGCGGCCGAGGAGGCGGCGGTGTTGCTGAAGAACGACGGCGAGCTGCTGCCGTTGGACGCCGGCGCGATCCGCACCCTGGCGGTGGTCGGGCCCAACGCGGCGGCGCGCCGCATCCAGGGCGGCGGTTCCTCCCAGGTCCGCGCCGGCCGGCAAATCTCCATCCTCCAGGCGATCGAGACGCTGCTGGCCGGCCGGTGCGAGGTGCTTCACGCCGAGGGCGGCGACAACGAACCGGTCCCGCCCGCCGCCCGGCCCGACCTGTTCAGCCCCGATGCGGCGCGCGGCCGGGCGGGGCTCAACTGCGAATACTTCGCCGAGCGCGGCTTCGACGCCGAGCCGTTCAAAAGCGGGCCCGAGCGCCGGATCGGCAAGCTGGTCTCCACCGCCTCGGCGGCCGGCCGCGACCCGGGCCTGGGGGCCCTGCGCTGGAGCGGCTGGCTGTGGCCGGCGCGGGATGGCCTTCACGAGATCGCCGTGCGCGCGCCGGGCGCGGCGCGGGTGATCCTGGACGGCGCGGTGCTGATCGACGAAGCCACCCCGGGCGTGGCCGACCGAATGGACGTCGGCGGCGCGGCGGCGATGCGGAGGATCGCGCCGGCAGCCCTCGTCGCCGGCCGGGGCTACCCGATCGTCATCGAATACATCCGGCCCGCTAACCTTGAGGCCCTGGGCTGGGAATACGTCGGCGTCGGCCTGCGCCAGCCGCGGGGAACGGTCGAGGAGGCCGCCGCCCTGGCCGGCTCGGCCGACGCCGCCGTGGTGGTGGTCGGCGCCGCCTCGACGAGCGAGGGCGAGGGCTACGATCGCCAGAGCCTCGACCTGCCGGGCGACCAGAACGCCCTGGTCGAGGCGGTCCTCGCCGCCAATCCGCGCACCGTGGTGGTGCTGGTGGCGGGCGCTCCCTATGCCTTGCCGTGGATCGACCACGCGCCGGCGGTGCTGGCGGGATGGCTGGGCGGCGAGGAGGGGCCGGACGCCGTGGCCCGCATCCTCTTCGGCCACGCCGAACCCTCCGGCCGCCTGCCGGTGACCTTCCCCCGCCGCCTGGAGGATACCTCCGCCTATCCCTTCTATCCGGGCGGCGAGGCGGCGGACTACGGCGAGGGCCTCTTTGTCGGCTATCGCCATTTCGACCGCGCCGCCGAGCCGCCGCTCTTCCCGTTCGGCTTCGGCCTGACCTACACCCGCTTCGCCTACGCCGACCTTCAGGCGCCCGAGAGGGTCCGGGCCGGCGATTCCGTGGAAGTCTCCTTCTCCATCGCCAATGTGGGCCGTCGGGCGGGCAAGGAAACCGCCCAGCTCTACGTCCGCCCCCGCGGCCCGTCGGTCGAGCGGCCGGTCAAGGAACTGAAGGGTTTCGCCAAGGTTTCTCTCGCGCCGGGTGAGACCACGCGGGTGGGCCTGACCCTGGACGCCCGCGCCTTCTCCTTCTGGGATCCCCCTCGCCACGCCTGGATCGCCGAGCCCGGCGCCTACGATCTCCTGATCGGCCCCTCGGCGGCCGATATCGAGCTGCAGGCCACGGTGCGGCTGGTGGAGTAGGTGGAGCGCCATGCTGTTCTAACTATCGACAGAACTCCGATGGATCTTTCAGCGATGACGGGCAAGGATCGATCCAAAAGGTGTTGTCCGGTAACCCGCCGGCGGCGGACCATTAGAACTCGCGCCCGGCCGGGTCGCCTTCGCGCGCCCACGCGGTTTCCGCGTTGAGCCGTCGCATCGCCTCGGGCGTCGCGCCGCGCAAAAGCTCGCGCAGTGAGTAGCGGCGACGTTTCGGTTCCGCCTTGGGTCTGGCCGTGAAGACGGGGGCACCCCGCCGACGGATGCTGACGATAGTCATGCGAGGCGCCTCCTGATCGTTGTCCCCTGAGTGCTACTTATACAGCACCGGGGTGGAGGGGGCGGGGGAAAGGGCGCCGGCGCGTCGGCCGCGCCAGGCACGTCTACTCAGGCCCCGAGCAGAAGCGCTTCCACCTCCCCCAGCCGGTCCTTGCCGAAGAACATTTCCTCGCCGACGAAGAAGGTCGGGCTGCCGAACACGCCGCGCTCCACCGCCGCCGCCGTGTTGGCCGTCAGGCGCGTTTTCACCGACGGATCCTGGGTCAGCGCGACGAGGCGTTCGGCGGGCAGGCCGGCGGCGGCGAGAACCTCGGCGACGACCGCCGGATCGTCCATCTTGCGCCCCTCTTCCCACATGGCGGCGAACACCGCCTCCACGTAAGGGGCGAACACATCGAGCGTCTCGGCCGCCACCGCCCCGCGCATGATCGCCAGGGTGTTGACCGGGAAATGGGGGTTGGGCGCGAAGCGGGCCAGGCCGTGGCGGGCGACGAAGCGGCGCATCTCCAGGGCCTCGTAGGCGAGCTTGGCCGGGACGCCCGCATAAGCCTCCATGGGCGAGCGGTTGCCGGTGGCCTTGAACACCCCGCCCAGCAGCACCGGCACATAGGCGAAGCGGGCCCCGGTCCGCGCCTCGATGGCCGGGATCGCCTTGTGGGCGAGATAGGCGTTGGGGCTGCCGAAATCGAACAGGAAATCCACGCTCGGAACGACCATCACCAGCGCTCCGCGAACGGCCGCAGATCGAGCTCGAAGGTCCAGGCGTCGCGAGTCTGCAGGTGCAGGCGCCAATAGGCCTCGGCGATCGAGGCGGGGTTCATCAGGGTGTCGGGCGGCAGACGGGCGAGGGCCGCCTCGCCCGCCTCGCCTCCGCCCCCGGCCGCCGCGATCCGCTGGCGGACGAAGGCGGTATCGACCCCGGCGTCGATGACTAGGTGGGCGACGTGGATGTTGCGCGGCCCCAATTCGCGGGCCATGGATTGCGCCACCGCGCGCAGGCCGGCCTTGGCGCTGGCGAAGGCGGCGTAACCTTCGCCGCCGCGCATCGACGCCGTGGCGCCGGTGAAGAAGATCGAGCCGGCCCCGCGCGCCAGCATCCGCCGCGCCGCCTCGCGGCCGGCGAGGAAACCGGCCTCGCAGGCCATTTCCCACACCTTGCGGAACACCCGCTCGGTGGTCTCCAGGATGGGGAAGCTGACGTTGGCCCCGACGTTGAAGATGGCGACTTCCAGGGGCTGGTCGGCGTCGGCCTCGGCCATGAAGGCGGCGACGGCGTCCTCTCGCCGCCCGTCCAGGGCGCGGGCCTCGAAGCGGCCGCCGGCGGCCTCGATCTTCGCCGTCGGGGGGCCGAGCTCGCCCATCCGCCGGCGCCCGCCGAACACCCGGTAGCCCTCGGCGGCGAAGCGCTCGGCGATCGCCGCGCCGATGAAATCGCCGGCCCCGACCCCGGCCGCCGAGGCGTCGCGTCGGGGCTGGGCCGTCACGGCCGGCTCCGCACGGTCTCGTGGTGGCGGATGACCTCCCTGAGCAGGAAATTGAGGAACTTCTCCGCCAGTTCCGGATCGAGTTCGGCGGTGACGGCCAGGGAGCGCAGGCGGGCGATCTGGCGCGCCTCGCGGACCGGATCGGCGGGGTCCATGCCCAGGCGCGCCTTCAGCGCCCCGACCTTGCGGGTGCATTTGAACCGCTCGGCCAGCAGGTGCAGCACCGCCGCGTCGATGTTGTCGATGGAGTGGCGCAGTTCCTCCAGTTCGGGAGGGGTGTCCGGCGGCGCGGGTTGAGCATCGGTCATGGCCGCCTTCGTTGCGGGCGAACCGGTGGGAGGTCAAGGCTCGGCGGTGGGCGGCGCGGGTTGCGCGGCGGCCCCTTCACCTCTCGATATGCGCCGCGTCCACCGCGATGGTGACCGCGCTGTGGTCGCCGAGGGGCTGGCAGACCACCCCGCCGGCTTCGCGGTAGCCGTGGGTCCCGACTGCCGCCCACACCTCGCCGTGGGGCTTGCGATCCGGCTTTTGCACTTGGCCCTCCTTGACCTGTCCGACCGCGCCGCAGGGCCCCACCGGCAGGGGCCCGGCGTCGTTCTCGTCCAGGGTGTCCGGCAGCGTGATGGGCGGCGCGCCGGCCGCCGAGGCGGGAAGGGGGGCGGCGGGGGCGCCGGCCGCGGTCGGGATGGCCTCCTGGGCCATCGCCGCCGGCGCGACGCACACCGCCAGGGCGGCGATGAGGGCGATCGGCAAGGCGCGGGTCATGGCGGCGCTCCTCCAAGCATGAATCGACTATAGGCTGGGCGAGGCGGGAGGCCAAATTACGTCGGTGGCCGGGGCCGCCGCGAGCGGCTAGAAGGCGCCTCTTGGCCGCCCTCGATCCGAAGACCTAGAAGCCCTTGCCCCAGTCCACCCAACCCTCCCTCGACGGCGCGCGCCGCGCCATCGCGCCGCTCTACCGACGCGCCGAGCCGGAGGCCCTGGAAGCCCTGGCCGAGCGGGCGCGCCTGACGCCGGCGGCGCGTGGCCGGGTGGCGGCGCGGGCCGCCGGCCTGCTGGCGGAGCTTCGGGCGCCCGGCCGGGGCGGCTGGATCGACCGCTTCCTCCAGGAATACAGCCTTTCCAGCGACGAGGGCGCGGCCCTGCTGGGCCTGGCCGAAGCCTATCTGCGGGTGCCCGACGCCGCCGGCGCCGACGCCCTGATTCGCGACAAGCTGGGCCAGGGCGACTGGCGGGGACATCTGGGCTCGGCCGATTCGGCGCTGGTGAAGGGCGCCACCCTGGGCCTGATCCTCGCCCAGTCGCTCACCGAGGCTCCGGCCGGCACTCTGCGCGCCCTGGTGGCGAGCCTGGGCGAGCCCACCATCCGGGTCGCGGTCGGAAGCGCCATGCAGCGGATGGGCGAGGCCTTCGTGCTCGGCCGCACCATCGAGGAGGCGCTCCGGCGCGCCGACCGGGGGGCCAACAAGGCCTTCCGCTATTCCTTCGACATGCTGGGCGAGGCGGCGCGCACCGCGCCCGACGCGACGGCCTATTTCGACTCCTATCTGGCCGCCATCGAAGCGGTGGGGCGGGCGGCGGCGGGGGGCGGCGATGTCTTCGCCCGCGACAGCGTCTCGGTGAAGCTCTCGGCCCTGTATCCGCGCTACGAGCCGCTGCGGGTCGGGCGCGCCGTGCCCGAACTGACGGGGCGATTGATCGAACTCGCCCGCGTCGCCAAGGCCGGGGGCGTCGGCCTGACCGTGGACGCCGAGGAGAGCGAGCGGCTGGAGATGTCGCTGGACATTGTCGAGGGGGCGGCCCGAGATCCCTCCCTGGCCGGCTGGGATGGCCTGGGCCTGGCGGTCCAGGCCTATCAGCGCCGCGCCCCGGCTGTGATCGCCTGGGTCGGCGCCCTGGGCCGCGCCATCAGCCGGCGGCTGATGACGCGCCTGGTCAAGGGCGCCTATTCGGACACCGAGATCAAGCGGGCCCAGGAGTTGGGCCTCATCGACTATCCGGTGTTCACCCGCAAGAGCGGCACCGATGTCAGCTACCTGGCCTGCGCCAGGGCGATGCTGGCCGAGCCGGCCGTCTTTCCCGCCTTCGCCACCCATAACGCGCTGACCGTCGCCACCGTGCTCGAATGGGCCGGGGCGCGGCGCGATTTCGAGTTCCAGCGCCTGCACGGCATGGGCGAGGGTCTCTACGAGCCGCTGATGGCCGAGCTGGGCGTCGCGGTGCGCATCTACGCTCCGGTCGGCGGCTACCGCGACCTGCTGGCCTATCTGGTCCGCCGCCTGCTGGAGAACGGGGCCAACACCAGCTTCGTCCATCAGATCGCCGACCGATCCTTGAGCGACGAGGACCTGCTGGCCGACCCGGTGACGGACGCCGAGGGCACGGGCTTCTCGGCTCATCCGGCGATCGCGCCGCCCGCCGATCTGTTCGGGCCCGGGCGGCGCAATTCGGCCGGCCTCGATCTCTCGGACGCGGCGACGGTGGCGGCCCTGCTGGCCAATATGCGCGCCGCCTGGGCCGCGCCGGCGCGGGCGGCGCCGATCGTCGGCGGGCGGGAGGGGACCGGGCCGGCCAGGCCGGTTCGCGATCCGGCCGACAGCGGCCGTGTCGTCGGCGAGGTCATCGAGGCGACGCCAAAGGATGTGAAGGCGGCGGTGGACGCGGCGGCGCGGGGGCAGGGGGCCTGGGGGGCGCGGCCGGTGGGGGAACGCGCGGCGATCCTCGAACGCCTGGCCGATCTGCTGGAGCGCGACCGCGCGGCGCTGATGGCCCTGGCGGTGCGCGAGGCCGGCAAGACCCTGGCCGACGCCCTGGGCGAGGTGCGCGAGGCGGTGGACTTCTGCCGCTACTACGCCGACCAGGCGCGCCGGCAATGCCGGCCCGTGGCCCTGCCCGGCCCCACCGGCGAGACCAACGAGCTGACGCTCAGCGGTCGCGGCGTCTTCGCCTGCGTCAGCCCGTGGAACTTCCCCCTGGCCATCTTCCTTGGCCAGATTGCCGCCGCCCTGGCCGGCGGCAATGCGGTGGTCGCCAAGCCCGCGCCCCAGACCCCCCTGATCGCCGCCGCCGCCGTGCGGCTGGCCCTGGAGGCGGGCGTTCCCGCGGAGGTGCTGAACCTGGTTCCCGGCGGTGCGGAGGTCGGGGCCGCCCTGGTCGCCGATCCGCGGGTGGCCGGCGTCGCCTTCACCGGATCGACCGCCAGCGCCCGGCGGATCGCCCGCGCCCTGCTGGACGACGACAGCCGCCCCCTGGTCCCGCTGATCGCCGAGACCGGCGGGATCAACGCCATGCTGGTCGATTCCACCGCCCTGCCCGAACAGGTGGTCGGCGACGTGATCACCTCGGCCTTCCTCTCCGCCGGCCAGCGTTGCTCCGCCCTGCGCCTCCTGTGCCTGCACGAGGACATCGCCGAGCCGACCCTGGCCATGCTGACCGGGGCCATGGCCGAGCTGGTGATCGGCGATCCGGCCGACCCGGCGACCGACGTCGGGCCGGCGATCGACGCCGCCGCCAAGGAGGCGATCGAGGCCCATCTGGCGCGCTGGAGGGACCGCATCCTCTACACCTGCCCTCTACCCGAGGGGCTGGAGCGCGGCGCCTTCGTCGCCCCGACGGCGATCCGCCTGGATCGGATCGAGGAACTCGACCGCGAGGTATTCGGCCCCATCCTGCATGTGGTCACCTGGAAGGGCGGCGCTTTGGAGGCGACGGTCGATGCGGTCATGGCCTCCCGCTATGGCCTGACCCTGGGCGTCCACAGCCGCATCGGCGCGGTGGCGGCGGCGGTGCGCGCCCGCGCCAAGGTCGGCAATCTCTATGTCAACCGCTCGATGATCGGCGCGGTGGTCGGCGTCCAGCCGTTCGGCGGCGAGGGCCTGTCGGGCACCGGTCCCAAGGCCGGCGGGCCGCACTATCTGCCACGCTTCTGCGTCGAGCGCACCTACACCGTGGACACCACCTCGGCCGGCGGCAACGCCAGCCTGCTGAGCCTGGAGGAATGAGGCCCGACGTCATCGTCGTCGGCCTGGGGGCGGCGGGGAGCGCCACTCTCCATCAACTCGCCAGGCGCGGCGCAGCGGCGCGATCGCGACCGCCTGGCCAAGCTGATCTTCGCCGACTTCGGTCGCTATGACCGCGTCGGCATGCCGGCGACGCGGATGGTCGATCTGTCGCTGGCGCTGCTGGATGGCGAAATCGCCCGCAAGTCGGGCCGCCTGGGTGACGCGGTGAAGCATTTTCAGGCGGCGGCGGCGCTAGAAAAGGCCCTGCCGTATAGTGAGCCGCCCTATTGGCACCAACCGGTCAGCCATATCCTCGGCGCCGCCCTGATCCAGGATCACCGGCCGTCGGAGGCCGAGGCGGTCTATCGCGAAAGCCTGAAAACCTACCGGGCCGACGGCTGGGCGCTGTTCGGCCTCTTCCAGGCGCTTCAAGCCGAAGGCCGGCGGAAGGAGGCGAGCGAGATACGGCGGGCCTTCGATCAAGCCTGGGCGTTGGCGGACGTGAAGCTGACCGCGTCGCGGTTTTGAGGCGGCAACGCGGGGTGATCGCCGGCTTCCGCGCCCGCGTGTTTCACGGCTTTTCCCCAAACACCTTCATTCCCGCCTCGTCGGCGAGTTCCAGCATTTCCACGTCGCCGGCGCTGTCGCCATAGGCGACCTCGAGGCGCACCGCGTCGCCGAACGCCTCTTTCAGGCGGACGACCTTTTCCGCGCCCCGGCAATTGGGGCCCTCGAAGCCGCCGGTCACCTTGCCCGCCTCGTCGAACGCCAGCCGCGTGCCGATCAGCATGTCCGCCCCCAGGCCGCGGGCGAACGGCGCGACCACGAACTCCGGCGAGGCGGTGACGACGATCAGGCGCGCGCCGCGCGATTGCCACAGCTTCCAGCAGCGCAGGGCGTCCGGCCGAAACAGCCCGCGCGAGGCGGCGGCGGCGAAGGCCTGGGCCTCGATCTCCAGATCGGCCCGCCGCGCGCCCTTCAGATATTCGCGAACCACGGCGGCCTTGAGCGAGGTGCGGTCGCGGTCGGCCAGGTAAGTCAGGGTCGCCGGCGCCAGGCGGACCATGCCCAGGGCGTGGCGAAGCGGTCCGGCGCGCCAGGCCAGAAAGGCCAGGAAGCTATCGCGGCAGGTGAGGGTCCCGTCGAAATCGAACGCCACCAGCGGGCGAAATGCTCCCTCTTCCCGGTCCGGCGCCAGCCCCCTTTCCATGATCCGACCGGCCCCCTAAATGCGTGGAATGGAGGGCGCCCCAAATGCGACACCCCGCCGCCTTATGCGGCCCCCGCGCCATGATAGGCTTGTGATCCGCGCCCGGATCGGGGAATGTCAAGAAGGAGACACTCGCGGCGCCGATCGCGCGGGCTCGAAGAAGGCGGGCGCCGGGGACAGGAGTGGGCGTTCGGCTGGGCGCCGGCCGCTCGAGAGTGAGAAGCGACGATGACCAAAGCCGCGAGCGGCGACAGCAAGAGCACCCTCTACTGCTCTTTCTGCGGCAAGAGCCAGCATGAAGTCCGCAAGCTGATCGCGGGCCCGACCGTGTTCATCTGCGATGAATGCGTCGAACTGTGCATGGACATTATCCGTGAAGAACACAAGATCACCTTGGTCAAGTCCAAGGACGGCGTGCCCACCCCGCGCGAGATCCGTGAGGTGCTCGACGATTACGTGATCGGCCAGGAGCACGCCAAGAAGGTGCTCTCGGTCGCCGTCCACAATCACTACAAGCGCCTCAACCACGCCCAGAAGAACAACGACGTCGAACTGGCTAAGTCCAACATCCTGCTGGTCGGCCCGACCGGCGTCGGCAAGACCCTGCTGGCCCAGACCCTGGCCCGAATCATCGACGTCCCCTTCACCATGGCCGACGCCACCACCCTGACCGAGGCGGGCTATGTCGGCGAGGATGTGGAGAACATCATCCTCAAGCTGCTGCAGTCGGCCGACTACAATGTCGAACGGGCGCAGCGCGGCATCG
>JBBRPN010000061.1:0-17267 GCA_038227925.1 Caulobacterales bacterium | reverse complement strand
TCGACCGAAGTGGAAGTGAAGGAAAAGAAGGACCGCGTCGATGACGCCCTCAACGCCACCAGAGCGGCGGTCGAGGAAGGCATCGTCGCCGGCGGCGGCGTCTGCCTGCTCAAGGGGGTCAAGGCGCTGGAAGGCCTCAAGGGCGAAAACCCCGATCAGGACGCCGGCATCGCCATCGTGCGGCGCGCCCTGCAGGCCCCGATCCGTCAGATCGCCGAGAACGCCGGTGTGGAAGGCTCGATCGTGGTCGGCAAGGTGATGGACAACGCCAGCGCCACCTTCGGCTTCGACGCCCAGAAGGAGGAGTATTGCGACCTCATCGCGGCCGGCATCATCGACCCGGCCAAGGTGGTTCGCACCGCCCTGCAGGACGCGGCCTCGGTCGCCGGCCTGATGATCACCACCGAAGCGGCCATCGTCGAAGCTCCCAAGAAGGCGAGCGGCGGCGGCGCCGGCGGCGGCATGGGCGGCGGCGGCATGGGCGGCATGGGCGACATGGACTTCTAAAGTCCGCGCTCAACGTCTGATACCAGGAAGGGCGGGGCCGAAGGGTCCCGCCCTTTTTCGTGGGCGGTTCGCTGGTATTGTGAACCGTGCGGAATGACGGCAAGGATGCCGACCCCGCCGGAGGCCACATGCACAAGGTCATCGAGGAACGCCGTGCCGAGATCGCCGAGCTTTGCCGTCGCTATGACGTTCGGCGACTTGAAGTATTCGGCTCTTCCGCCCGTGGAACGGACTTCGATCCGGCCAACAGCGATGCCGACTTCCTGGTCGCGTTCGAGCCGGCAAGCACCCTATCGCCCCTGACGCAGTTTTTTGGACTCGCGGAAGACCTGAAAAAATTGCTCCGACGTTCCGTCGATCTGGTGGAGCCCGGGGCGGTCAAAAATCCCTTCATCCTTGCTGGAATCGACGGCGCGCGCGAGGTGGTTTATGCGGCGTGACGCGCGCGCCTACCTCTGGGATATTCAGCAGGCCGCCGACGCGATCCTCGAGTTTGTTACTGGAATGGATCGGGAAACCTATTCCCGGAACGAAATCGTCCACTCCGCCGTGGAACGAAAGTTCGAGATCATCGGCGAAGCCTTGAGCCAACTGGCAAAGGTCGATCCCGAGTTGGCGGGGCGGATTCCCGACGCCCGCGAGATCATCGCCTTCCGCAACGTCCTGATCCATGGTTATGCGACCATTGGCCATGATCGCGTTTGGCGAATCGTCGAAGCAGCCCTTCCCGGCCTGAAGAGCATCGTCACCAAGCTGTTGACCGAGCGCGGGCCGCCTTAACAGCCGCCAAGCTGTTTCTCCTTTCGGTCGAAACCCCCTACCGCCGCCAGCCCCGTCCACTCGAACCGATCAGGCCGCCGGCCGCCCAGCTGATCAGGCTGATCACGAAGGCGGTGAGGATGGCGTGCCACAGGCCGTGGATGTGGACGCCGCGCAGGAACACCGTCACCAGGGCGACCATCAACCCGTTCACCACCAGCAGAAAGAGCCCCAGGGTCAGGAGGGTGAGCGGGAAGGTCAGGATGATGAGGACCGGGCGCACCAGGGCGTTGACCACGCCCAGCAGGACACCGGCGGCCAGCAGGCTGCCCAGGCTGTCGATCACGACGCCGTGCGGCATCAGCTTGGAGGCGACCCAGAAGCCCAGGGCGGTGGCCAGGGCATGGAGGATGAAGCGGATCAGCAAGGGTGGCCCCCCCGAGGTTGCGGCGTCGGCCTACTTTAGCGCGCATCCACTCCGAAGGAAGCGGCCTCGTGCGTTGACGTTGACGCTCGCGTAAAGGCGGACTAGCCTCGACGCCGAGGGATGGAAAATCCCGGGGGCGGCCACCAGGAGACCCATCATGCCCGGCGAGCTACGGCGCCCCGAACGCACCTTCACCATCCGCCAGCTTTGCCTGGAATTCAAATGTACCCCCCGGGCGCTGCGCTTCTACGAGGACAAGGGCCTGCTCGCGCCGGCCCGCCAGGGCCTCAACCGGGTCTATTCCTACAAGGACCGCGCCCGCCTGCAACTCATCCTGCGCGGCAAGCGGGTGGACCTGTCGCTGGCCGAGATCCGCGAAATCCTGCAACTCTACGACAAGGGTGACGGCGGGGCGGCCCAGAACGCCAAGGCGCTGCGCAAGTTTCGCGAACGCCTAGCGGCTCTCGAGCGCAAACGCGAGGACATCGATCAGGCCATCGCCGAACTCACCGACGCCTGCGCGAAGCTGGAGGAAAAGCTGGCCGCGTCGCGCCCCGACCTCCTGCCCAGCGCCGAGGAATACGACAAGCTGATCCGTCCTCGCGTCGATGGGCGCCACGAGGCGCTGGGGGCCCGATAGAGCCGCCCCGAGAAAGACCCGCCATGGCCTATCGACCGCCGGTGCGCGAGCACCTCTTCCTCCTGCGCGAGGTCCTCGACATCGGCCAGTATGGGAATCTGGCCGCCTTCGCCGAGGCGCCCCTCGATCTCATCGAACAGATATTGGAAGAGTCGGGCCGGTTTTCCGCCGAGATTCTGGCTCCGCTAAACCGCGTCGGCGACAAGGAAGGGTGCGTCTGGCATGCCAACGGCGCCGTCACAACGCCGACCGGCTTCAAGGCGGCCTACGAGGCGCTGGTCGCGGGCGGCTGGCCGGCCCTGGGCGCGGCGGCCGAGTTCGGCGGCCAGGGTCTGCCCTCGGTGGTCGGCCTGGCGTTCAGCGAGATGAGCTCGTCGGCCAACATGGCCTTTTCCATGTATCCGGGCCTCACCCACGGCGCCTATTCGGCCATCCTCAACGGCGGATCGGACGCCCAGAAATCGCTCTATCTGCCCAGGCTGGCCTCGGGCGAGTGGGCCGGCACGATGAATCTCACCGAGCCCCAATGCGGCACCGACCTCGGCCTGCTGCGGACCAAGGCGGTCCCGGCCGGCGATGGCGCCTACCAGATCAGCGGCGAGAAGATCTGGATTTCCGGCGGCGAGCAGGATCTGACCGACAACATCGTCCATCTGGTCCTGGCCCGCATCAAGGGCGCGCCGGCCGGGGTGCGCGGCATCAGCCTGTTCATCGTGCCCAAATTCATTCCGAATGCGGACGGGAGCCTCGGCGCCCGCAACGCCGTCGCCTGCGCCGGCCTGGAAGAGAAGATGGGCATCCACGGCAACGCCACCTGCGTCATGGCCTACGAAGCGGCGACCGGCTGGCTGGTGGGCGAGGAGAACCGGGGCGTGGCCCTGATGTTCGTGATGATGAACGAGGCCCGCCTGGGGGTCGGCCTGCAGGGCCTGGCCCAGGGTGAGGCGGCCTATCAGGCGGCGGCTGGGTTCGCCTGCGAGCGCCTGCAGGGCCGCTCGCTCACCGGGCCCAAGAACGCCGACGGCCCGGCCGATCCGATCCTCGTCCATCCAGACGTGCGCCGCATGCTGATGGACGCCCGCGCCGTCCTGGAAGCGGGCCGCGCTCTATTGTTGTGGACCGCCCTGCGCGGCGACCTCGCCCATCAGCACCCGGACGAAACGGTGCGGCAGGCCGGCGAAGACACCATGGGCCTCTTGACCCCGGTGCTGAAGGGCTATCTCACCGACCGCGGCTTTTCCATCTGTTCGGACGCCATGCAGGTGCACGGCGGGGCCGGCTTCACCGAACACTTCCCGGTCAGCCAATACCTGCGCGATTCCCGCATCGCCCTGATCTACGAGGGAACCAACGGTATCCAGGCCCTCGACCTGGTCGGCCGCAAGCTGGCCGCCAAGGGCGGTCGCGCGGTGATGGCCGTCTTCGCCGAGATCGACGCCTTCGTGGAGGCGCACACGGGCGATACCGCGCTGGCGCCTTTCGTCCAGGCCCTGGCCGCCGTCAAGGCGCAATTGCAGGAAGCGACCATGTGGCTGATGGAGAACGGCCTAGCCAATCCGGACAACGCCGCCGCCGCGTCCACCGACTATCTGCACCTCTTCGGTCTCACGGGCCTCGCCTATATGTGGGCCCTGATGGCCAAAGCGGCTATGACGAGGATTGCCGGCGGCGAGACTGATCCATTTTACGCCAACAAGCTGATCGTCGGCCGCTATTTCATCGAGCGGGTGTTGCCGGACGGGGGCGCGCGCCTCGCCAAGCTTCAAACCGGATCGGCGACCATGATGAGCTTTCCAGCCGAGGGGTTCTGATCATGTCCATCCACCACGCCACGGTCGAGTGGGCCCTGGATGGGGGCGATTTCCTCAAACGCCGCTACAGCCGCGCCCACACCCTTTACTTCGACGGCGGGGTAACCGTGGCCGGCTCGCCCTCGCCGCACATCGTTCCGGCCCCTTGGTCGCGCGCCGACGCGGTCGATCCGGAGGCAATGTTCACCGCTGCTTTGAGCGCCTGTCACATGCTGTGGTTCCTCGATCTGGCCGCCCGGGCCGGTTTCACGGTGGCCGCCTACCGCGACGCCGCCGAGGGAACCTTGGCCAGAAACGCCGCCGGCAAGATGGCCATGACCCGCGTCGTCCTGCGTCCGGTGTTCGACTTCGCCGGCGATCCGCGCCCCACCCCAGGCGACCTCGCCGCCCTCCACCACGGCGCCCACCAGGCCTGCTTCATCGCCAATTCGGTCACGACCGAAGTGGTGGTGGAGTAGCGGCCAGCCACCCCGCCACCCGCGCCGCCAGGGCCTCGCGGTCTTTCAGGGCGCACTCCCACACCGTCTCGACCCGCCAGCCGGCCGCTTCCAGGGCGGCGCGCGCCGTGACGTCGCGGGCGCGGTTGCCGGCGATTTTGGCGGTCCAGTAGTCGCGGTTGGCCTTGGGGACCCGCGCCCCGCGGGCGCAGTCGTGGCCATGCCAGAAGCAACCGTGGACGAAGATGGCCAGGCGCCGGCCGGCCAGAACGATGTCGGGCTTGCCCGCCAGGTCGGCGCGATTGAGCCGATAGCGCCCGCCCAGAGACCAGATCAGCCGCCGAACCGCGATCTCCGGCCCCGTGCCGCGCCCCTTCACCCGCCGCATCACCGCCGAGCGCTTGTCCGGGCCGTAGACGTCGGTCACGGTTTGGCCGTCACAGTCCCTCGAAGAGCGCCGTCGACAGATACCGCTCGGCGAAGCTCGGGACGATGGCGACGATCAGCTTGCCGGCCATCTCCGCTCGCGCCGCCACGTCGAAGGCCGCCACTAGGGCCGCGCCGGAGGAAATTCCCACCGGCACGCCCTCGAGGCGGGCGCACCGGCGGGCCATGTCGAAGGAATCCTCGTTGGTCACCTGGATGATCTCGTCCATCACCCCGCGGTCGAGGATGGCCGGCACGAAGCCGCCGCCGATCCCCTGGATCTTGTGCGGGCCCGGCTGGCCGCCCGACAGCACCGCCGAGCCGGTCGGCTCCACGGCCACCATGCGCACCGAGCGCTTGCGGGCCTTGAGCACCTGACCGACGCCGGTCAGCGTCCCGCCCGTTCCCACCCCCGAGACCACCACGTCCACCGCCCCGGCGGTATCGTTCCAGATCTCCTCGGCGGTGGAGACCCGGTGGATCAGCGGATTGGCCTCGTTCTCGAACTGCTGGGGCATCACCGCGCCGGGGATTTCCGCCAGCAGCTCGCGCGCTCGCGCCACCGCCCCGGCCATGCCCTTTTCGCCGGGCGTCAGTTCCAGCCGGGCGCCCAGGATGAGGAGCATCTTGCGCCGCTCCATTGAGCCGCTTTCGGGCATGACCAGGATCAGCTTCAGCCCCTTGGCCGCCGCCACGAAGGCCAGCGCGATGCCGGTGTTGCCGCTGGTCGGCTCGACGATGGTGGTTCCCTCGCCGATCAGCCCTTGCGCCTCCATGGCCTCGATCATCGACACCCCAATCCGGTCCTTCACCGAACCCAGCGGATTGAAGAACTCCAGCTTCGCGACCACCTCCCCCTTGGGCTTCAGTTCGGCCGAGAGCCTGGGCAGGCGGACGAGCGGGGTGTCGCCGATGGTGTCGAGGATGGAGTCGTAAATCCTGCCCCGTCCGCCGCGCTTATAGCGGGCGGCGTCATAGGTCTGGGCGGCGAAGTCCATGGGCGGTCTCGCGAGGGACGTGCAAGGGGCGGCCGAGCGCCGCGCCGGAACCCTACGCCGCCAGGGATTTTTTTGCAGCCGGCTTGTCGCGCCGCAAGAGCAGGGGCTCGAGAACCGTCCTCGCCAGCCAGCGCACCACCGGCAAGGCCACCCCGTCGCCGACCACATGCAAGGCGGCGTTGGCCGATGTCGGTAGAACGTAGGTCTCCGGCAGCCCCATCAGCCGCGCCGCCTCGCGCGGCGAGATCAACCGGCCGTGCGCCTCGCCGCCCTCGGTGACGATCAGCGCCTGGCGCGAAGAGCCGCCGCCCGGCGTCCGCAGACAGCCGGCCACGCCGTCGAAGCGCACCTCTGCCCGCTGCCCGCCGGCCCGCACCCGGCGAAACACCGCGCCCACCCGCCGCTCGGGCGCCCGCCGCGCCGCCTCCAGCTTGGCCCGGTTGCGCGCGTCCATCAGGGAGATCAGCCGGCCGGTCTGGGCCGCCGAGAACCAGGCGACCGCCTCGTCCGGTTCCAGCAGGGCGGCCAGGTTGACGTTGCGCCGCGCCGGGGGCGGTGTAGGCCAGAAAAATCCTAGGTCCCCGCGTTCGCGGGGATGAGCGGGAATAGGGGGACAGGCTCCGACGGCTGGCGCGCGGAGAGAGCGCTCGGCCGCCGCCCTTTCACTCTTGACGTCTCTCCAGCCGGCGGCTGATCCAGAGGGCCGGCGGCTATGTGGCCACGATCGTCGCCGGCCAGGTCACCTATCGCGACGGCGAAGCCACCGGCGCGTTGCCCGGCCGTCTCCTGCGCGGCGCCCGGGCCGCGCCCGTCTCTATCGCGGCGGAATAGCTAAAGAGGGCAAAGTCACCGGCTTGCCGTGCGGGGTGTCGCGATAGGCGCGCTCCCAATCCGTTTTGCGCGCCGCCAGCGCCGGGGGCTCGACGACGCCCCTGGCCGCCAGGATCGTCTCCAGGGCCGCCAGCCAGTGTTCGTAATAATCGCCGCCGTCCGCCGCCGCGATGCGCGCGCCCAGCGCCGCCGACCATTCGGGCCAGGTGAAGGCGCCTTTCGCGTGGAGTTCGACGGTCAGGGCGAAGGCCTGCGCCTGCCATGGCTCGGCGAATGGCGCGTCAGGGGCGTTCGAGATAGTCATCCCACAGATCCAGATGGACGCTGTCGCGCCCCGCCGCCGCCTCGCCCCACAGCGAGCGGGCGCTGAAGCGAACGCCGTAGAGGCGGCGCGGCTGTTCGCCCAGGCCATGGGCGTTGGTGTCGGGAAAGACGTGGACCCCGTGGTCGCGCTCCACCACCCCCCGCCGGCCCCTGGCGTAGCGCGGCAGGCGGGTGTGGCCGACCGGGTTGATGTTGCGGGCGCGAACCGTCTCGCCAATGGCGAAGCGTCGGGGGGCGGCGACATCGCGGCTGGCGGGGCCGCCGGCGGCGAGAACCTGGGCGACGCGAGCCGCGGTCAGGGGCGGCGAGGCGCGAACCGTGCCGGCCGCCGGGTTTCCGCTGGAGATCTCGGCGCGGGTTGCGAGGCCCGCCTTCACCATCAGTTCGACGAGGCCGGTGAGCCATTTTTCGTAATAGCTCATGCGCAGATAGTCCGGACCCGGAATAAGCTCGCGCTGGTGGCGCGAGGCGTCGAGGGTCCATCGACCCCAGGCCCCGACCGTCAGGGTGAGGGCGAGGACGCGCGCCTCCCAGGGCGCATGGAACACCGGCTCGCCGGCCTCGGGGGCAATGGGTCCCAGGCCATGCTGGCCGCCCATGTCGTGCACCCCGTTCACGCTTCGAGGCCCACCCTGGCCACGCCGATCATGGCGTCGCGGCTGACCAGGGCGACGAGGGCCGCTTCGTCGAGGCCCTCCGTTCCCGCTGGCCGCTCGGGCAACACGAGGTAGCGCACCTCGGCGGTGGAATCCCACACCCGGATCTCGACCTTCTCGTCGAGCACGAGGTCGAATTCGGCCAGCACCCCGCGCGGGTCGATTACCGCCCGCGAGCGGTAGGACGAGGATTTGTACCAGACTGGCGGCAGGCCCAGCACCGGCCAAGGATAGCAGGAGCACAGGGTGCAGACGACGAGGTTGTGGACATCGGGCGTGTTCTCGACCGCGATCATGTGCTCGCCCTGGCGTCCGCCGAAGCCGAGTTCGGCGATCGCGGCGGTGGCGTCTTCCAGCAATCGCGCCCTGTAGGCCGGATCGGTCCACGCCCGCGCCACCACCTTGGCCCCGTTGCGCGGCCCGACCCTGTGCTCATAGGTCTCGACGATGGCGTCCAGAGCCGCCGGATCGACCAGCCCCTTGTCCACCAGCAGCGATTCCAGCGCCTTGACGCGCAGGGCCAGGTCGGACGGCGGTTCCTGCCCGTGGTCGCGATGATGGGGATGATCGTGATCGCTCATCGGGCGCCACCTTCCCCCCGCTACTTCCGCCCGGCCTTGCGCGCCGCGTATTTGGCGTCGCGCTTGGCCTTCTGTTCGGCCTTGGTCAGAGCCTTGCGCTCCTTGCGGTCGCCGCGTTTGGCATCCAGGGCGGCTTCCGCCGTCGCTTGGGCCACCAAGCGGGCGGCCTCCTTGGCTTCGGCGCGGGCCTTTCGCACGACCTCCAGTTCACGCGCCTTGGCCTCGGCGCGGCCTTCGAAGGCCGGCGCGGTCACCGTCGGCTTGGGGCGCAGCTTGGCCACCAGGGCCTTCTTGGCCTCGGCCTGGGCCCCCAGACGTTCGGCGAATCCGGTTTTGAGCGGGTCTTTCATGGGTCCTTCGGGAGAGTGAAAAATCGCGCGCCCCTCAAAGCGCAAAACGGCCGTCTAGGCAATGTCTCGACCGCCAAGGATCAGGCGGGCGCCGCGCTGGTGGGTCAAATAGCTCCACGCCCAGGTGAAGGCGACGACGAAGCGATTGCGAAGACCGATAAGGAAATAGATGTGGATGGCGCTCCAGAACAGCCAGCCGATAAGGCCGGTGAGGCGCAGGGCCCCCAGATCGACCACCGCCGCCTTGCGCCCGATGGTGGCCAGGTCGCCGTAGTTCCGGTAGCGAAACGGCGCGTCGTCGGCCTCGCCTCGGCTTCGCGCCGCGATGACCCGTCCGATGTAGCGGCCCATCTGTTTGGCGGCGGCGGCGAGGCCGGGGACCGGGCGTCCGTTTTTGTCGGTCAGGGTCGCGGTGTCGCCGATCACGAATACCTCGGGGAGGCCGGGCGCGCTCAGGTCGCGCTCGACCAACACCCGGCCGGACCGGTCATGATCGGCCCCGAGCCACGCCGCCGCGTCGGAGCCGCACACCCCCGCCGCCCAGACCACGGTGCCGGCGTCGATCCGCCCGCTCTTGAGATCCACGCCGCGCTCGTCGCACCCGGTGACGGCGGTTTCGGTCATCACCTCCACGCCCATGCGACCGAGGGTGCGCCGCGCATAGGCGGCCAGCCGCTCGGGGAAGGCGGCCAGCAGACGCCCGCCGGCCTCGATGAGGACCACCCGCGCCGTGCGCGGATCGATGCGGCTGAAGTCGCGCGGCAGGGCCTCGCTGGCCACCTCGGCGATCGCCCCGGCCAGCTCGACCCCGGTCGGGCCGCCGCCGACCACCACGAAGGTCAGCAGGCGGCGCTGGTCCGCCGCGTTCTCCATCAGTTCGGCCTGTTCGAAGGCGAGAAGAAGCCGCTGGCGGATGCGGGTGGCGTCCTCGATCCGCTTCAGTTCGGGGGCCACGGCGGCCCAGTCGTCATGGCCGAAATAGAACGGCCGCGCCCCGGTGGCGAGGACCAGATAGTCGTAGTCGAACACCAGATCGCCCGCCCCCACCCGCCGCGCCGCGGTGTCGACGCCGGTCACCTCGGCCATGACCACCTGGGCGTTGGTTTGGCCCGACAGCAGGCCGCGGATCGGCCAGGCGATGTCGGCCGGAGACAGGGCGGCGGTCGCCACCTGATAGAGCAGCGGCTGGAAGGTGTGGTGGTTCTGCCGGTCGATGACCGTCACGCCCACCGGCGCGCCGGCCAGGGCCTTGGCGGCTTCTAGCCCGCCGAACCCGGCCCCGACGATCACCACGCGCGGGCGCCTGGCGGGCCCCGGCGGCGGGGCCGTCACTTGGGAAGCATCGGCCGGCCTTCGTGGGCGACGAGCAGGTCGTGCATGTCGTCGGCGTGTTCTTCCTCGACGCTCAGAATCCACTGGAGCATCCGCTTGGTGGTCGGATCGTCGTTGCCGAAATAGCGGACCAGTTCGCGGTAATGCTCCACCGCGATCCGCTCGGCGATCAGGTTTTCCTTGATCATATCGACCAGGGTAGGTCCGGTGGAATATTGCGAGGCCGAGCGGGTGGCTAGGCCCTCCGGGTTGAAATCCGGCTCGCCGCCGAGCTGGGTGATCCGCTCGGCCACCGCCATCATATGCTCCTGCTCCTCCTTGGCGTGCTCGGCGAATTCCGCCTTCACTCCTTCGCTGGAGATGCCGGTCGCGGTGATTGAATGCATCGTATAGCGCAGCACGCAGACGATCTCGGTGGCCAGCACCGACTGCAGAATGGCGACGGTGTGCTTGGGGTCGCCCTTGTAGTTGGGAGTCAGGGCGCCGTCGGCGATATCCTTGCGCGCCCGCGCCCGCAGGGTCTTGACGTCGGTGAGGAAGGGGGTGGCGGTCTTCGGCGCGGTGGCGGCCATGGTCTCTCCTAGTGGCGAGGACGCCCGACCCTCGCCGGGCCGACGCTCGGCGGGTGAACGCGAAGAGCGGCCGGCGGGTTCCGTCGCCGAGCCTTGTGCATGGAATCTGACGCTTGGCGCCCATGCATGGCCGTTCCCACCTCGCGTGAACCATCGTCACGTCGGCGCCAACGGATAGACGTTCCCAACGTCTCACAAGGGTGAGAAGCGCCCATTGGCGGCGCGTGTAGGAGCGTCCGCGGTGCGCCAATTGCAGGCATTGGCGCTACGCCGGATCCGGACACTCACCAAGTGGTGCGAATGGGCGAGATCACACCCTCGGCGGCCATTTGGCCTGTTGCTCCCGGTCGTGCCCAACTGAAATATTCAATTAAATGCACTGTCACCGCAACCAACCTGCGTACCCAGCTGCCCCCAATTGCCGTGTCTCACCCCAGGGGTGAGCCCCACCACCCGCACCGGCTGATCGCGCCGGTGCGGGTGACTGACGACGAGGCCTGCTGGAGGCCCATCATTCGGCCTTGTGTTCAGGCGCCTACTTCGACTGGGTCAGATCCTGGGCGTGGTGCGACCCTTTCTTGATCCAGATCCCCCGTTGATCGATCGAGCAACCGCCGGGCTTGCTCGCGTAGTTGTCCAGGGCCACCGAGCCGTAGGTGCCGAGACCACCGCCGGTGCCGAAGGTGGTTCCATAGTCGAAATTGTAGACCTGGGTGGGGGCGGAACTCTCAATCCTCATCGTCGCCACGGTGCCGCAGAAACTGACCGACAATTTGGCGGGGCTGGGCACCTCCGAAGTGAGGGCGAAAAAGTCACCACCGCCGTTGTTGCCGGTGTAGAAGGCGCCGTTCGAGAAATTGCCGGTGGCAGTCTGTGCCTGGATCTTCACGAAGGCATTGTTGCCGCCGGCGATATCGCCCGAGGCGAGGAGCGAATGAAGCACCCTTCCGAGGCCCGGTCAACGACGGTCAGGACGGTCAACGAAAGGGGGACAGGAGTAATATTCCCGTTTTGTTCCGATTGCGCTTCTGTGCCGTTATGGCGCGTCTCGCCCAGGGCGTGACGGGGAAGGCGCCGAGCGTCAGGTGCTCTCGCTAGGTGGCCTCGGCCGATCTGGACGGCGTCGATTGGAGTCTGGTCACCAGTTCGGCGAGTTCGCGAACCGCCGAGGTCAGGTTCAGCACCTCCTTTTCGCGCAACTGATCCACCTTCTGGTGCAGCAGTTCGATCTCCAGCTCCGCCTTGATGTTCACCTGGTGGTCGGTTTCGGCGGCGGCGCGGTCGATGTCCTGCTGGCGGTTCTGGCTCATCATGATGAACGGCGCGGCGTAGGCGGCCTGGAACGACAGGGCGAGATTGAGGAGGATGAACGGATAGGGGTCCCAGCGTTGCACGAAGGCGGTGACGTTGAGGGCGATCCATATCAGCAGGATCACCGACTGGACGATGATGAACGGCCACGAGCCCATGGTCGCCGCCACCCTGTCGGCCACCCTTTGGCCCAGAGTCAGGCGCCGCTCGTCGCGGGTGGCGCCGGCCAGGGCGAGGCGCGCGCCGCGCCGCAGACGCCGCAGCTCGCCCAGCAGCCGCTCTTCGGTTTCATGGAGCCCGGTTTCGATGTCCGAGGCTAAGTCCATGTCGATCCCTCCAAAATGGTCCGTCAGGGCTTTGGCTTGCGAGCCGCAAGATAGGCGATGAGATCGGCCCGCTGGCGCGGATCGCGGATGGTCACCGCCATGGCCGTGCCGGGGACCGCCTTGCCGGGGCCGGCGAGGAACCGGTCGAGCTCCGCCGCGCTCCAGGTGACTCCCGACGCCTCGAGGGCCGGGGTGTAGTGGAAGCCGGCCGCCGTTCCCACCCTGCGCCCGAAGACGCCGGCGAGGCTGGGTCCCTGGCCGCCGCCGGCCGCCACATGGCACATGACGCAGCGGTCCTCGAACAGGGCCCCGCCGGCGGCCGGATCGCCCTTCGGAGGCGCTTGCGCCATCACGGCCGAAGCTGCCGCGACGATCACCGCCGCCGACAGGCCAACCTGGGAAAACACCCGCTTCATTTCGCGCCGCCGGCGTGGGGCGAATAGGCGATCCGCCAGACCATGTCGCCGCCGTCGTCGGTGACGAGAAGCGCCCCGTCATGGGCCACCGCGACGGCGACCGGCCGGCCCCAGACCTTCTGGTCGTCGATCACGAAGCCGGTCAGGAAATCCTCGTAGTCGCCGGTGGGAACGCCGCCCCGCAGGGTCAACCTCACCACCTTGTAGCCGGTGCGCGGTTTGCGGTTCCACGAGCCGTGCAGGGCGACGAAGGCGTCGCCGCGATAGCTGGCCGGGAAGGCCGCCGCGCCCGCGCCCGCATTGTAGAAGGTCATGCCGAGTGGCGCGGAGTGCGGCTGGATCAGGACATCGGGGACGATGGCCTTGCCGGCCAGATCGGGGCGCTGGGCCTTGTGCCCCGGGTCGATGTGATTGCCGATATAGTACCAGGGCCACCCGTAGAAACCGCCCGCCTTGACCCGCGTGGCGTAGTCGGGCGGCAGGTTGTCGCCCAGATTGTCCCGCTCATTGACCACGCACCACAGGGCCCCGGTCGGCTTTTGCACATTGAGCGTCACGCAGTTGCGAAGGCCGGTGGCGAACACGCGCCGCCCGCCGCCCAGGGGATCGAAGGCCAGCACATCGGCCCGGTCCTCCTCGCGTCCCCAGGCCGCGCCCAGGGCGTGGGCCGCCTGCCAGGCCTTGATCTCCGCCGGCGTCTTGGTCGCCATCCCCTCGGCGGTATTGGAGCCGGAGCCGATGGAGACGAACAGGGTCCGCCCGTCGTTTGAAAAGGCCACGTCGCGGGTCGAATGACCGCCGGTGCTCCCGGCGAGCTTGGCCACGACTATCTGTGCAGGCCCGCGCGCCTTCAGATCGTCAGGGCGATAGGCGAAGCGGACCACGGAGTTGTTGTTGGCCACATAGACCCACTGAGGGTTCGGGCCGGCCGGATAGAAGGCGATCCCGAACGGCCGATCGAGGCCCTCGGCGAAGGCGTCGTGCTTGGCCGGGGAGGCGGCGCCGTCGGCGGCGCGCAGCACCGTGATCCGGCCCGCGTCGGTCTCGGCCACGAAGATGTCGCCGTTCGGCGCCACGCGGATCTGCCTAGGGCCCTCCAGCTTGGCGAACGGCTGGACGGTGAAGCCGGGGAGGGTCTTCAAAGCCGCGCCTGGCGGGCGGGCGACCACACTGGACGGCGCTCCGGCCGGCGGCGTGGCGAACGGGGCCGGCATGTCCGCCGCCGTGATATGGCGAACCACCCCCGGCGCGTCCGACCGCCAATCGCCCAGCGCCGCGGCGCCATTCTGCACGGGCGCCGCCGAGCAGGCGGATGTGGCTGTCGCCAGAAGGGCAATCACAAGGATCGATCCGTGGAGCATCGCGCCGCCTCCCTGTTTCAAAATCGGCTCGATCTGGGCCGTTGCCGGAACCTATCCCCTGCGAGCGGTCGCCGCCACCCGCCTCCCCCTGTTCTCCTCCTGGGTGTTCACCCTTGGTTGCGGCGCCGCGAGGGCCATGGTATCAGGCGCCCGGCTCGCCGCGAGGGGGCGTTCGCGTCTCCGCGCGCCCGCCGGCTTTCTTCGGCGCATCAACCCTTTAGGCCGGATTTGGGCGACCGCCCAAGGTCGGCGCCACAAGACACCCGGGCGGTTTCACTTGGCTGACGATTCCAGAGCAGGCGATGTCGGCGCGCGTTACGCGCGGGCGCTGTTCGATCTCGCCGTCGAGACCGACGCCCTGGACGCCGTCGAAGCCGATCTCAAATCCCTCAAGGCCATGATCGCCGCCAGCGCCGATCTGCGCCTGCTGCTGGCCTCTCCGGCCTTGTCGGCCGAGGACAAAGCCAAAGGGCTGGCCGCCATCGCCGAGCGGGCTGCGTTCTGTGATACGACCCGCAAATTCCTGGGCCTGCTGGCCGCCAACCGCCGGGTGGCGGCGCTAAGTCCCATCATCGAAGCCTTCGCCCGCCTCGCCGAGGCGCGGCGCGGGGTCGTTTCAGCCCATGTGGTGACCGCCGTCGCCATGAGCAAAGCCCAGACCGCCGGTCTTGCCGCCGCCCTGCGCGCCGCGCTCGGCAAGGACCCGATGATCGAGACCCGCGTCGATCCCGCCATCCTCGGCGGCGTCAAGGTGCGGGTCGGCTCGCGCCTCTACGACGCCTCGCTCAAATCCAAGCTCGATTCCCTCAAGTTCGCCCTCAAGAGAGCCTAAGACACCTCCATGGACATCCGCGCCGCCGAAATTTCGGACATCCTCAAATCCCAGATCGCCAACTTCGGCATCGAGGCGGACGTCTCCGACGTCGGCCAGGTCCTCTCGGTCGGCGACGGCATCGCCCGGGTGTTCGGCCTGGACCAGGTCCAGGCCGGCGAAATGGTCGAGTTCCCGTCGGCGGGGGTGAAGGGCATGGCCCTCAACCTGGAACGCGACAACGTGGGCATCGTGATCTTCGGGGCCGACGCTCAGATCGCCGAGGGCGACGAGGTGCGCCGCCTGGGCGAAATCGTCGATGTGCCGGTGGGCAAGGGTCTTCTAGGCCGGGTGCTGAACCCCTTGGGCGAACCCATCGACGGCAAGGGCCCCTTGACCGATGTAGCCGAGAAGCGCCGCGTGGACGTCAAGGCACCGGGCATCATTCCGCGCCAGTCGGTGCACGAGCCCATGTATACCGGCCTCAAGTGCGTCGATGCCCTGACCGCCATCGGCCGGGGTCAGCGCGAACTGATCATCGGCGACCGTCAGACCGGCAAGACGGCCATCGCCATCGACACCATCCTCAACCAGAAAGAGATCAACGCCTCCACCGACGAGAGCGCCAAGCTCTACTGCGTCTATGTGGCCATCGGTCAGAAGCGCTCGACGGTGGCCCAGATCGTCAAGACCCTCGAGGAGCGCGGCGCCCTGGACTACACCATCGTGGTCGCCGCCACCGCTTCGGAACCGGCCCCACTGCAGTTCCTCGCCCCCTTCTCGGGCTGCGCCATGGGCGAGTGGTTCCGCGACAACGGTATGCACGCCCTGATCATCTATGACGATTTATCTAAACAGGCCGTGGCCTATCGCCAGATGAGCCTGCTGCTGCGCCGCCCGCCCGGCCGGGAAGCCTATCCGGGCGATGTCTTCTATCTCCACTCACGGCTTTTGGAGCGGGCCGCCAAGCTCAACGAAGCGCACGGCGGCGGATCGCTCACCGCCCTGCCGATCATCGAGACCCAGGCCAACGACGTCTCGGCCTATATCCCCACCAATGTGATCTCGATCACCGACGGCCAGATCTTCCTGGAGACCGACCTATTCTTCCAGGGCATCCGACCGGCCATGAACATCGGCATCTCGGTCTCGCGAGTGGGCGGCAACGCTCAGATCAAGGCGATGAAACAGGCCGCCGGGCCGCTCAAGGGGGAGCTGGCCCAATTCCGCGAAATGGCCGCCTTCGCCAAGTTCGGCTCGGACCTGGACATCTCGACCCAACGGATGCTGGCCCGCGGCGAGCGGCTGACCGAACTTCTGAAACAGGCGCAATATTCGCCGCAATCGGTGGAGGAGCAGGTCTGCTCCCTTTACGCCGGCACCCGCGGCTACCTGGACGGTATTCCGGTTTCGCAGGTCGAGCGTTTCGAGAGCGAACTGCTGGCCCGCCTGCACGGCCAGCACACCGACCTCTTGGAGGCCATCCGCACCCAGAAGGCGCTCACCCCCGAGATCGAGGGTCAACTCAGGGCGGTCCTCGACGCCTTTTCGGCCACCTTCGCTTAGGCATCGAGAGACTCCCAGCCCGGCATGGCCAGCCTCAAGGAACTGCGAAATCGGATCGCCAGCGTCACCGCGACGCAGAAGATCACCAAGGCCATGCAGATGGTGGCGGCGGCCAAGCTGCGCCGCGCCCGCGAGGCGGCCGAAAGCGCGCGGCCCTACGCCGAGCGCATGACCGCCGTGATCGCCAACCTGGCGGCGGGGGTGTCCGGCCCCGGCGCTCCGAAGTTGCTCATCGGAACCGGGTCGGAGCGCCGGGAACTGGTGGTCGTGGCCACCGCCGATCGCGGCCTGGCCGGAGGCTTCAATTCCTCCATTGTGCGCGCCGCGCGCGATCATATGGCCTCTCGGGTCGCCGAGGGCCGCGAGGTCTCGATGATCACGGTCGGGCGCAAGGCGCGCGACCAGCTCAAGCGGCTCCACGGCGAGCGTCAGGTCGCCTTCTTCGAGGCCGGCAACGTGCCCGCCATGGATCGGGCCAGGGAAATCACCGACGCGGTCATTCAGCGCTTCGAGGCCGGCGAGATCGATGTGGTCACCCTGTTCTTCAATCGGTTCGCCTCGGTGGTCAGCCAGGTTCCCACTTCCAAGCAACTGGTTCCGGCCCAGATCGCCGGCGGCTCGGGAGAGCGGGCCATCGACCTCAAGGGCTCGGCCTACGAATACGAGCCCGACGAGGCGACCATCCTGGCCATCCTTCTGCCGCGCAACATCGCCACCCAGATCCTCTCGGCGATGATGGAAAACCAGGTCGGCTTCTTCGCCGCCCAGATGGCCGCCATGGACGCCGCCACCCGCAACGCCGGCGACATGATCGCCGCCCTCACC
>JBBRPN010000060.1:0-18096 GCA_038227925.1 Caulobacterales bacterium | reverse complement strand
TCGCCGCCGCCGAACAGGGCGTTGGCCCCGAAGGTCGCCGCCGCGCCGGAAAGCCCCGCCCCCACCTTGGCGAGGCGGGCCACCCGGCCGCTCAGGCGGTCGCGCTCCACATCCTTGCCGGGGTCACGATCCATTGGCGCTCACGAAGGGCCCTTCTTTGAGCGCGCGGGTTTCGGCGCGCAGGCGGATGGTGAGAACGGCCGCGTTGGCCAGGGAAAAGACGGCGGCGTAGAGGCCGAGGCCGAAGCTCAGGGGGAGCACCGCGATCTCGGCGGCCACCACCATATAGTTGGGGTGTGGCAGAAATCGATACGGTCCGCGCCGGACCAGCGGCGCGCCAGGAAGAACGACGATCCGGGTCGTCCAGCGCTCGCCCAGGGAGGCGATCGCCCAGACCCGCAGGCCCTGCAGGACCGCGAACGCCGCCAGCCAGGGCCACCGGACGGGCCGGTCCCAGGCCAGCGCCCACAGGCCGGCCAGCCATGCGGCGTGAAGGACGACCAACAGGGGATAGTGGCCGGCTCCGATTTCGCGCCCACCCTTGGCCAGCAGGCGGCGGGTGTTGCGCCGCGCCAGGATCAGTTCGCCCAGCCGCTGCGCGGTGACCAGGGCCAGGACGAGGATCGAGGCGATCACGCCGCCAGCGATACGCAGCTGGCGGTGAAGCCGGGGCCGAGCGCGCTCATCACCAGGCGCGGCCTCGGCGGGTCGGCCAGCACCCGCTCGAGCACGAACAGGGCGGTCGGCGCGGACATGTTGCCGTGATCGGCCAGCACCTCGCGCTCGCGGTCCAGCGCCCCCTGGCCGAGGCTCAGGGAAAGCTCCAGGGCCTCGATCACCTTGGCGCCGCCCGGATGGCAGACGAACCGATCGACGTCCTCCAGGCCAAGCCCCATGCGCTCCAGGATGCCTTCCATGGCGCCGCGAAGATTGGCGGTCGCGAAAGCGGGGATCGAGCGATCGAAAATCACCCCGAAACCCTCCGGATCGACGTTCCAGCCCATGATGTCGATGGTGTCCGGCCAGGTGTGTTCGCCGCCCCCCTCCACGATCCGCAGGCCCTTGGCGCCGGTGGTGAGCACACAGGCCGCCGCCCCGTCGCCGAACAGAGCCGTGGCGACCATGTTGGCGGGGGTGAGTTCGTCCAGCCGCGCGGCCAAAGTGCATAGCTCCACGCATACGAAGAGCACGATCGAGCCGGGCGCCGCCTTGGCCAGCCGCGCCGCCACTGCTAGGCCGGTCACCCCGCCGGCGCAGCCCAGGCCGAAGATCGGGACACGGGAAACGTCGGCTCGAAAGGCCAGCCGCCCCATGGCCCGCGCTTCGAGACTCGGCGTGGCGATGCCGGTCGAGGAAACGGTGACGATGGTATCGACCTCGCCGGCGGTCAGGCCGGCCCGCGCCAGCGCCTTCTCGGCGGCGTCGATGAACAGTTCCGTCGCGCCGGCGATATAGGCCCGGGTCCGCTCGGGCCAGCTTCGCGGCTGGAAATACCACTCCATCGGCATGACCGCCTGGCGCCGGACGATGCCGGCGTTCTCGAAGATCGGGAACAGGCGGTCGAAGTCGCGGTAGCGGTGCGCGAACATGGCGCGCGCCGCCTCGCCCACCGCCTGCTGCTCGAATTCGTGCGGCGGCGAGGCGGTGGCCAGGGAAATCAGGGCGGCCGGCGGGGTCAAGGGCGTGTTCCTTCAAGCCTGCGCGCGTCGGCGCGCCTCGTCCCCCCGGGCGACTTCGGGCAACGAAGACTATCCCCTACGCGGCCGGTTTCCAAAGGTTCCCGGCGAATTCGCCGGCGTCTTTGCGGAAAATCGAGGCGCGCCCTTGGCCTTGGCTGAGATCTCCTTCAGCTTGACGCCCTGCAGGATCGACAGCGCCGCGCCCGCCGCCCCTTTTTCCGGATCGCCGAAGGCGCGTCCGTAGAGGTTCAGACGGTCTTCCACCGAGCCCAGGAACTCGCCTTCCCAGTCGGACAGATCGACGCCGGCGCGATCCGCCGCCCGCTTGGCGCGTTTCAAGGCGTTCAGGGCGGAGCGCTTGGCCTGCGCCCGCGGATCGGGCGGGGTTCGCTTCACAGCCCTCCGATGGCCGAGATGTAGAGATCGATCAAGGCCTCTTCTTCCTGGCGCTTGGCGGCATCCTGCCCTCGCAGCCGCACCACCTTGCGCACGATCTTGACATCGAAGCCCTCGCCCTTGGCCTCGGCGTAGACCTCCTTCAGGTCGGCGGATACCGCCGCCTTGTCCTCCTCCAGCCGTTCGATCCGCTCGATCAGGCTTTTCAGCTTGCCCTGGGCGGGGGTGTCGATGGTGTCGATGTGGGGGGCGCCGTCGGCCATGAAAGGGTTCGCTCGCGGTTCGAATGGAAGGGGCGTGGACCTTAGGGATGGCGGCGGGCTAAGTCATGGCTCGCTCCGCCTTGTCCACAGAAGACTTGGCCGGAAGAGGGATTCTCATCGTTGACACGCCACACCGTCACCCAGGCGCAGGCTGAAGGCGCCGTGCGCACGCTCATTGAATGGGCGGGCGACGATCCCGACCGGGAGGGTCTCGTCGAAACCCCCGCCCGGGTGGCCCGCGCCTATCGCGAACTTTTCGCCGGCTACGACGCCAATCCGCTGGACTATATGGAGCGGACCTTCGAGGAGGTCGGCGGCTATGACGAACTGGTGGTGCTGCGCGACATCCCGGTGGTCAGCTTCTGCGAGCATCACATGCTCCCCGTCCTAGGCCGCGCCCATGTCGGTTATCTGCCCACCGACCGGGTGGTCGGCATATCCAAGCTCGCCCGCGTCGTGCACGGCTTCGCCCGGCGCCTGCAGATCCAGGAAAAGCTCACCGCCGACATCGCCGGGGCCATCGACCGGGTGTTGAGGCCCAAGGGGGTCGGCGTGGTCATCGAAGCCGAACACAGCTGCATGACCCTGCGCGGGGTCAACACCCCCGGCGCCAGCCTGACCACCAGCCACCTCACCGGCGTCATCCGCGACGACGCCCGCACCCGCGGCGAGTTCCTGAGATTGGCGAGGGGAGGGTAGGAGAGGGAGGGCGAAACCGGGAGCCCGGCCGGCTGTCAGCCCTGGCGGGCCTTGAAGCGGGGGTTGGTCTTGTTGATCACATAGAGCCGGCCCTTGCGGCGCACCAGCTTGCAGTCGCGGTGGCGCGTCTTGAGCGTTTTCAACGAGCTTCGGACTTTCATGGCGTGCGTCTTCTGGAAGGGGCCGTCTTGGAGGGGGAGGGCGGTCGTATAGGGAGCGGAGGGGCGCAAGTCAATCGACCGCGCCCCGCCGTCAGGCCGCGGCGTGGGGACCGCCATAGCCGTAGTCGTAGGCGCCGCGCGGCGACTCGAAGCGGGTCAGCACCGCGCCTAGGACGCGGCAACCGGCCATCTCCAGCCGCCGCAGCGCCGAGCGCGCCTGGGAACGGCCGGTTCGGCCGGCCTCGATGACGACCAGGGTCCCGGCCGCCGCCGCGCCGATGAGAGGGGCGTCGGCGAGTTCCATGATCGGCGGCCCATCGCAGATCACCAGGTCGAAGGCCGCCGCCGCTTCGGCGATCACCGCCGCGAAACGGCCGCCGGCCAGCAGCTCGGCGGGATTGGGCGGCGGCGGGCCGGCGGCCAGCAGGAAGAGGTTGGCCTGAGGAGCGGCCTGGGTGCCGCTTTGAAGCCGCGCCGCCCCGGTCAGCACCGCGCCGAGCCCTTCGCGATTGTCCGCCCCCAACATCGTGTGCAGCGACGGCGAACGCAGATCGGCGTCGATGAGGAGAACGCGAAGACCCAGCCGGGCCAGGTTGTGCGCGATCGCCAGGGCGGTGGTGGATTTGCCGCCGCCGGGCCACGCGCTGGTGATCAGCAGGCTGGTCGGGAACCCGCCGGGCGAGGACAGCCGCAAGGTCGAACACAGGGACTGGTAGGCCTCCGCCAGGGGTGACCGCGCATCCGCCAGGGCGGCCAAGGGGGCGGCGCCGCCTTTGAGGGGCGGGACGGTCCCAAGCAGCGTCAGGCCGAGTTCCGCCTCCACCTCTTCGGGCGTGCGGACGGCCTGATCGAGCGCTTCGCGGCCGAACGCCAGTCCGATGCCGATCACTACGCCCGCCAGGCCGGCGACGAGCAGATTCAACAAAGGCTTGGGGTGCGACGGGCGTTGAGGGGGCCGCGCGGAATCGATGACGGCGATGTTGCTGGCGGCCACGCCGCCGGCCACGGCCACCTCCTTGTAGCGCTGCAGCAGGCCGTCGTAGAGGGCGCGGTTGGTGTCCACTTCGCGCTGCAGGATGGTGTAGCGGATGCTGCGGGCGCGCAAATCCAGGACGGCGGCCTTGAGGCTGTCGACCTGAGCGGCCAGGGCGGTCTCGTTCGCCGCCGCCGCGACATATTCGCTATGCAGTGACTGGCGGACGGCGTCCGACTGAAGCGCCAACTGGCGGTCGGTCTCCCGGAGGCGCGCCTCGAGCTCGATCATGTCCGGATAGTCCGGTTTGAACACGCTCAGCTTGTCCTGATAGTCGGCCGCCAGCTTTGCGCGGTCCTGGCTTATCTGCTGGATGGTGGGGTTCCGCAGAACCTCCGGCAGCGCGCCGGCCCCGGACGATCGCGCCAGGCGCCAGCGCTGCTCGCCGCGGATGCGTTCGGTCCTGGCGCCGGCCAGGGCGGTGTTGAAGGCCTCGAGGGTGGCGCCGGTCAGGGATTGGCCGACGTCGGGGTTGCCGAACCGCGCGGCGGGCGCCAAGGCGATGATCTCGTGGCTGGCGGCGTAGGCCACCAATTCGCGTTCGCTCGCCTCCAGCCGGCCTTTCACTTCGGCCAGGCGGCGCTCGAGAAAGCCGCGCGCATAGGCCGACGCCTCGAACCGCCTATCGAGGCCGGCGGCGATGAAGTTGGAAGCGAAGGCGTTGGCGATCACCGCCGAAAGCCTTCGATCGCGGCTGCTGAAACCGATCCGCACCAGGCGGGAGCCGCGCGTGGGAATCACCTCCAGATCGGTTCGCAGCAGGTCGATGACCTTTAGCGCCCGATCGGCGGGCGATGAAAACGGCGGCGGCGTTTTCCCGGTCATACGCTCGATGAAGGCGTCGCCCCGAGCCAGTCCGAGCGTTCGGGATACTCGCTCGGCGAGGGAGCGGCTGCGCAGGAGCCCGAACTGGGTCTGAAAGAACTCATCGTCGGAGGCGAGCAGTTCGGTGGGGAAAACATCGCCGGCCCCGACCACCTTGCCGCCTTCGCGGTCAATCTGGAGGGTGGTTCGGGCGGTATAGATCGGAGGCGTCAGAAGGGTCGCCGCGGCGCCGATGGCCAAGGCCGCGGCGACCGCGCCAACGAGAATCCACACGTTCTTGGCCAGAATCCGGCCGTAGGAAGCCAGGTCGAGCTCGACGCTCCGGTCACGATCCGCCGGGCGCTCGGCGCCCCACCCGATGGCTGTCAGCGGCGACGGCTCGGGCACGGTCAGAAGTAGGAAAAGACGATGAGAGCGGGAAGGGATTCGACCATGGCCCGCCAGAACACTTTGGCCTGGGAGTCCTCGACCACCACCACGTCGTTGGCCATCACTTCCGGGTCGCGCGCCTTGCCGGCCCGGATCGCCGCCAGGTCGAAGGTCGCGGCCCGCGGCGCACCATCGACCCCGCGCACGATCGACACCCGGTGCAGGTTGGCGGTCTTCGAGGCGCCCTTGGCACGGGCGACGGCCTCCATGAGGCTGGTCCGGCCCCTAAGGTCGAAGACGCCCGCTTCGTTCACCGCCCCTTCGACGCTGACCTTCTGGCTGACCGCCTCCTCGACCACCACCGTGACCTGCGGCGAACGCAGATAGCGCTCGCCCAGACGGCGGGCGATCTCGGCCGAAAGGTCGCCGGCCGTCATCCCCTTGGCGATCACGGCGCCGATCAGGGGCAGCCGGACCTGCCCGGCCGCATCCACCTGGAGCTTCTCGAAGGAGAGATCCTTGACCTGGAAAACCGAGATGTTGAGCTTGTCCAGCGGGCCGATCCGATAGTCGGCTTGCGCGGCGACGGGCGAAGCCTGGAGCGGGTTCGCGGGCCCCGTTCGATCGGCGGCCTGTCCGCCGGCGGCCATCGAGAGGATCAGCGCCGCGGCCAGCGCCCCTCGCCCCGCCCACGCGACCGCGCAGGATCCCCGCCCGCCAGCCATCTCTTCGCCCCCCGACGCGATGAATGCGGCAGTCTACGCACGGCCGAGGCGCCAAGTCCACCGCGATCAGGCGTCGAGACCAGCGCGCTCCCCCTCGCCAAGCCGTCACAAAGGGCGCATAGTCCCTTTGACCGCCGATCAGCGACGGTGGAGCGTTTTCATGTCAGCCCTGATATTCAAGATAGTCAAGCACGACGGCGCCTGGGCCGTCGAACACGAAGGCCGTTATTCCAACCGCGCCCGCGACAAGGCCGAGGTGGTCGCCTCGGCGACCAAACTGGCCCGTGCCGCCGTGGGCCAGGGACGGATCGTCCAGGTGCGGGTCGAAGGCGAGACCGGCTATTTCTGATCCTAAGCTCATGGGAGGCCATCATGGCCAATAAAGACCAGAAACGCGGCAACAAGGAAGTTCGCAAGCCCAAGCAGGCCAAATCCAAGCCCGCGCCGGCCACGTCCTCCTTCGTGGTCACGCCCGGTAAGAAGAAATAGCCTAATACCCCTGCAACCGCGCGTAGCGGTCGCGGTGATAGGCCCCGCCGCCGAAGGTGATTTCGGCCGTCCGGGCCCGCTTGAGGTAGAGGCCGGCGTCGTGGGCGTCGGTCATGCCGATCCCGCCGTGCATCTGCACCATCTCGTTGGTGACCAGATGCAGGGTGTCGCCGACCTCGGCCTTGGCCAGGGAGACGAGTTCGGCCGTGTCGGGCGAGTCGTTGTCGATGGCGGTCAGAGCCGCCTCGACACAGGAGCGGGCCAACTCCAGGTCGGTGAACATCCTGGCGGCGCGGTGCTGCAGGGCCTGGAAGGCGCCGATGACCTGTCCGAACTGCACCCGCGTCTTGAGATAGTCGAGGGTGGCTTCGAACGCCTGGACGGCCGCGCCCAGCATCTCGGCGGCGAGGCCGGCGCGGGCGCGGTCGAGGGTCTTTTCCAACAGGTCCCAGCCCTCGCCTTCCTCGCCCAGCACGGCGTCCGCCCCGAGTTGCACCTTGTCGAACGCGACGACGGCCGCGCCCCGCGAATCGGCCAATCTCAGAGCCTTGCGGGAGAGCCCCTTGGCGTCGGCCGGAACCAGGAAGAGTGTGATCCCTTCGGTATCGCCGCTCTTTCCAGACGCGCGGGCGGACACCACGAAGAGATCGGCGGCCATGCCTTTGAGGACGAAGGTCTTGACGCCGGAGAGGCTGTAGCCGTCGCCGCTCCGGCCCGCCGCCAGGGAGACCTTCTCCGGCGCGTGGTGCGCGCCTTCTTCGATGGCCAGGGTGACCACGGCTTCGCCGGCCGCGATTTTGGGAAGCCAAGCCTGTTTCTGTGCTTCCGCGCCCCCCAGAACTATGGCGCTGGCCCCGGCCAGGGCGCCGGCCACCAGGGGTGAGGCGGTGAGGGTGCGGCCGGTTTCCTCCAGGATGAGGCCCAGGCTCAGATAGCCGAAGTCCGAGCCGCCGTAGGCCTCTGGGACGATCACGCCGGTCCAGCCCATGGCCGCCATCTCGGCGAAGACGGCGGGGTCGTAGCCGAGCGCCGAGCCGCCGTCGCGCAGCTTGCGAAAGGCGGAGACCGGGGATTTTTCCCGTGTCCAGGTGCGCGCCGCATCGCGCAGCAGCGATTGTTCCTCGGTCAGAACGCCCATTGCGCCCCCCTTAGGTTTCCTAACGCGAGGTGGTGGCGGACGGATCGGGCAGGCCGAGCACCCGCTTGGCGATCACATTGACGTTCACTTCCGAGGTGCCACCCTCGATGGAGTTGCCCTTGGAGCGCAGCCACCTGTGGCTGGCGGCGAGCTCGGCCGGGGTGAAGCCGTCGCCCTCCCAGCCCAGGCCCTGGAGGCCCATGGCCTCGATCATCAGTTCCGAGCGCTCCTGGGCCAAGTTGGCGGCGGCGTATTTGACGATCGAGGTGGCGGCGCTCGGCCCATTGCTCGCCCGCGACTCGGCGGCGATGCGGCCCAGGGTCAGATGGAAGGCCTGAAAATCCATCTTGTTGCGGGTGATCCGGCCGCGCAGATCGGCGTCGGCCACCGCGCCGGTCTCATCGACTCCCACATACTGCTTGGCGATCTGGCCCAGATCGCCGGCCGCGCCTCCCGCGCCGCCGCCGGCTCCGAAACCGCCGGAAATGTTCTGACGCTCGTATTGCAGCAGGCGCTTGGCGATCTCCCAGCCGCCGCCCACCCGGCCGACCAGATTGCCCTTGGGGATTTTCACGTCGGTGAAAAAGGTCTCGCAGAACGGCGAGCCGCCGCTGATCAGCTCGATCGGCCGCGTCTCGACGCCGGGGGAGGCCATGTCGATCAGCACGAAGCTGATCCCCTCATGCTTCTTCGCGATGTCGGTGCTCACCAGGCAGAAGCACCAGTCGGCCTTGTCGGCGTAGGAGGTCCAGACCTTCTGGCCGTTGATCAGCCAGTGATCGCCGCCGTCCTCGCACCGGGTCGAAAGGCTGGCTAGGTCGGAGCCCGCCCCCGGTTCCGAATAGCCCTGGCACCAGCGGATCTCGCCGGCGGCGATCTTGGGCAGATGCTCGCGTTTCTGGGCCTCGCTGGCGTATTCCAGCAGCGCCGGCCCCAGCATCCACAGACCGAAGGAGGCCAGCGGCGCGCGATACCCCCCGGCGGCGATTTCCTTTTCGACAACGCGCCCCAGTTCAGGGCTCAGGCCGCCGCCGCCGTATTGGCGCGGCCAGGTCGGCGCCGTCCAGCCCTTCTCCGCCACCCGCCGCATCCACACGATCTGCGGATCGTCGCTCCCCGCGAACACCCGCCCGCCCCACGTCGCCTCGGGATCGGTCCGCGTCTTCGGATCGCGCAGCTCCGCCGGATAGTTGGCCGCCAGCCACGCCTTCACCTCGGCCCGGAAGGCTCCCAGATCGGCCCCGCCGAAATCGGCCATGGCGCTTGTCCTTCGTTCGTTGGGTTGTCGATGTTCACTTTACTGTCCCCGTCCTTTGCCGCAAGCCTCGCGCACGCCCCTGGGAAATCGAGCGCCGGCCATGGCACCGGACGCCGGCAGAGGCCGAAAGCCGATAAGTGAACCGCGAACGACACGAACCCCACATGGATAACCTGTCGCCGCATTGACGAGATGATCTGGAGGCCTGAATATTCCGCGTCTGTCCGTCGTCCGTATTTTTGTTCGGCAGCGTCTGCGTGGTTGACGCGCTTCTTTCGGTGACTGGTGCCTAGGGTGCCGTGACGTTGCGAACGTCGCTTTTGCGCTGATCCAGCGTCGAAACGTCCGTCTTTAGTAGGGTTGCCGCCGTGTCGAGCGAGATCATTCGCTCTTCCAGCGCGCGGACGACCGTCCACGCAAACCGTCCCCGGCGTGAGATCGGCGTGCCCGGGAGGGGGAAAAAGTCATTGGTGTAATCCTCGCGCGCTTTCCATTCCTCCGAGGGGCCAGGCAATTGCCGGCGGCCGGAATGCGACACGCGAAACTGACAGAGATTCTGCACATGAGCCCGGCTCGCGGTGATGCTGATTCCGAAGCGTTCGCTAATCTGGGCAATCGCATCCCAGGGGTCGTCAGTGTTGCGGATAATGTGTTCGACGACGCTCGGGGGTGCCAGGAACGCCACCGCGAAGGCGTTGGCGCGGATCTCGACGGGATCCTGCGGTCTGTCCGGAACTCCTTCGACGTCGTCGTAGCTATCGACCATTAGGCTTTCGAGCTTTTGGACCGGGTCCCAAAGTAGGTGGCCTAGCTCGTGGGCGAGTGTCATCCGACGCACCCAGACGTTTTCATTGCGGCCCTGAATGTTGACCACAATGCCGCGATGATCACCATTGGCGATGGTCGCACCCGCCAAAATGTTGCCGAGCTCAGTTTCGATGAGCGGAATGCGCAACTCATCTTCGATCAGCTTGCGAAGATTGAGGATTGGCTCTCCTAGCTCCAGCCCCAGCAACCTTCGCGCCCTCTGTGCAAGGCGGTAGCCAACCGCATAGGTCGGAAACGCGTAGGAGGAGTCTGGTGCAAACTGGCGTCGCAAATCGGACCCTTTCTCGCCTACGTCCTCGGCGAGGGAGGCCTGCCGCGCGATCACCCAAGCGGCTTCGGCGAGGGCACCGACGGCCGCTGGTGCTAGGCCGGTCGGACGTTCGTCCGAGTGGGCGAGTCTGCGGAACCGCACGCCAAGCTTGGCATCCGCGCTTACGCCGGGGTTGAAGCCCAGGTACCGTTCGTCGATCGCGAGATAGGGGGAGAGGCGATCGAGCAGATGGATCGACGACACTGCTCCGGGCGTCTCGGCACGATGAATGAGCGAAGCCTTTAAGCCGACGAGCCTGGCGAAGCGCTCCGGGGTGAATCTGAGGGCTTCACGCCGGTTGCGGATCGTGGTGGCGGGTTCGAATTTGTCGCGCACAAGCGCAACCTGCCCGTCTTCGACAGCTGAACGCAGAACCTCGAATCCGAAGATTTTTAGAGCTTCTCGCGCGCTCAGTCGGCGGCCCGTCGCTTCGGGGCTCGCCTCGGCGAGCATTGTCTGTCCTCTCACGAACTCGCGCTTCGAACTCAGCGCACGCGCTTCCGGGGTGTTGCCACTTGAGTCAGGGCCAAACACTCGGTCCAGGAGAGCCACGTTTGCGTCGCTCATGCCACCCACTCAGGATCCTGGGTGCCGAAGAGGGCCGGGCGATTGGTGTCGGTGCTGTAGCCCATATTCCAAACTCTATAACCGGACGCTCGGAAGGGGCCAGCCAGCGCTTTCATCTCCGCCGTGCTGCCAACCCGATAGCGGCCGGAGCATCCATTGACGACAATTGTTTGCCCGTCGATAAACACAAGTTCCCCGCCTGAAAATGCGTCGGCACCGCCCGTGAGATTGCTGTGCTTCAAACGCCCGGCCTCCCGCTCCGCGCCGAAGGCGCAGATCTCAACGGCGTGTAGAACATTTTCTGGCGTGACGACCCAAAGGCGCACATCTTCCGGTTTTGCGGACACGACCGGGATACGACCCTTTGAAGTCGATCCGCCAGACACACCGTCCAGCCATTCTTCCAGCCCGTCGGCCGCGGTCAGCTGGTCAGAGTCCCCATCATACCTTGGCGCGTCGGCATGCATCCCCTTGAGTTCTGCGCTCGCCCGGTAACGATCAAAGGCTGCCGTCGTCAGGGGGTTGAGGGCCATGTTCCAGCGGGCAAAAGAGGGGAGACAGGCGGCGATGTCCTGGCCGCAGACTCAGATGCAATAGTGCTATATGCTGGATCCAAGCCCATTGTGGAACATCTGCGCCATCGACAGCGCGCGGGCGCGCCAAAGTCGGCGAGACTTTGAGACGGAGCGAGCGAATATCCGCTTCTTGGATCGACGCGAGAGTCCGATCCTGGCGCAAAGCTGCCAGCGCGCTAGCCGAAAAATGACCGTCTTCGGATGGCGGACGTGGGCTCCCCACGCCTGGCATCCCTTACCTCAACGTCGGTTCGAGGCGCGCCATGGCTGCCCTCAAGCTCTCCGGAGACCGACACGCGCAGATGCGCAGAAAGCCCTCCGAGCCCGGCCCGAAGAAGGCGCCCGGCGCCAGGCCCACCTTGGTCTTCTCCAGGATGGAAAGACAGGCGGCGCGGGAGTCAGGGAGGCCGTCGACCTCGAAGAAGGCGTACATGCCGGCGGCGGGGCGCGGGCCCAGGCGGACGCGGCCGAAGCCCTCCAGGGCCGCGTGGACGATCTCCAGGCCGGCTTGGCAGTAGTCCCGCATCCAGGCGACGAATGGCTCCCCCTCCTCGAGGGCGGCGACGCCGGCGTGCTGGATGAAGGTGGCCACGCCGCTGTTGGTGTATTGCACCATCATCGCCATGGTGGGGCCGAGCGAGGGCGGGTGGACCAGCCAACCCAGGCGCCAGCCGGTCATCGCCCACGACTTGGAAAAGCTGTTCACCACCAGCAGCCGGTCTTCCGGCTCGGCGTGGTCGAGGATCGAGGGGGCGGCGCGGGTCCCGAACAGAAAGCGGTTGTAGACCTCGTCGGCGATCAGCCACGCGCCGCGCGCGCGACAGAGATCCAGCAGGGCGACCTGCGTCTCCATGGGGATCACCGCGCCGGTCGGGTTGCCGGGCGAGGCGAAGAAGACGCCGCGCGTCCGCCCGTCGAGGGCGGCGGCGACCTTGTCCACGTCCAGGATCCAGCCGCCCGCGCCTAAGTCCATGCGCACCGAACGCACCTGCGCGCCCGCCAGCCGCGCGGTCCCACCGATGTTGGGCCACACCGGATCGACGACCACGATGTTGTCGCCGGCCTGGGCTATGAGCTGGATCGCCAGCATCAAGGCGTTCATGCCGCTGGCGGTGACGGTGATCCGGTCGGCTTCGACCGGACGGGCGTTCAATCCGCTCAGATAGGCGGCCAGAGCGGCGCGCAGTTCCGGGACGCCGTTCTGATGGGCGTAGAAGACGTGGCCGGCCTGGACCGAGCGCATCATCGCCTCGCCAATGAAGGCCGGTGTGGTGACATCGCCTTCGCCGAACCACAGGGGGATGACGCCAGGGTCGCCCAAGGCGTCCCTGGCCAGGGCCGAGATGTTCTCCAGGGGGATGCGACCGACGGTCGCGCGGACGCCGGCGAGGGCCTTTGAGGGGAGGGACGCGCGCATGAACCGTCCTATACGTGAGATCGCGCCAAAACAACGAAATGGAGTTCGTGGCGGCGCGGACAAATCGTGTTAAGCTGGACCATTGGCGCGGGCGAGGGGGACGCCGATGCTCCTCATTCGCCGCGAGCGCCGCAACCGTGGGAGCTTGGTATGAAATTCATTCTTGGGGCGGCCTGCGCCGCCGCGACTCTGTCCTTGGCCAGCCTGGGCTGGGCGGAACCTTACAAGGACTACACCCCTCAGAAAGGGGCCTGGCAGGTTGCGGAAATCCACGTTGATCCCAATCATATCGACGACTATCTGGTCGGCCTCAAGACGTCTCTCATCCCCGGCCAGGAGATCGCCAAAAAGCACGGCCTGATCGACAGTTACCTCGTGTTGGTGCGCATTGACCCCGGCGGAAACGGCGCCAACGTCATGCTGGTGACCCATTTCACCTCCCTGTCGGCCCTGGAGCCCGACAAGGCGCGCGACCAGGCCATACTGCAGGAAAACCTCGCGGTGATGAGCAAGGAAAAGGGCGTGGCCCTGACCAACGGCTTCGACAAATACCGCACCTTCGTTCGCGACGGCTTCTGGCAGGTCATGGACATGGGCAAATAGTTTCCCCTGAAACAGGAAGATCCAAGGCGGAATCGTCTCGGAATTGAATCCTGTTCGGAATCGGCGCGCGGGGCCGGCGGCCATTCGAAGGCCGCCGGCTCCAACCCTCTCGCTCAGCTCGCCCGGTTGGAAGGCGGTTGGCCGCCCTTAAGCTTCCAGATGAAATCTGGCCGAGCCGGCGCGAATGGCCGTCTTGACCAGCGGCTCGGGCAGATAGCGCAGCAGGGCGGCCGCCAGTTTGTTGTGCCAGCCGGGAACCACCACCACGCGGCCCCGCTCGTTGGCGCGGATGCCGGTCTCGACGACCGCCTCGGCGGTCTGGAAGAAGAATCTCGGCGAGGCGTCCATCGCGGCCTGGGTGCCGTTGGCCAGGGCGAATTCGGTGCGGGTGAAGCCGGGGCAAAGGGCGGTGACCCGGATTCCCTTGGCGGCATATTCCTCGTGCAGGGACTCCGAAAGTTTGATCGCCAGGCTCTTGGCGGCCGGATAGAGGGTGTGGCCGGCCATTCCCGGCGAAAAGCCGGCCAGCGAGGCGACGTTGATGATCGCCCCGCCGCCGCGCTCGACCATCGAGGGAATGACTCCGTGCGCCAGGCCGCAGGCGCTGACCACCAGGGTCATCAGGAAATCACGCTGCCGCTCCCACGGAACCGCCGCGAAGCTTTGCGGAATGGAAAAGCCGGCGTTGTTGACGAGCACATCCACGCCGCGACCGCGCGCCGCGACCGCGCCCAGTACGCTCGCCTCGGCCCCGAACACCGCCAGATCGACGCCGATCGGGAAGGCCTCGATTCCGTGGGCGGCGGCTAGCTCCCCGGCCAGCGCCTTGAGGCGATCCAGCCGCCGCGCCGCCAGGGCCAGATCGAAGCCGCGCCGGGCGTAGGCCCGCGCGAACGCCGCGCCCAGCCCCGCCGAGGCGCCGGTGATCAGGGCCAGTTTCCTTGGGGCCGCGGTCACGTTTCGTTAGCTCTTGGGAGAGTGAGATGGCGCGGCATGAAGACAGCTTGTGCGCCGCCTCGCCTTTGGTCAAATAGGCGCCGCGGGGTCGCGGGCGAATCGCCGCGGGTGAGTAGGGGGTGTCGATGGCCTTGGATATGTCCCTCGATCTGATTTCGGCCACCGTCCAGGTCGAACAACCGCTGGGCGACGGCACGCGGACGGTCGGGACGGGCTTTTTGCTTTCCGACCCGACGCCGAACGGAACGCCCCGCGTGGTCCTGGTCACCGCCAACCATGTGTTCGAGCGTATGCCCGGCGACAAGGCGACGGTGGGCTTCCGCGTCGAGGCGCCGGACGGATCGTGGCGCTACGCGCCCCAGAAGATCGCCATTCGCCAAGGCGGCCGGGAGCTTTGGACTCATCATGCCGCGCGCGATGTGGCCTGTATCGCCATCGCCGCCCCGCCGGCTTTCGCCAGGGCGGCGATTCCCCTCAACTGGCTGGCCGGCGACGACGCCTTCAACAAATATCAACTGGGCCCGGGCGATGAGATGATGGCCTTGGGCTTTCCTCAGGGCCTTTCCGCCAATCCGGCCGGCTTTCCCATCCTGCGCTCGGGGCGGGTGGCCTCCTATCCCTTGGGGCCGTCCAGCGCCTTCCCGACCTTCCTGCTCGATTTTCACGTCTTTCCCGGCAATTCCGGCGGGCCGGTCTATCTGGAGGACGGCCTTCACCGCCGGTCCGACGCGCCCGGCGCGCCCGAACCCCAGCTCATCGCCGGCATGCTGACCCAGCAGGTCGAGCTGAACAGCGAAAACCTGGAGATCGGCATCGTCACCCAGGCTAGATTCATCCGCGAGACGGTGGCCCTCCTCGACGCGCCGTCCGCCGCGGTCGCGCCCGAAACACCGGCCAAGATCGCCAGCGCGTTCACGACCGATTCAGCGGCGAAGAGCCCAAAACGGCCCGCCCCCTACCCGCCGTAAAGCAGCCCGATGGTCTCCGCCACACAGGCCGGCCGCTCCTCGCCCTCGATCTCGATGGTGCATCGGCTCGTGACCTGCACCCCGCCTGCCTTGGGCTCGACGGCGATCAGGCTCTGGCGCAGGCGCACCCGCTTGCCGACCCGCACCATGCTGGTGAAGCGCACCTTGTCGGAGCCATAGTTGATCCCCCGCGTGATCCCGTTCACCGCCAGCAGCCCGGCCGACAGATGGGGTATCAGCGAAAGGGTCAGATAGCCGTGGGCGATCGGGCCGCCAATCTCACGGGTGGCGCGCTCCACATCGACGTGAATCCACTGATGGTCGCTGGTGGCGTCGGCGAACTGGTTGACGCGCTCCTGGGTGATCTCCAGCCAGTCCGAGACTCCCACCTCCTGGCCGACCAGGCCGGCCAGATCCTTCAACTCGACCGCCTTCATCGCTGTCGCACCCCTTGATCGATAGGGATGCTCTAGGCGCCCCGGCGCGACGCGGCAAGCGGACTTTCCTTCAGGAGGGGTTCCACGGATCGAGGATCGGCATGTTCAGGTCGTCGAAGTCGATGACATTCCGGGTGACGAGAATCTGGCCATGGACAACGGCGGTCGCCGCGATAAGGGCGTCAGCCATCCCTCTGGGACGTAAGGCGGCGATGCGGCCCCACTCGATGGCGACCCTATCCGTGATCGGCAGGATGCGTCCCGCGTGATCCACCCGCAGCACTTCCAGCCAGCGATGCAGGGAAGTCGCCGCGGCGGCGTCCGATCGACTCTTTTTGGCGATGCCTTTCATGATCTCGCCCAAGGTCACCACGCTGAGAAACACCCGCTCGGAGTCGATGGACCGCAGCCAGTCGCGCGCCTCGGGCCGGCCCCGCCGCGCTTCGGAGACTACATTGGTGTCGACCAGATACATCAGAGGTCGATGTCGCGGCCGGGATCGGTCGAACGATCGTTGATCGCATCCACGAGATCGTCCGGCCACGGCTCGCCGGCGAGAATGTGGTCGACGATCGACGCCCGTTTGGAAGTCAACCGTCGATAGGCCTTTTCGGAAACGACGACGACCGCCGGTTCACCCCGTACGCTCACATGCTGAGGGCCTTCGTCGATGGCGCGGCGCACCACCTCGCTGAGCCGCGCCTTGGCGCTCTGAAGCTGCCAGACCGTGCCGTCGTCCATTTTCCCGCGATCATCCGCTTATCAACTAGTCAGACTAGTGTGACAGAGCGGGTGAGAAATTGCAAATCTGCTGGTGGCGAATCTGAGACCGGCTCCGATCCCAATGGCCGCTATGGGCGGTTGGCGGGTCGTCGCGCGTTGGAAATATGCGCTCTGGGCGCGCGGTGGACACCGTCATTGCGTTGTTGTCGATGCCTTGATCGCATCGCGAACTACATTTGCCACGAGGTCTGGCTGCTCTTGCGCAATGGCATGACCTGTCGCGTCCGCCACCACGGTCGTCGAAGGGCCAGTTGTGAGCTTCGCTAGCCGCGCCTGTGCCTCAGGCCACACCGCTTCGAACGCCGAGCCTATGGAAGTCGGACCCTCGCCATGCCGGATCACCGTCACCGGAACCTTGCCCAGAGAGCCTGGCGTGGATGACGGACGATGGCTGGGTGGGGTTCGATCATACGCGTCGAGGGCGTCTCCCCAACCGGGGTTCGGGCGCGAGAAGACGGTACGAAATTCGGCGCGAGTTTTCAGAGGCAGAGCTTTAGCCCACGAGGGTTCAAGGCGTGGCAGAATCAGGCGAACGACGCCGAGGCGCCAACCGACTTGCATCAAATTTTCCATCGCCCGCGAACGCCAAGTCCCCTCCTTGGCGACGGTGGGGAACCATGTCGATGGCTCGGAGCCATCGATGAAAACCACGCCAGTGATCCGATCGGGATGCCGCTCCGCATAGTCGAGGGCGATTAACGCGCCGAAAGATTCGGGCGCCAGAATAACGCGGCCGGAAACTCCGCCCCGATTCAGGAGGCGGTTCAGGTCGGCCGCCTGCTCTCACAAACTCAGAGGATGTCCCGCTGAATCGCTCCAGCCAAGGCCCGCTCGGTCGTAGCTGCAAACCTTCGCATGGACCGCTATGCGATCCTGTAACGCGTAAGACGCCACGGCCGGGATGCCGCCGCCGGAGAGCATGACGACCGTTGGTCCTGAGCCCTGACCCTCACAGCGTAGATGCAGGCGCCGACCCCCAATATCTACGAGCCGGCCCGGAGCCGGATTGCGCTTGGCGTCCTGAGCTTCCGCGACTTTTTCCCAGATGATCCCCGCCCCTGCAGTCATCAGCAGGACTAAAGCTGTAGCGACCAGAATCGAGCGCAGGCGCCGCATCGGGACCTCCTCAAAATGACCGTGCAGCGGTGGCGCCAGAATAACCCCAGGGTGGGACTTTCCCGCTACACGATCGTCCCGCCGCCCTTGCCCCAATAGGCGTCGCGGATCAGGCGCTTGTAGAGTTTGCCGGTGGGGTGGCGGGGCAATTCGGCCATGAAGTCGATCCGCCGGGGCGCCTTGATGTGGGAGAGATTGGCGCGGGCGAAGGCGGAAAGCTCGGCCGCCAGAGCCTCGCCGGCCTCGGTGCCGTCGATGGGTTGGACCACGGCCACCACCTCCTCGCCCATCTCCTCGTGCGGCGCGCCGATCACCGCCACATCGGCGACCTTGGGATGGGTGATGAGCAGGTTCTCGATTTCCTGGGGATAGATGTTCACCCCGCCGGAGATGATCATGAAGCTCTTGCGGTCGGTGAGGAAGAGGTAGCCGTCCTCGTCCAGCCAGCCCACGTCGCCCAGGGTGGTCCAGCCGTGCCGGTTGCGGCTCTCGGCGGTCTT